>NZ_JBWNLD010000004.1:0-509334 GCF_056521145.1 Klebsiella sp. CSG-1 | reverse complement strand
CTTCTTTAACGCCGGAGACGGGCAGGACACGATTATCGAGAGCAGCGGGACGGACACGCTGCGGCTCGGGGAGGGGCTGCTGGCGGAGCAGGCGGTGCTCTCCCGGCAGCGGGTACAGGGCTATGACAGTCTGGTGCTCAACTTCCGCGACCGGGCGGACAGCGTGATTATCCGGGGTTACTTCAGTCTGGACAGCTATCAGGTGGAGCAGATTGTCTTCGCCGACGACACGCTATGGCTGCCGGAGGATGTGCTGAATTATATCGAACACAATATTCCTTTACCGGTCATGGACACCGCGGAAAGCACGGCAGACATCGCGCTGTTGAAGCAGGAGATCTGCCAGTTTCTGGCCTCGGGCGACGTTGATGATGCGGACGATGCCGGGGTGGCTATACCGCTGGCTACCGCGCAAACGACGGCGGAAAACTGGCGAACAGCCGTTGGCTATTAGTGGAGCTGCGTTATGTCATCGGATGATAATCTATGGCAGGGGCTGCGGCTGATTGCCCGCTACCACGGTACGGCGGTGAATATCCGCGCCCTGCGTGAGCAATTCTTTGTCGATGCGGAACATCACATCACCCTGCAACTGGTGCGTGCGGCCCGCCATTGTGGCTTTCGTTGTCGCTACTATCCCCGCCTGCACGTCACCTCTCGCTTACCTCTGCCGGCGCTGGTTCATTTACCCGATCGGGGATATAGCGTGTTGTTGGCGGTTAAGGACGGGCAATGGCTGGTTCAGGAGATCGATCGGCCGCAATCCTCCGTGTACTCGCCTGTGGAGGGGGCCAGGGTCGGCGGTTTTTTATTTAGCCAACGCTTCTCTGTGGAAAAGCTGGCCAACGAGTTCAATCTGCGCTGGTTCTGGCAGGCATTTATGCAGTATCGCAGGCTGGTTGGTGAAGTCTTGCTGGCTTCATTTTTTATTCAATTGCTGGCATTAATCACCCCCCTTTTTTTCCAGGTTGTGGTCGACAAGGTTTTGGCCCATCAGAGTCTGACGACGCTGGACGTCCTGGCGCTGGGAATGCTCTGTATTACCGTTGCTGAAGTCGTGCTGGATGGACTCCGAACTTACCAGCTGGCACATACCGCGCAAAGAATTGATGTCACCTTGAGCTCATTGCTCTTTCGTCATCTTCTGGCGCTGCCGCTGGCGTGGTTTAAGGAACGGCAGGCAGGCGTTACCGTAGCACGGGTTCACGAACTCAAAACGGTACGGGAATTTCTCACCGGCAGCGCTCTGACGCTTTGTACCGATCTGCTCTTTATGGTGATTTTTTTCGTCGTCATGGCGTTCTACAGTATCCCATTGACTCTTATCGTCATCATTTCGCTGGTTTTTTACGCCATTTTATCGGCGGTTATCACGCCATCTCTGCGCCGTCGTCTCAACGAACAGTTTCGTCAGGGAGCGCAGAATCAGGCTTTTCTGGTGGAGAGCATCACGGCGATCGAGCCGCTGAAAGCGATGGCGGTTGAGCATCATATGGTCCGTCGCTGGGATACCCGAATCGCCGCTTTTGTCAGTAGCAGCTTCAGAACGCAGAATTTGGGGAATATAGCCGGGCAGATTTCCCGCTTTATTAGCCGGGCAACCAGCGTGGCGATCCTGTGGTACGGCGCGCAGCAGGTTATTCAGGGCGACATGACGGTCGGCGCGCTGATTGCCTTTAACATGTTTGCCGGCCAGGTTACCGCGCCGGTGCTGCGCTTCGTACAGCTATGGCAGGACATACAGCAGGTCTCGGTTTCCATCAAACGGCTGGGGGATATTCTGAATATGCCGACCGAGCAACAGCCTGCGAGCGGCATCGCTCTCGCCCAAATGCAGGGGGCGGTAAGGTTCGCCGGGATCAGCTTTGCCTACCATCCCGGCGGCGCTCAGGTGCTGAACAGCGTGACGCTATCCGTGCGACCAGGCGAGGTTATTGGCATCGTAGGGCGCTCGGGCTCGGGTAAGAGTACGCTGGCGAGACTGATGCAAAGGCTGTATTTACCCTCGGTAGGTCAGATATTTATCGATGGCACGGATATCGCTCATACCGATCCGCAATGGTTGCGCCGTCAGGTTGGCGTCGTGTTACAGGAAACTCAGCTTTTCTCCGGCACCCTGCGGGAAAATATCGCCCTTGCCGTACCCGATGCCTCGCAGGAGCAGGTGATGGCCGCTGCCGCGCTGGCCGGCGCCCATGAGTTTATCAGTGAACTCCCGATGGGCTATGACACACCGGTTGGCGAACACGGCGGGCAACTTTCCGGCGGGCAGAAACAACGTATCGGCCTTGCCCGTGCGCTGATAACTGACCCGAAAGTATTGATTCTCGATGAAGCCACCAGCGCGCTGGACTACGAATCTGAACGGATTATTCACCACAATATGGCGGAAATCTGTCGGGGGAGGACGGTATTTATTATCGCCCACCGCTTATCCACCGTTCGGCTGGCCGACCGTATTATCGTGATGGAAAGCGGCGCGATCGGCGAGCAGGGAACGCATGCTGCGCTGCTTGCCGGGAATGGTCTGTACGCGCGTTTATATGCGCTACAGCAGGGGATGACCGGATGAAGCGTTACCGGGAATTTCTCCCCGCGGTGCTGGAGGTTCAGGATACGCCGCCTTCGCCTGCGGGCAGGGGCATCATCTGGTGCGTGATGTTGACGATGTCCGCGGCGCTCTTATGGGCAGCCTGGGGTAAGGTTGATATTGTTGCCGTGACGCAGGGGAAAATCGTGGTGAGCGAACTGTCGCGCCCGGTGAATGCCGCGGTCACCGCTGAAGTCGCGGCGGTGATGGTGCGGGAGGGGATGCACGTGGCCCAGGGCCAGCCGCTGATCAAATTTAACGACGGTCATTTGCAGGCGCAAATCAAAGAGAACCGGCTGCGCCAGCGTATTAACCGGTATCATATTGCGCGTCTGACATTGCTTAACCGTTATTATCATCAGGGGAGCGTTACCGCTCAGCTTCCTCCCGCCTATCTACAAGAGGATGTTGCGCTGGCTGAACAGGCGGCGTTACGGCTAACGGCGGAAATCGAGGCGGATCGCCGTGAAAAAGCGGTGTTTGACAGCCGAAGAGCGGTTCTGCTGGCGCAGCTGGCCGAGGGACAGGTGGAAAAAGCGCTGGCTGAAAATTTGCTGCCGCTTTTCAGAGAACAATATCAGGCGCTGGAAGCGCTGTATCAGAAGAAGCTCACCAGTCGGGACAGCCTGCTGGAGAGCGGGAAAAAATATACCGAGTCCCGCCATCGGGTGGTGGCCGCAGAAACCCGCGCACAGGAGGTGCGTGACAGCCTCCATCAGATAGATGAAGAAGCGCAGGCCAGAACGGCCGATAAAACCCATGCCCTTGCCAAAGAGAGCGCGGAGCGCAGCGATGAAAACCGGGTGCTGGAAACCAAGCTCAATCAGCTCCAGTCCCTGAGCGCACAATACCTGTTGCGCGCGCCGGTTAGCGGAACGGTGGAGTCTTTGGTCTTCAGGGATGCCGACGGCGCCGTGGAGCCGGCGCAGGAGCTGCTGAAGATCGTTCCCGATAGCGGTGAACGGGTAGCGGAAGTCATGGTCAGGAACCAGGACGTCGGTTTTCTAAGGCCCGGGCAAAAGGCGGCGGTGAAAATCAGTACCTTTGACTTCACCCGCTATGGGTGGGTGACGGGTGAACTTCGGCAGGTCTCGGCCGATGCCGTTGAAGATCGGGAGCTGGGGTTGGTTTATCGGGCGGTGATTTCCCTGAAACAGCGAACGTTGATGGTGGAGGGAGAGGAAAAACTTCTTGAACCGGGGATGCAGGTTACCGGTGAAATAAAAACGGGACGCAGAACAATCCTGAGTTACCTGCTGAGTCCCGTGATGGAAGCGCTGGATGGAGTGGGTAAACAGCGCTAGTAACGGCTTTTCGCTTAAAGCCGTTACCGTATGCCGCGTTCGATTAGCGCGTCGCCGCCTTCAGGCTCTGCACGAATGCTTTGAGCTCGGCCAGCATGGTCTGCGGATCGTTAACGTTGCGCTCGATAATTTTCACGATCGCCGAACCGGAAATCGCCCCGGCCGCACCGGCTTCAAGTGCAGCGGTCACCTGCTCCGGCGCGGAGATGCCAAAGCCCTGCAGCGGCGGCGCGGCGTTATATTCGGCCAGTTTTTCCACCAGGTGGTGCAGCGGCAGCGCGGCGCGGTTTTCCGCTCCGGTAACGCCAGCGCGTGACAGCAGGTAGGTATAGCCGCGGCCCCAGGAGGCAATCTGGCGCAGCAGGTCATCATCGGCGTTCGGCGGGCAGATGAAGATCGGCGCGATATTATGGCGCAGCGCCGCCTGACGGAACGGGGCGGACTCTTCAATCGGGACATCGGCGACCAGCACCGAATCGACGCCGACGCGTGCGCACTCGGCATAGAACTCGTCAATACCAGGGCTGAATACCAGGTTGGCATACATCAGCAGGCCAATCGGGATAGTCGGGTGCTTGTGGCGAATCGCCGCCAGCATTTCAAAGCATTGCGCCGGGTTAACGCCAGCGGCAAAGGTGCGCAGGGTTGCGCCCTGAATCGTCGGGCCATCCGCCAGCGGATCGGAGAACGGAATCCCCAGCTCCAGGGCGTCGGCGCCGGCTTCAATCAGCGTATCGATGATCTTTAGCGACAGCTCAGGGTTCGGATCGCCGAGGGTGACGAAGGGAACGAACGCGCCTTCCCGGCGGGTTTTCAGTTGTGCAAACAGCGTCTCATAACGTTCCATCAGATTTCCCCTCGCGCTTTCAGAATATCGTGTACGGTGAAGATGTCTTTGTCGCCGCGACCGGACAGATTAACCACCAGCAGCTGCTCTTTTTCCGGGTTTTCGCGCATCATTTTCAGCGCATGCGCCAGAGCGTGAGAGGACTCCAGAGCCGGAATAATCCCTTCATGGCGGGAGAGCGCTTTAAAGGCCTCCAGGGCCTCGTTATCGGTAATCGACACGTAATCCGCGCGGCCGGTGCTGTTGAGGAAAGCGTGCTGCGGGCCAACGGATGGGAAATCCAGACCGGCGGAAATGGAGTAGGACTCTTCAATCTGGCCGTCTGCGGTTTGCATCATCGGTGACTTCATACCGAAGTAGATGCCAACGCGACCATGCTTCAGCGGCGCGCCGTGTTCACCGGTTTCAATCCCGTGACCCGCAGGTTCGACGCCGATCAGACCGACGTTGGTTTCATCGATAAAGTCAGCAAACATCCCGATAGCGTTGGATCCGCCGCCGACGCAGGCGATAACCGCATCCGGCAGACGACCTTCTTTTTCGAGAATTTGCGCTTTGGTCTCTTCGCCAATCATGCGCTGGAATTCACGCACGATGGTCGGGAACGGATGCGGGCCCGCCGCGGTACCGAGCATATAGTGCGCGGTCTCGTAGCTACCAGACCAGTCGCGCAGCGCTTCGTTACAGGCATCTTTCAGCGTGGCGGAACCGCTGTGCACCGGAATCACTTCGGCACCCATTAAACGCATGCGGAACACGTTTGGCGACTGGCGTTCGACGTCTTTTGCGCCCATATAGATGCGGCACTTCAGACCGAGCAGAGCGCTGGCGAGTGCGGATGCTACGCCGTGCTGGCCGGCGCCGGTTTCGGCGATAATTTCGGTTTTACCCATTCGTTTAGCCAGCAGCGCCTGACCCAGCACCTGGTTGGTTTTGTGCGCGCCGCCGTGCAGCAGATCTTCGCGCTTCAGATACAGCGTGGTGCAGGTCCCTTCGGTCAGGTTACGACATTTAGTCAGCGCCGTGGGACGACCGGCGTAGTTTTTCAGCAGATCGGTAAATTCCGCCTGAAACGCCGGATCTTTCTGCGCGCTGACGAACGCTTCTTCCAGCTGGCGCAGGGCAGGCATCAGAATCTGCGGGACATACATACCGCCAAATTCGCCAAAATAGGGATTAAGTAAAGTGCTCATTATTGCTCCTTAATATGCGCGCAGTGTTTGAAACACCGAAGCCAGTTTGCTGGGATCTTTAATACCCGGCTGCGACTCTACGCCTGAATTGAAATCGAGTCCGGCACAGCCGCTTTTCGCAGCTTCTACACAGTTATCGGCACCCAGGCCGCCTGCCAGAATGACATTACGCAGGTCCTGGCCCTGCAGCAGCGTCCAGTCGAAACGCTGGCCGCTACCGCCCTGGCCATTATCGAAAACATACTTATCGACATGGGTGAAGTGACGTGAGGGTAGCGTGTCGCTGACGCTGAGGGCTTTCCAGATTTGCACCGACTCCGGAAGGGCCGCACGCAGCGCGTCAATATAGGTCTGATCTTCGCTACCGTGCAGTTGAATCGCCGCCAGCGGAAGCTGTTCTGCCCGGGCGGCGACCGCCTCGATGGGCGCGTCACGGAAGACGCCAACGTAGCGCAGCGGAGCGGACTGAATAATCTCTTTCGCCTGGGCATCGTTCACGGCACGCGGCGAGGAGGGAACAAAAATCAGCCCGCCATAAATTGCGCCGGATTCACAGGCGATCTGTGCATCCTGAGGCCGGGTCAGGCCGCAGACTTTATTCTCGCCGAGCAGCACGCGCTTCACGGCGGCATCGAGATCCGCCTGTTCCATCAAGGCGGAACCGATCAGGAAACCGTTGGCAAAATGGCTGAGTTCGCGCACTTCGGCGTAAGTATGAATACCGGATTCGCTGATAACCGTCACATCATGATCCAGGCGCGGCGCCAACTGGCGGGTGCGGTTCAGATCAATCGACATATCGCGCAGGTCGCGGTTGTTAATCCCGACCACTTTGGCCTTCAGCGCAATGGCGCGCTCCAGCTCCTCTTCATTGCTGACCTCGGTCAGCACGCCCATGTTCAGGCTATGGGCCACGGCGGCAAGCTGGCGATACTGGTCGTCGTCAAGCACCGACAGCATCAGCAGGCAGGCGTCGGCCTGGTAGTAGCGCGCCAGGTAGATCTGGTAAGGATCGATGGTGAAATCCTTGCACAGAATCGGCTGCGGCGCGATGGCGCTGACGATCGGCAGAAAGTCGAAGCTGCCCTGGAAATATTTCTCGTCGCACAGGACGGAGATGGCCGAGGCATAATTTTTATAGACGCCGGCGATGGTCGCCGGGTCAAAATCCTGGCGAATCAGTCCTTTCGACGGAGACGCTTTTTTGCATTCCAGAATAAACGCGGTGCGTGTACCGGCGAGCGCATCGTAAAAATTACGCTGAGTCGGGACGACGTCATTCTGAAAACTGGCTAACGGTTGCTGTTGTTTGCGGTCTTCTACCCAAATCGCTTTGTCGGCAACGATTTTTGCTAAAACGGTCTGCATTATTTACCCTCTTGCCGCTAATGCGGTCACTCTGTCATAGGCCGCTCCGCTGCGCAGCACGTCGATCACCTGCTGAGCGTTGGCCTTCAGGTCTTCGTGCCCGTACAGGCGCATCAGCATAGCGACGTTGGCGGCGACGGCGGCTTCGTGAGCGGCTTCACCTTTACCTTGTAGCAAGCGCGTAAGAATGTCACGGTTTTCTTCCGGCGTGCCGCCAGCCAGCTGTTCCTGATGGTAAGGCGTGAGACCAAAGTCATTGGCCGTCAGCTGATAGCTTTTGATTTCCCCGTTATTCAACTCAGCGACTACCGTCGGCGCATGCAGCGACACTTCATCCATACCGCCGCTGTGGACTACCGCAGCCCGCTGGTAGCCCAACACGCGCAGGGTTTCGGCAATCGGCAGCACCAGTTCCGGGCTGTAGACGCCAATCAGCGCCAGCGGCGGATGCGCCGGGTTAATCAGCGGCCCGAGCACGTTGAACAGCGTGCGGGTTTTCAGCTGCTGGCGAACCGGCATCGCATGGCGGAAACCGGTGTGATACTTCGGCGCAAACAGGAAGCAGACGCCCAGTTCATCCAGCGCGGTGCGGGACTTGTCGGCATTCATATCCAGGTTGATACCGAACGCGGCCAGCAGATCGGAAGAGCCCGACTTGCTCGATACGCTGCGGTTGCCATGTTTGGCGACTTTCAGGCCGCAGGCCGCCGCCACAAAGGCGCTGGCGGTGGAAATATTAATGCTGTTGCTGCCGTCGCCGCCGGTACCGACGATATCGGCGAACAGGTAGTCCGGACGCGGGAACGGCGCGGCGTTTTCCAGCAGGGCGGTGGCGGCGCCGGCAATCTCTTGCGGCTGTTCACCGCGCACCTTCATGCTCACCAGCGCGGCAGCCAGCTGCTCGGGTTTCACTTCTCCCCGCACCACCGCAGAGAACAGCAGGTGACTTTCCTGCTGGCTCAGGGTTTCGGCCTGATACAGCTTCTCGAGGATCGGCTGAATCACGTTGGTCTGCTCGAGTTTCTGCAGCGCCCATGCCAGGGTCTGCTCCAGCAGACGTGCGCCCTGGGTGGTGAGAATCGACTCAGGATGGAACTGGAAGCCGCAGACGCGGTCGGCATCATGACGCACCGCCATGACCATCCCGTTAAAGTTGGCGTTAATGGTCAGCCCGGCCGGAATATTGCTGCCCACCAGCGAGTGATAACGCGCTACCGGCAGCGGATTGGTCAGCCCGGCAAACATCGCCTGGCCGTCATGTTCGATGCTGGAGGCTTTGCCGTGCAGGATTTCGCCAGCCTGGCCGACGTAGCCGCCGTAAGCTTCAACAATGGCCTGATGACCGAGGCAGATACCGATGATCGGCAGTTTGCCGCGCATCCGGGTCAGCAGCTCCGGCATGCAGCCCGCTTCGCTGGGGGTCCCCGGGCCCGGAGAGAGCATCAGCACCGGATTATCCATGGTACCAATGCGCTCAATTAAGGTCTGCGCCGGCACCGAGTTACGGTAAATCACCACGTTATGGCCGTTCGCGCGCAGCTGGTCTGCGAGGTTGTAGGTAAAAGAGTCGATATTATCGAGCAGCAGGATGTCGGCCATCAGAAAGTCTCCTTAGCGTGGTGGGCCTGAGCGATTGCGCGCAGCACCGCGCGAGCTTTATTGCGGGTTTCATCCGCTTCGGACTGAGGCACTGAATCCAGAACGATACCGGCGCCAGCCTGGACGGTGGCGATGCCGTCCTGCACATAGGCAGAACGAATCACGATGCAGGTATCGAGGTCGCCGTGGGCGGTAAAGTAGCCCACCGCGCCGCCGTAGCTGCCGCGGCGTTTGCCTTCGGCGGCGGCGATAAGCTGCATGGCGCGAACCTTCGGCGCGCCGCTCAGGGTGCCCATGTTCATACAGGCGCGGTAGGCATGCAGGACGTCGAGGTCGCTACGCAGTTCGCCAACCACGCGGGACACCAGGTGCATCACAAAGGAGTAGCGGTCAACTTTGGTCAGGTCGGCGACGTAGCGGCTGCCCGGCGTACAGATTCGCGCGAGGTCGTTACGCGCCAGGTCAACCAGCATCAGATGCTCGGAAAGCTCTTTATGGTCAGTGCGCATTTCCAGTTCGATACGGCTGTCGAGGTCGCGATCCAGCGATCCGTCGGCGCGGCGGCCGCGTGGGCGGGTACCGGCAATCGGGTAGATCTCAATCTGGCGGCTTAGGGCGTCATATTTCAGCGAGCTCTCTGGCGATGCGCCAAATAAAGAGAAGTCGTTATCCTGCATAAAGAACATGTACGGGCTTGGGTTGCTCTTTTTCAGGACGTCGTAGGCCGCCAGCGCCGACGGGCAGGGCAGAGAGAAGCGGCGGGACGGCACCACCTGGAAGATTTCACCGGCGCGAATGGCGCGCTGCATTTTGCGTACCACCGCGCCGTACTCTTCATCACTCTGATCGCAGTCGCAGGTCATCGATTCAACTTTAGTCACCGGCAGCGGCGCAGGCGGCTCGTTAAGCTGCTGGCGAAGCTGGGCGATACGCTGGGTCAGACGCTGTTTTTCACTCTCCAGCGGGGTGAACAGGCTCGACTGGATACGGGTATTTTTGGTCTGGTGGTCGATAACCAGCAGGGTTTCGGCCAGGTAGAAACAGTAGTCCGGGCAGGCGGTGTCGCTTTCCAGCGGCGGCAGATTTTCAAAACCGGCTACCAGGTCATAGGCAAACAGGCCGCCAAAGAACATCGCTTCGCGCTCGTCCGGCGGAACGGTGACCAGTTCCTGCAGCAGACGGAAGGCGTCAAAGACGGATAAAGAGCACAGGCGGGCATCTTCATCCAGCAGCGCGCTGACAGGCGGGAAGGTCAGGATCCGGCTATTGGGCTGGCGCTGATTGTCGATGCCCGAAGGCAGAGTATTATCCAGTAAATCCAGCAGGGCCGCGCCGTTAGCAGAAAGCGCCTGCAGAGTGACAGTGTCACCTAGCGCGGTGATGCGCAGCGCGCTGTCTACCAGCAGCAGGCTTTTTAAATCGTCTTTGCTGTCGATATCCGCCGATTCCAGCAGCAGCGTGGCCGGGCGAGCGCCGCACAGCTGGTGAAACAGCGCCGTGGGGTTTTCGCGATAGATGGCGTCGCTGGTGAGAAGCTCGAGTGCCGGTTTTGATGTTTGCATTATTGTTCTCGCCTTTCGGTATAATAATTTGTCCAATAAAAAGCCCGCTCATTGGCGGGCCGGGTATCTGTATGCTGAGTGCAAAACGCGATCACGCCGCCCGATATCAGGAGGTGCGCCACCAGCCGTGCAGAGTGATAAATTGCGTTTTCATCGTGATACCCCTTCATGTGAACTTGCGTACTAGTTAACTAGTCCAGAGGAATAAAGTCAACCCCTGTTTGCAGATTTTCTCCGCGAGTCGTTATGATAATGCGCTAATTTAAGTCCATGTCCAGCAGGAGTCTCTTTGAGCGACACCCATTACGCAGTGATTTACGATCTGCACAGCCACACCACCGCCTCTGACGGGCGGCTGACTCCGCAAGAACTGGTTCATCGCGCTCACCAGATGCGCGTCGGGACCCTGGCGATTACCGACCACGATACCGTGGCGGCGATTCCCGCCGCGCGTGCCGAAATCGCCCGCGCCGGTTTACCGCTCACGCTGGTAACCGGGGTGGAAATTTCAACATTGTGGGAAAACCACGAGATTCATATTGTCGGTTTGAATATTGATATTGTGCACCCGGCACTGAGCGCGCTTCTGGAAGAGCAGAAGGCGCGTCGCCAGCTGCGCGCACAGATGATCGCCGAGCGGCTGGAGAAAGCGCGGATTCCAGGCGCCTGGGAGGGGGCCATGAAGCTTGCTGACGGCGGCGCGGTAACCCGCGGACACTTCGCGCGCTTCCTGGTGGAAGCCGGTTATGCCAGCAATATTGCCGATGTTTTTAAAAAATATCTCGCCCGCGGGAAAACCGGATACGTTCCGCCGCAGTGGTGTACAATAAAACAAGCGATTGATGTCATTCATCATTCTGGCGGCAAAGCGGTTATCGCCCATCCCGGGCGTTACGACCTCTCCGCCAAGTGGCTAAAACGGCTGTTGGCCCACTTCAGCGAGCAGGGTGGCGATGCGATGGAACTGGCGCAATGCCAGCAGGCGCCCCATGAACGTACGCAGCTTGCCGCGTACGCCGTGCAGTTTGGTCTTCTGGGTTCACAAGGATCTGATTTTCATCAGCCTTGTCCGTGGATCGAACTGGGCCGCAAACTTTGGCTACCCGCTGGCGTAGAAGGGATCTGGCACAGCTGGGAAACGGCCGCAGAATAAAATTGAGAGGGAAGTATGAGCCAGTTTTTTTATATCCATCCGGACAACCCGCAGGCACGGTTGATTAACCAGGCGGTGGAGATTGTGCGTAAGGGTGGGGTGATCGTTTATCCCACCGATTCCGGTTACGCGCTGGGCTGTAAGATTGAAGATAAAGGCGCGATGGAGCGTATTTGCCGCATTCGTCAGTTGCCTGATGGCCACAACTTTACGCTGATGTGCCGCGACCTGTCTGAGCTGTCGACCTACGCGTTTGTCGATAACGTGGCGTTTCGCCTGATAAAAAATAACACCCCGGGTAACTACACCTTTATCCTCAAGGGGACCAAAGAGGTACCGCGTCGCCTGCTGCAGGAGAAGCGTAAGACCATCGGGATGCGCGTGCCGTCGAACCCGATAGCCCAGGCGCTGCTGGAGACGCTCGGCGAACCGATGCTGTCGACCTCGTTGATGCTGCCCGGTAGCGAATTCACCGAATCCGACCCGGAAGAGATCAAAGACCGGCTGGAGAAGCTGGTGGATTTGATTATCCACGGCGGCTATCTTGGCCAGCAGCCTACCACCGTCATCGACCTGACCGAAGACGCGCCGGTCGTGCTGCGTGAAGGCGTCGGCGACGTTAAACCGTTCCAGTAACGGACTACGTATTCCCCGGCAGCATCGCGACCCCGGCAGCCGGGGTCGCGATGGGCTTGCCCCATTCCTGATGCAGGACTGCCGCGCTATTTCGCTCTGAGTCGAAACAGCCCGTGAAGCATCGTCTTTCTGGCGCCAGGGGGGCCGTCGCGTCTTGCAAAGCTTGCCGACAGCCGATCCAGCAGGATGGCAATCAGCACCACCACGAAACCACTCTGTAGGCCAGTGCCAATTTCCAGCTGTTGGATACTGCTCAAAATATCGTTACCCAGCCCGCCGGCCCCGACCATCGACGCGATAATCACCATCGACATAGCCATCATGATCGATTGGTTTATGCCGGCCATAATCGAGGGCTGCGCAGCGGGCAACTGCACTTTCCACAGCAACTGCCACGGCGTGCAGCCAAAGGCGATGCCCGCTTCGATGCGCGAAGCGTTGACCTGGCGAATACCTAAATCGGTCAGACGCACCACCGGCGGCATAGAAAACAGAATCGTCGCGAAGATCCCCGGCGGGCGGCCAAGCCCGAACAAAATCGTCGCGGGTATCAGGTACACAAAGGCGGGCATGGTCTGCATAAAATCAAGCACCGTGCGAATGATCCTGCCGGTAGCCGCGCGTCGCGCGCTGCAGATCCCGAGTGGAATGCCGATCAGCAGGCTGAAAAACGTTGATGACAGGGTCAGCGCCAGCGTCACCGCAGCGTGCTCGCTGTAGCCGCTGTAAATGATATACAGCGAAGCAAGCAGGGCAAACAGCGCAAAACCTTTGCCAATCCGCCATGCGCCCAGCCAGACCGCGATGATCACCAGCCCCCACGGCGAAAGCGCATTTATCACGCTCTCAAGGCCCCCGGCAAAGCGGTCGATAGCCCCGGCAAAACCGTCAAAGCCACCGCCGGCGTGTGCCAGCAGGCGTTGTACTGCATCGTCAATCTGACGACTAAAATCGAGGGGGTAGCTCATGATGGCTCCTGACGCGTTGTCCAGATATCGGCATAGCTTTCGGCCAGCTGCCAGCGCGAAACGTCGACCCCGGAGAAAAAGTGTTGCACATACGCGGTCGCCGGCGCGTTTATCAGCTCTTCCGCGGTGCCAACCTGCACCAGCCTGCCTTTTTCCATAATCGCAATCCGCGTTCCGAGGCGCAGCGCCTCTTCCATATCGTGGGTGACAAAGACGATGGTGCGCCGGGAATGTGCCTGTAGCGACAGCAGCAGCGTCTGCATTTCACGGCGAATAATCGGATCGAGCGCGGAAAATGCTTCATCCATTAACAGCACGGTGGGGTCCATGACCAGCGCGCGCGCAAGCCCGACCCGCTGTTGCATGCCACCGGAGAGCTGAGGCGGGTACTGTTCGGCAACGTCGGCAAGCCCGACTTTTGCCAGCATCTCGTTCGCTTTTCGGTAGCGCAGATCCCGGGATTCGCCGGCTACTTCAAGGCCGAACGCGACGTTATCCAGTACGCTGCGTTCATCAAACAGCGCGAACGACTGGAAAACCATGGCGATATGGCGGCGGCGCAGGGCGATCAGCTCGGATTCCCGCAGCGCGGAAAGCGTTTTACCCTGGAAAATCACCGAGCCGGAACTGGCCGGGAGCAGGTGGTTAAGCGTGCGCAGCAATGTCGACTTACCGGAGCCGGAAAGACCGACAATGACAAAAATCTCTCCGCGATATATTTCTAAATTGATATCGCTCAAGGCATTAATCGCCGCGCTTTTTGGCGCTGTTAAGAAAAAACGTGTATTATCGCTGGAATAATAATTTTTATTAACGGATTGTAACTCAAATATAGGTTGTAACATGGCATCGTGTTTATTTTAGGGTGGCGTTAAAAAACTAACATATAAAACCGTCGAGCGCGCTAATCTATTTCGTCAAATCAATATGCGTTTTCTGTCTTAGCTTATTTATTTTCTGGTATTAGATGACCGGAAGCGTGAAAACTCCAGGCTTCATCCAATAACCATGCTTTGACTTTTTCCTGCTGCGCCGAGACCGGTTTAGCATTGGCGGAAATCAGATAATAGCCCCGTTCGGTACGGTGCATCGGCCCGCATTGCACCAGCTGTTTACTGGCAAGAAACGGCGCGATCAGCGGCTGCCAGCCGAGGGCGATCCCCTGGCCTTCCAGCGCCGCCTGGATCACCAGGGAATAGGCGTTGAACGTCCGGGAGGCGGCATGATTTTGCCCGGATACCTGATGCTGGCGGAACCAGTCGTCCCACGTCATCCAGCGCTGGGGCCGGGATTCCGGCAGCTTCAGCAGGGGATAATCCAGCAGAGATTCGGGGGTGGAGACCGACGCCATTTCTTGCTTAATCTTTTGATTGCAAACAGGAATGACAATCTCAGGGAACAGCCGCTGGCTCTGCGTTCCGGGCCAGTTTCCGTGGCCAAAATAGATCGCCAGATCCGCGTTACTATCGCGAAAGTTATAGTCGTTGGGCGAAGTGGTTATCTGTACCTCCACCCCCGGAATTAACGCTTGCAGCCTCTCCATGCGGGGTAAGAGCCAGTAGCTGGCAAACCCCATATCGGTATCGATACGCAGGACATTGCGCTGCAGACGCGTGCGTTCAAACTGCTCGCTGATTTCCAGCAGGCTACTGCGGACGATCAGATACAGACTATTGCCGGATTCGGTGAGCTGGACGCCGCGATGACGGCGTTCAAATAGCGGTGAATTAATCAGATTCTCCAGCATCTGAATACGCTGACTGACCGCCGGCTGCGATAGTCCGAGTTCATTTCCGGCGGCGGTAAAATTACCTAAACGCGCCGCCGCTTCAAATACCACTAGCGCCTGTAAAGGCGGAAGCTGTAATTTTCCTGCCATAAATTCACCTTATGTCATGATAAAAAAATAGCCCCTTCACAGGGCCTGTTGATACATGAGATAAGGCTAACACGTTTTATTAATTATTTTACTGTGCGGAAAGGTCATGCTTATAAATAAACCGAATATCGTTATTCTGATGGCCGATCAGTTAACGGCCAGCGCCTTAAGAGCGTATGGCAATAACGTTAGTCTGACGCCAAATATAGATAAATTAGCTCGCGAAGGGGTGGTATTTGATTCCGCCTATTGCAACAGTCCGCTGTGCGCGCCATCGCGTGCATCGTTGATGACCGGGCAGTATATTTCCCGTAATCAGGTGTATGACAACGCCGCCGAGTTCCATGCCGACTCGCCAACCTTTTGCCATTATCTGCGCGAACAGGGCTACCGCACCTGGCTGTCGGGGAAAATGCACTTTTGCGGCCCCGATCAGCTGCACGGTTTTGACGAACGGCTGACGACGGACATTTACCCCGCCGATTTTGGCTGGACGCCGGACTGGAAACATCCTGAACGCCGACTCGACTGGTATCACAACATGAGTTCGGTGCTGGAAGCAGGCGAGTGCGTGCGTACCAACCAGCTTGATTTTGATGATGAGGCCTTATTCCTCGCCCGCCAGCGCTTGTATGACGCCGCCCGTCGCCCCGATGAACAGCCGTTTATGCTGCTCCTGTCGCTCACGCATCCCCACGATCCTTTCGCGATCCCCAAACGCTACCTCGATCGTTTTTCGCCAGATGACATCGATATGCCGGTTACGCGCGGCAACGATATTGCAGACGATGCGCATTCGGCGCGGATGCGCGCCATGTATCAGCTGGAACCGGGCTTAATCCACGATGAGCATATTCGGCGCGCCCGTCATGCCTACTACGGCGCTCTGGCCTACGTTGATGATTGCTTTGGTGAAATGGTGCGCACCCTCGAAGAAACGGGGCTGGCCGAAAATACCGTGGTTATGGTGATTGCCGACCATGGCGAAATGCTCGGCGAACGTGACCTGTGGTACAAGATGAACTTCTTCGAGAACGCCGTACGCGTGCCGTTTATCGTGCATAACCCCACGCGCTTCGCGCCCCGTCGGGTCAGCGAAAGCGTCTCGCTGGTGGATCTGTTGCCTACGCTTGTCGAGCTTGCCAGCGGCGAAGATCGCAAAGCGCAGGCTATCGCTCCGCTGGATGGCAACAGTCTGGTGCCGCATTTACAGGGGCTACCCGGGCCGGACGGGGCGGTGAGCGAATACCTGGCCGAAGGCGCGCTTGGGCCGATGCTGATGTTTCGCCGGGGGGAGTGGAAATATATTCATTCAGTCAGTGAGACGCCGCAGCTGTTCAATTTACGCGACGATCCCCACGAGCGGGTGAATCTGGCGACGAATAACAATTATCAAGCGGTCGCGCAGGCGTTCGTCGATGAAATCGCGGCGCGCTGGGATCTTGATGCCCTCTATCACCAGGTGCTCGCCAGTCAGCAAAAACGCCTGTTTTTAACCCAGGTCGCCGGACGGGATGCCATTCCAGACTGGGACTATCAGCCGTTTCAGCGCGCATCGACACGCTATATCCGTAACCATCAAACGCTGGATGAACAAGAGGCGTTCGCTCGCTATCCTTCTCCCGCGAAACACCAGGAATGATAATGAAAATGAAACGCATGACCCGACTGATGCTGTTGGCGGCCGCCGGCTGGTTGCCGCTGAGTGGCTTCGCCGCCGATGACGCGCGTTGCGCCACCGTCACACAGTCCGATCCGGGCTGGACCGATATTGCGGCGACCAATGCCCTTTCCGGGACGATACTGAATGCGCTGGGCTATCGGCAAAAAGTACAAAACCTGTCGGTGGCGCTGGCGTTTCAGGGGCTGAAAACCGGCCAGGTTGACGTATTCCTCGGCAACTGGATGCCCGCGCAGGCGCCGGTGATCGGTAAGTTCACCGCCGATGGCGCGATTAAGGTGCTCGGCAGCAATCTCCCGGCCGCGCGCTTCACGCTCGCCGTACCGGATTACGTCGCCGCCGCAGGGGTAAAAGACTTCGCCGACCTGCAAAAATTTGCTGATAAGTTCGGCCATAAAATTTACGGCATTGCCCCCGGGGCGCCGGCTAACCTCAGTCTGAAGAAGATGATCGACGCGCATGATTTCGCCCTGCAAAACTGGACGTTGGTGGAGTCCAGCGAAAGCGGCATGCTGGCGCAGGTGGCGCGCGCGGTGGAACGTCAACAGTGGATCGCGTTCCTGGGCTGGGAGCCGCACGCTATGAATACACGCTTCAGGCTGGTCTACCTGAGCGGCGGCGACAAGTACTTTGGCGCCCACTATGGCAGCGCTACGGTGAATACGGTGACGCGCAAGAATTTTGCTGCTGAATGTCCGAATCTGAATCGCTTTTATAGTCAACTGACCTTTGACGTCGGGCTGGAAAACGCGGTGATCGCCCGTATGCTGGACCAGCAGCAAACGGCGCAGGAGGCGGCGCGCGAAGAGTTAAAACGCCGTCCGCAGCTGCTGGATAGCTGGCTGGATGGGGTGACGACGCGCAGCGGCGAACCGGCGAAACCCGCGGTTATCAGTTATCTCGGGCTATGAGTCATCATATCAATCGCTTCCAGCTGATGGCAAAACCGTCAGGAGCGGTGTGCAATATCGACTGCACCTACTGCTACTATCTGGAAAAGCAGCGGCTCTATCCGCAGCGGCAGGCCCACTGGAAAATGGACGGCGCGACGCTTGAAAACTACGTGCGGAAAAATATCGCCAGCCAACCTGCGCCAACGGTTGATTTTCACTGGCAGGGCGGCGAGCCGACCCTGCTCGGGATTGACTTTTTCCGCGAGGCGCTGCGATTACAGGAGCGCTACCGCGGCGGGAAGCGCATCAGCAATGTTTTTCAGACCAACGGAATTAACCTTGATGATGACTGGGCCCGGTTCCTGAAACAGCACGGTTTTCTCGTTGGTCTCTCTCTCGACGGCGATCGTCTCAGCAACGATGCGTATCGCCGGACGCGCGCCGGGAAAAGCACCTTTGACGCCGTTATCCGCGGCCTGGAGGCGCTGAAGCGGCACCATGTGGAGTTCAATACTTTGACGGTGGTGAATGCGGAAAACGTCAAACGGCCGTTGGCAATCTACCGCTTTCTTAAGCAGATCGGCAGTCGCTATATGCAGTTTATTCCGCTGGTGGAACGGCGAGCCGCACAGCCCGATGCCAACGGTTTGACGCTGATTTCCCCTGATTTTTCCGCGCAGTGCCGGGTGACAGAATGGTCGGTCGCGGCCAACGCGTACGGGCGCTTCCTCAACGCTATCTTCGATAGCTGGGTACAAGACGATATGGGAAGCGTTTTCGTGATGAACTTCGAGCAGACGTTGGCAAAAATGGCTGGCAGATCCGGCTCCTGCGTGATGAACGAAACCTGTGGCGACAATCTGATTGTGGAGTCCAATGGCGATATCTATTCCTGCGACCATTTCGTTTATCCCGAGCATAAGCTGGGCAACATCAACCACAATAGTCTCTCCGCGCTGGTTAACTCGGCGCAGAATATCGCCTTTGCCCAACGTAAGCGGACCCACCTCGGCCGCGAATGCCTTAGCTGTTCGTTCCGTCCGCTTTGCAACGGCGGCTGTCCGAAACACCGTTTCTCACTTTCCGACGATGGACAACCCAATAAGAATTATTTCTGCGACGGCTACATGCTGCATCTGCGCCACGTTTTACCGATCATGCAGACGCTGTTGACATTGATGCGTCAGGGAGACGCGCCGGAAAGGATCAGGCAAACGCTCGCGCAGCATTATTACCGGCAGCGGGAGCGTTGAGGCGGTGACCGGACGCCGCAGTCTCAGAGGGGAGATTGCCATGCTGTTGGTCGAGTGGTCCGGCGGACAGAATTGACGGGCGACGAATTTGCGCCATTTTATTTCTGCATTGCGCAGGATTTCGATGTGGGACAGGGATAAATGGCCGCGTGTGGTGCATAATAAATGCAGCCCATCTGTGACCGCTAATACCCGCAGTCGGGGCGAATATAACCTGAAGAAGCATTCATTTCGAAGTTAGTGTAATATGTGCGACCACGTTTGCAGGCGTGTCTCAGTCGTGACGGTTATCAGGCGTCGGCTGTGGTGCCCCTTCGGGACAAAAGTATTGACCCAACAACAGGTGATGGAATTTATTAACCTGTTGTTTTATAAAGTATACCAGACGCCTGGGAAGGCGACACCTTAAGGAAGCTCAATGAGCGAGAAATTACAGAAAGTGCTGGCCCGCGCTGGCCACGGCTCCCGCCGTGAAATTGAATCTAAAATCGAAGCTGGCCGCGTCAGCGTCGATGGTAAAGTCGCCACCCTCGGCGATCGTGTAGAAGTGGTTCCTGGTTTAAAAATTCGTATCGATGGTCATCTGATTTCGGTGAAAGAGTCCGCTGAGCAGATTTGCCGCGTCCTGGCCTATTACAAACCGGAAGGCGAACTCTGTACGCGTAACGATCCGGAAGGCCGCCCGACGGTGTTTGACCGTTTGCCGAAACTGCGCGGCGCGCGCTGGATTGCGGTGGGGCGTCTGGACGTCAACACCTGCGGTCTGCTGCTGTTCACGACCGATGGCGAACTGGCAAACCGTCTGATGCACCCGAGCCGCGAAGTGGAACGTGAGTATGCCGTGCGTGTGTTCGGTCAGGTTGATGACGACAAACTGCGTCAGCTGTCTCGCGGCGTGCAGCTGGAAGACGGCCCGGCGGCGTTTAAAACGATTAAGTTTGCCGGTGGCGAAGGGATTAACCAGTGGTACAACGTCACGCTGACCGAAGGGCGCAACCGTGAAGTGCGCCGCCTGTGGGAAGCGGTTGGCGTGCAGGTCAGCCGCCTGATTCGCGTTCGCTACGGCGATATTCCGTTGCCGAAAGGCCTGCCACGCGGCGGTTATACCGAGCTGGATCTGGCGCAAACCAACTACCTGCGTGAGCTGGTTGAACTGCCTGCGGAAACCACCTCGAAAGTCGCGGTAGAGAAAGATCGCCGCCGCATGAAGGCGAATCAAATTCGTCGCGCGGTGAAACGCCATTCCCAGGTGGGGAACAGCAACAACCGCCGTTCGGGCGGCAGCCGTAGCAACGGCTAATCTGATTAAATCCGGCGGGCACCCGCCGGATTTCTCTGCGCTACCCTCCTTGCATGTGATTCCTTTCACACTTCTGCATAAAGACAAAAAACAGGAAACGCCCGGACAAATAACGCAAAGTACGGTTTCTGCTATCACCATATACTGTCGACACTGATTACAAAAACAGGTAGCCAAAAAATGGATACAGCAGGAAAGTTATCGGCAAGCTATGTGGTTATCGGCGTGAAAGAGAAAATAGGTTACGGCTTTGGTGACTTTGCTTCCAATTTATCTTTCGGCTTTGTCTCTCTGTTCTTACTGTTTTTTTATACCAATATTTACGGCATCAGCGCGGTGCAGGCCAGTCTGATATTTGTTATAGCCCGGGTCATTGATGCCATCTTTAATATTTTGATCGGTTTTGCGATTGATAAAACGCACAGCCGATATGGCAAACTGCGTCCCTGGTTATTATATGGGGCGATACCGTTAGGTTTTTTAACGGTGTTGTGCTTTGTCCCCTTCGGTGGTGAAGCGAAATTTTATTTTGCGCTGATCTCTTATACGCTGTATTGCCTGGCATATACCTCGGTCAACACCCCCTATTCGGCGCTAACCAATCGTCTGACGCAACATGAAGCATCTCGTTCATCGCTGTCGGTATATCGGTTTGTGCTGGCGATTGTCGGTTATCTCATTGTTTCAACCACCGCTGATATGCTGATCTCGCCCTTCACCGATAAGCAATCAGGGTATGTCTTCGCGGTCTCTTGCTTTGCGCTGCTGGCAACCTTTTTGTTCCTCGCCTGTTTCGGCATGACCCGTGAACGGGTGGGTGAAGAGGAAGAGACTCCTGCGCCATCGCTGCGGGAAATGCTGCGGGCGGTGATGGGGAATGCGCCGCTGCTTAATTTATCGCTGTTTACGGTATTCTTCTATATTGCCTATACCGTGTGGATGGCGATTGCGATCTATTTTATTAAGTACATTATCGGCAGTGAAGGCTATACCGCCACCTTTTTCCTGATTCAGTCTGGCGCCTATATTGTCGGCACCGTTATTTCAGAAAAAGCGATAGCGCTGATGGGTAAAAAGAAAATGGCGTTGGTGGCGCTGCTAATCGGCATTTTTGGGGTGCTGATGCAGTATTTTGTTGCCGGGCATAACCTGTGGCTGATTATGACCGGGGTGTGTCTCTACAGTATTACGCTGGGGATGGGTTTTGTAGCCATGTGGTCAATGATTGCGGATACCGTGGAATATGCCGAGTGGCATCATGGTGTACGTACCGAAGGCGCAATTTATGGTTTCTTTAACTTTATTACCAAAATTGCGATGGCAATCGGCGGCGGCTGCGCGGGCTGGATGCTGGACTACTATCAATATGATGCCGGCAATATTAGTGCCAGCGCAATTAACGGGATTAATATTTTGATGACGTTATTCCCCGGGGCAATGTTTGCCATCAGCGCGATATTTGTCGGATGTTACTCGCTGGATGAAAAAACGTATCGCGAGATTGTTCACAAAATTAGCCTGCGTAAACAGAATGCGCTTTAACCTCAGGGAGCCAGAGATGAATACCGAATTGAATACCCTTATCGCGGCGATGACCGCAGAAGAGAAAGTTGCGCTGTTGACCGGGAGCGGGCTGTGGCGGACGGCATCCCTGCCACAGCATGGCATCGATGATATCGTGATGACCGACGGCACCTACGGCGTGCGCTACAGCAGCGCGCAGATCGACGGCGACGAAAAATGGAGTATGGACGACTTTATCTCGGTGATCACGCAGACCGCTGACCGGGTCAACGGGGAAGAGCCTGCGGCAAAGGGCGGTAGCGAAGCGCTGTTCAGTCCTTCGTTGCCGGCGACCTGTTTCCCCAACGGATCCAGCCTGGCCTGCTGCTGGGACGTAGACCTGGTGTATCAGATGGGGCAGGCGCTGGGACGCGAATGTCAGCAAATGGGCGTAGGGATTTTGCTGGGACCGGGGATCAATATTCGCCGTACGCCGCTGGCCGGACGAGGCTACGAATACTATGCCGAGGACCCGGTAGTCAGCGGGGATATCGCCGCAGCGTTAATCAACGGTCTGCAGCAGGAAGGGGTTGGCGCCAGTCTGAAACACTTTGCGGCGAATAATTCTGAATACCGGCGTACCGAAATGGATTCGATCATCGACGAACGGGCGCTACGCGAAATCTATCTGGCCGGTTTTCAGCGGGCCATCGCCAAATCCCGCCCGTGGACGGTGATGTCCTCCTATAACCGGCTTAATGGCGTGCAGACATCGCAGGATCCTTTTTTACTCACCCAGGTATTACGCGATGAGTGGGGCTACGATGGGCTGGTGATGTCCGACTGGTATGGCATTAAAGACCGGCCGGCATCTCTGCTGGCGGGGAACGATCTGGCGATGCCGGAAACCCGCCGCGACAAGCAGACGCTGCTGGCGGCCATTCACGCCGGTGAAGTGCCGATGGCGGTTGTCGATCGCGCCTGTCTGCGGATGTTGACGCTGTTGGATAAGGTTCAGCGCCATCGTCGCCCGCAGACGCAGGCCGATTTCCCGGCGCATCATGCGCTGGCGCAGCAGCTGGCGGCAGAATCTATCGTCCTGCTGAAGAATGACGATAACCTGCTGCCGCTGCGGGCGGAATGCACCCGCCGGATTGCCGTTCTCGGCAAACCGGCGCAGGAACCGGTGATTCAGGGATCGGGCTGCGCGACCACGGTGCCCTGGCTGCTGGATCGCCCGCTCGATGAAATTTTTGACCTCGCCGGGGATGATTTTAGCATCTCCTGGGCCATTGGCGCCCCGGACGACCTGCGTAGCGACCCGCAGGCGCTGGCAGAAGCGCGAGCGGTAGCTCAGGCGGCGGACGTGGCGATTATCTTTGTCAGTACCGCCGTCGGCGAAGACGGTGAAAACGGCGATCGTCAGGATCTGAACATTCTGGCGGTACATGAGCAGCTGATTCGGGAAGTGGCAACGGTTCAGCCCAATATCGTGGTGGTGCTGGCGAACAGCGATGCGGTGGTGATGCCGTGGATCTCTGAGTGCAAAGCGCTGTTGGAAACCTTCTTCGCCGGGCAGGGGATGGGCCGGGCGGTGGCCGAGATTTTGTTCGGTAAACGTAATCCCTGCGGCAAACTCACGGTCACAGTACCTGACAGCCTTGAAGAGACGCCCGCCTGGCTGCATTATCCCGGGGAAAACCTGCGTCATCATTATGGCGAAGGACTGTTTGTCGGCTATCGCTATTATGATAAACGCCGCATGACGCCGCGGTTTCCGTTTGGCTTCGGCCTGAGCTACACCCGATTTGCCTATCGCGATATCCGGCTTTCGGCGTCGCGCGTCGGGGCTGATGAGACCCTCACCGTCTCTTTCGATCTGACCAACTGCGGCGAGTGCGAAGGCAAAGAGATCGTGCAGCTGTACGTCAGCGCGCCGGTCGGGGAGTTGATTCGTGAAGAGCAGGCGCTGAAAGGGTTCTGTAAGGTGTCGCTCGCAGCCGGAGAAACTCGCCGCGTCACGCTGCAGCTGCCGGTCGCTGAGCTTGCCTGCTATCATCCAGGGCTGGCGGATTGGGTGGTGACGCCGGGGCGCTGGCAGATTCGGCTGGGTAGCTCCTCTCGCGATCAGGCGCTGAGTGCGGAAGTCGAGGTAGATTGTCCGCCGCGCTATGTCCCGCTACGTGATGATAATTCGTTGCAGCAGTTAATCCAGCAGCCGGAGGCGTTCGCGCGGGTGGTGGCGCTGATTGCCCGTAAGAGTCAGCGGCCGCCGGCGCAAATCCGCGAACGACTGATCCAACTGGCACCGGACCTGTTCTGCGGGCTGCTGATCGCGCTGACGGAGTTTTTAGCGCTTGATATTGACCGCGATGAGCTGAATGCCGCGCTTAAAGGGACGGAATAATCGTCCCGTGACAGGAGATGATGCGTGTTTCCATTTTCCGTGACACATCCACGTTCGGCGACAGAGACCGGGCGCCATACGGCGAACAGTGGCTATGAGCTGATTGCCTTTGATGCTGAAAAGCTAAATGTCTTTGCGGCCGAGGTGCGCTACTGCGAACCTCACTGGCACCCGGCGCCAGAGCTTATCACCGTTCTGAGCGGGCGGTTTTCTATTGTCGTCGGCCAGCAAAGCGTTGAGATGGTTGAGGGGGACATGCTCTATATCAACGCCGAGGCGGTGCACTCGCTGCGTGCGGAAGCGGCGGGGAGTTCGCTGGTGACCGTCCAGTTTTCCCCCGGTCTGTTCGATGAGCTGCACCCGGCGCCGGTTCTGACCTGGTGTACTCGAGGGCGCCGCCAGAGCGCGGCAGACCGACAGGTACAGCAGTGCCTTTGCGACCTGCTGGCTCAACTGATTGATAATCGCGCGCCGTTCCAGCGTATCGCGATGACCTATCTGCTGCTCGATGCGCTGGTACAGGCCGGAGAACCGGCCACCCAGGTGGAGAGTTCACTGCGCGAAGAGGCGATGATCAAGAAAGGGATCGATTTTATTAATCAGCACTTCGACCAGCCGCTGACCCTGAGCGAGGTGGCGAACCATAGCGGTATGAGCTATTCATGGTTTTCGCGCCTGTTCAAAAAGGTCAGCCGGCATAATTTCAAAGAGTATCTCACCCTGGTCCGGCTGAATAAGGCGAGAACGCTGCTGCGCGATACCCGTACGCCAATTACCGAAATCAGCCACAGCTGCGGCTTTCAGGAACATAAGTACCTGATTGCCGCCTTCAATAAATACTGTGGTCTGACGCCTACGGAATACCGTAAGCGCTTTGTTTCGCGGCAGAACATGATTGAAAGCGCGCTGGCGTTGGGGGAGGATTGCCTGTGTCTGCCGCTGAATCATGCGCTGCTGGAGCGGCTGACGCTTAGTAATCAATCCCCATCTGGGCTTTGATACCGGCATCGAATGCGTGTTTAACCGGCCGCAGTTCGCTGACGGTATCGGCCAGCTCGATAATCTCCCGATGGCAGCCGCGTCCGGTGATAATCACCGTCTGCTGTACCGGGCGATTGCGCAGCGCGGTGAGTACCGTCTCAAGCGGCAAATAGTCGTACGCCACCATGTAAGTCAGCTCATCCAGCAGCACCATATCCAGGGATTCGTCGGCCAGCATCCGCTGCGCGTGTTCCCAGACGGCAAGGCAGGCCGCCGTATCGCTTTCACGATCCTGGGTATTCCAGGTAAACCCGGTGGCCATCACCTGAAACTCTACGCCGTGCGGTTCCAGCAGGTTACGCTCGCCGTTGGGCCAGGTGCCTTTGATAAACTGGATGACGCCCGCTTTTTTTCCATGCCCGATAGCGCGGGTGACGGTACCAAAACCGGCCGTCGTTTTGCCTTTTCCGTTACCGGTGAACACGATAACAATGCCGCGTTCTTCCTGCGCTGCCGCCACGCGGGCATCAACTTTGTCTTTTACCCGCTGCTGGCGTTCACGGTAGCGTTCATCACTCATTGTGCAATTCCTGGTTTACGCCCTGGCTGGGCATCGAAGGTCATTCCCGTCTTGCGACGGCTGTCATCGCCCATTAGCCATAAATAAACCGGCATAATATCGGCGGGGGTTTTGAGCTTTTGCGGATCTTCCGTCGGGAAAGCGTTGGCGCGCATTTTGGTGCGCGTTCCGCCGGGATTGATACAGTTAACCCGCAGATGACGGCTCTGGTACTCTTCGGCCAGCACCTGCATCATCCCTTCTGTGGCAAACTTGGAGGCCGCATAGGCGCCCCAGTTAGCGCGTCCCTGGCGGCCGACGCTGGAAGAGGTGAAGACCAGTGAACCCGACTCCGACTTGAGTAATAAAGGAAGCAGTGCCTGGGTCAGCATAAAGGTGCCGTTGACGTTGACCTGCATCACCTGCTGCCAGACTTCCGGTTTTTGCTGATCCATCGGGCAGACATCGCCCAGCAAACCGGCATTGTGCAGTACGCCATCGAGGCGCGGGTAGTGGACGGCGATCTGCTGTGCCAGCTGCTGGCACTCCTGCGGCGTGCAGGTTAACAGATCCAACGTGAACCAACGTGCCGGAAGCCCGCCGGCCTGGTCTATTTCCTGCGCCACGCTGCGCAGTTTCTCTTCGTTACGTCCGACCAGCACAACGCTTGCGCTGTAGCGGGAATAGGTCAATGCGGCTTCGCGGCCGATACCGTCGCTGGCGCCGGTAACCAGGATAATGCGATCTTTTAATAAATGATGCTGCGGTTGATAGTGCACGGCGACTCCTTAGGCAATCTGCTGACGATCGCGCGTTGTATTCGGTCTCATACTTTTGCGTTTTATGCCTGAAACAGCCGGGCATTGCAATCAGCGAAAGGGAAACTCTTTGCGGAATGAACATCTTGCAACGATTTCATCGTCGCTGAAAAAAACGGGAAGGGGCCTCGCGCACCACACAAAGCGCAGAGACTTCGTCACGCGGGCTGATGTACACTGTGCTTCAACGTCAGTGGTTTGCACAAGGTGAATACGTGGAATTACTTGCTCAATATGGCCTGTTTTTGGCCAAAATCGCGACCGTTGTCGTCGCCATTGCGGTTATTACCGCCCTCATCGTTAACCTGACCCAGCGGAAGAAACAGCGCGGGGAACTGCGGGTAACCAATCTCAGCGAGCAATACAAAGAGATGCGGGAAGAGCTGGCGGTCGCGCTGCTTGATGGTCCGCAGCAAAAAGTGTGGCACAAAGCGCAAAAGAAAAAGCACAAGCAGGAGGCGAAAGCGGCCAGGGCGCGGGCTAAGCTCGGGTCTACGGAGCCAAACAGCAAGCCGCGTGCCTGGGTGCTGGATTTCAAAGGCAGTATGGACGCCCACGAAGTCGCCAGCCTGCGCGAAGAGATCACCGCAATCCTGGCGGCGGTGAAACCGCGCGATCAGGTGATCCTCCGTCTGGAAAGCCCCGGTGGAGTGGTCCACGGTTATGGCCTCGCCGCATCACAGCTGCAGCGTCTGCGCGATAAGCAAATACCCTTAACCGTAGCGGTGGATAAAGTCGCGGCCAGCGGTGGTTACATGATGGCCTGTGTGGCGAACAAAATCGTGGCTGCGCCGTTCGCCATTCTGGGCTCTATCGGCGTGGTTGCGCAGATCCCTAACCTGCATCGCTTCCTGAAGAACAAAGATATCGATATTGAACTGCATACCGCCGGGCAGTACAAACGGACCTTAACGATGCTGGGTGAGAATACTGACGAAGGTCGGCGTAAGTTCCGTGAAGACCTGAATGAGACTCATCAGTTGTTCAAAGATTTTGTCCACGAAATGCGGCCTTCGCTGGATATTGAGGCCGTTGCTACCGGTGAACACTGGTACGGCGTTCAGGCGCTGGAGAAAGGGCTGGTGGACCTGGTCGAAACCAGTGACGAACTGCTTCTGGGGCTGATCGACAATCATGATGTCATCGGCGTTCGTTACCAGCAACGTAAAAAAATGCTCGACCGTTTTACCGGTAGCGCCGCCGAAAGCGCCGACCGTCTGCTGCTACGCTGGTGGCAGCGAGGGGAAAAGCCGCTGATGTAATCAGCGCAGGTGAACAAAACAACGCGAGGCAACTGCCTCGCGTTGGCGTTTTATGCCCGCTAAATATAAGAGGGCTTAATCGGTCAGATGGTATTTTTCTGACAGCGCGTGCGCGAGGTATTTGAACATATTGAATACCGCCGTGCTCTTCGCCGTCGGCAGGCCTTGCTCATCAAGATAAAACTCGCCGCTGAATACCAGAACGCCGTTACGCTGAGCGACGTCAGTAGCTTCGATCCCGGCTAGCGTATCTTCATGTTCACGAATGAGTTTGTTGGCTATTTCAAGCAGCGACTGGCGATCGATAGGTTGGGTTGTACCTTGCATAAGTGACTCCTGTAATTCTTCGTCCGGTAGTTTACGCCGCGCGGCGAGATGGGGCAAATTTTCCATTCAGAGTACAGGGTTAATGGCAAAGCTCTAAGAAACAGGACTTTACTGGCAGGATTTGCTTTTGCATGCTAATAAAGTTGCGTAACGAATTTTATCAGGTACAGTGTGACGCTTTCGGCGATCTGGCAACAGATTTGCTTGACATTCGGCCAAAAATTCTTCGTGCTATGTCACCTGACGAGCAAAAGTCAGTAAACTCAGCTATCTGGTTTTATGGATGTGAAACTGGACGTGCAGAGGGTTGATATCCATCGACGGCGTCGCAACATTTGACGTACGTCGTCAGTGGATGGTGAATCAAAATGTGCGATGTATTCCTGGATGAATCAAATTAGGTAAAGGTGAATATGGGTAAAGCTCTCGTTATCGTTGAGTCCCCGGCAAAAGCCAAAACGATCAATAAGTATCTGGGTAATGACTACGTGGTGAAATCCAGCGTGGGTCATATCCGCGATTTGCCGACCAGTGGCTCAGCTTCCAAAAAGAGCGCCGACTCTACCTCCACCAAAGGGGCTAAAAAGCCTAAAAAGGATGAACGTAGCGCTCTGGTCAATCGTATGGGTGTAGACCCATGGCATGACTGGGATGCTCAGTATGAAGTACTTCCGGGTAAAGAAAAGGTAGTTTCAGAACTCAAGCAGTTGGCGGAAAAAGCCGACCACATCTATCTCGCAACCGACCTTGACCGCGAAGGGGAAGCCATTGCATGGCACCTGCGGGAAGTGATCGGTGGAGATGAAAAACGCTATAGCCGCGTGGTGTTCAACGAAATCACCAAAAATGCGATTCGTCAGGCTTTTGAGAAGCCGGGCGAGCTGAATATTGATCGCGTTAACGCTCAGCAGGCGCGTCGCTTTATGGACCGCGTCGTGGGCTATATGGTTTCCCCGCTGCTGTGGAAAAAAATTGCCCGCGGTCTGTCCGCAGGTCGCGTCCAGTCGGTTGCTGTACGCCTGGTCGTGGAGCGTGAACGCGAAATTAAAGCGTTCGTGCCGGAAGAGTTCTGGGAAATCGACGCCAGCACCACCACGCCGGGTGGCGATGCTCTGCCGCTGCAGGTGACGCATCAGCACGACAAGCCGTTCCGTCCGGTTAACCGCGATGAAACCATGGCTGCCGTTGCGCTGCTGGAGAAAGCCAGCTACAGCGTGCTGGAGCGTGAAGACAAACCGACCAGCAGCAAGCCTGGCGCGCCGTTTATTACCTCGACCTTGCAGCAGGCAGCCAGCACCCGCCTGGGCTTCGGGGTGAAGAAAACCATGATGATGGCGCAGCGCCTCTATGAGGCCGGCTACATCACCTATATGCGTACCGATTCAACGAACCTGAGCCAGGATGCGCTGAGTATGGTTCGCGGCTATATCGGCGATAACTTCGGCAAAAAATATCTGCCAGAGAACGCCAACCAGTACGCCAGCAAAGAAAACTCACAGGAAGCGCACGAAGCGATTCGTCCTTCTGACGTGAACGTGATGGCCGAAGACCTTAAAGGGATGGAAGCCGACGCGCTGAAACTGTATCAGCTGATCTGGCGCCAGTTTGTTGCCTGTCAGATGACGCCGGCGCAGTACGATTCCACCACGCTGACCGTGAAAGCCGGCGACTTTAAACTCAAAGCGCGCGGTCGTACCCTGCGTTTTGACGGCTGGACCAAAGTGATGCCGGCGCTGCGTAAAGGCGATGAAGATCGGACCTTACCGGTCGTCAACCAGGGCGAGAGCCTGAGCCTGGTCGAACTGACCCCGGCACAGCACTTTACCAAACCGCCTGCGCGCTTTAGCGAAGCATCGCTGGTCAAAGAGCTGGAAAAACGCGGTATCGGCCGGCCGTCTACCTATGCGTCGATCATTTCGACCATTCAGGATCGCGGCTACGTGCGGGTGGAAAACCGCCGCTTCTATGCCGAGAAAATGGGTGAGATTGTCACCGATCGTCTGGAAGAGAACTTCCGCGATCTGATGAACTACGATTTTACCGCGCAAATGGAAGACCGCCTCGATCAGGTGGCGAATCACCAGGCCGAGTGGCGTCAGGTACTGGACCACTTCTTCGGTGACTTCACGACTCAGCTGGAAACGGCGGAGAAGGATCCGGAAGAGGGGGGCATGCAGCCGAACCCGATGGTGCTGACCAGCATCGACTGTCCGACCTGCGGTCGTCAGATGGGGATTCGCACGGCCAGCACCGGGGTGTTCCTGGGCTGTTCAGGCTATGCGCTGCCGCCGAAAGAACGCTGCAAGACCACCATTAACCTGGTGCCGGAAAACGAAGTGCTCAACGTGCTGGAAGGCGACGATGCCGAAACCAACGCGCTGCGTGCCAAGCGTCGTTGCCAGAAGTGCGGTACGGCGATGGACAGCTACCTTATCGATCCTAAGCGCAAGCTGCACGTATGTGGTAACAACCCAACCTGCGATGGCTATGAGATCGAAGAGGGCGAGTTCCGCATCAAGGGTTATGACGGCCCGGTGGTTGAGTGTGAAAAATGTGGTTCTGAAATGCACCTGAAAATGGGGCGTTTTGGTAAGTACATGGCCTGCACCAACGACGAATGTAAGAATACGCGCAAAATTCTGCGTAACGGCGAAGTCGCTCCGCCGAAGGAAGATCCGGTTCCGTTACCGGAGCTGCCGTGTGAGAAGTCGGACGCCTGGTTTGTTCTGCGTGATGGTGCGGCAGGTGTTTTCCTTGCGGCAAACACCTTCCCGAAATCGCGTGAAACGCGTGCGCCGCTGGTGGAAGAGCTGTATCGCTTCCGCGATCGTCTGCCGGAGAAACTGCGTTATCTGGCCGACGCGCCGCAGCAGGATCCCGACGGTAACAAAACGCTGGTGCGTTTTAGCCGTAAAACTAAGCAGCAGTACGTAGCGTCAGAGAAAGAGGGCAAAGCGACCGGTTGGTCCGCCTTCTATATCGACGGTAAATGGACTGAAGCGAAGAAGTAAGCGTAGTTCTCTCCGTGAAGGGCCGCGATGCGGCCCTTTTTCTCACTGATTTTCCTGCCTTATTCGCCATCCTCTGACGCCGGACGGCGGCCTTATAACCAGCTTATTATTTTTCGTTAGTATCTATACACTGTAGATATAAATGATATAGTGGTTATAGCTAATCTCTTTTTTATTATTAAATCGTCTTATACATCATCGTGTTCAGGATGCTTTGTGGCGCCATAACGGCGAGTCGCAGGGACGGCAAACGTGCAGCTTGCCGGCAGGCGGCCTGAACGTAAAGTGTATGAACGAATTCATTTTACGCGTTAACGGATATCAGCCATGAAACTACAGCAGCTCCGCTACATCGTTGAGGTTGTTAACCATAATCTGAATGTCTCCTCGACTGCCGAAGGCCTGTATACCTCACAGCCCGGTATCAGCAAGCAGGTACGCATGCTGGAAGATGAGCTCGGTATTCAGATTTTCGCCCGTAGCGGCAAACATTTAACTCAGGTGACGCCGGCAGGTCAGGAGATCATCCGCATCGCCCGCGAAGTTCTGTCGAAGGTCGATGCGATTAAGTCGGTCGCCGGCGAACATACCTGGCCCGACAAAGGCTCGCTGTATGTGGCCACCACCCATACTCAGGCCCGCTATGCGTTACCCGGGGTGATAAAAGGCTTTATTGAGCGCTACCCGCGCGTCTCTTTGCATATGCATCAGGGATCGCCGACGCAAATTGCGGAAGCGGTGTCAAAGGGGAATGCTGATTTCGCGATCGCCACCGAAGCGCTGCATCTCTATGATGATCTGGTCATGCTGCCGTGCTATCACTGGAACCGTTCGATTGTCGTGACGCCTGAACATCCGCTGGCCTCCCGGGGTTCGGTGACGATTGAAGAGCTGGCCCAGTACCCGCTGGTCACCTATACCTTTGGGTTTACCGGCCGCTCCGAGCTGGATACCGCCTTTAACCGCGCCGGGCTGACGCCGCGTATCGTCTTCACCGCCACCGATGCTGACGTTATCAAAACCTACGTCCGTCTTGGCCTTGGCGTCGGGGTGATTGCCAGCATGGCGGTGGATCCGGTCTCCGATCCCGACCTGGTGAAGCTTGATGCTAACGGTATTTTCAGCCACAGCACCACGAAGATAGGTTTCCGCCGCAGCACCTTCCTTCGCAGCTATATGTATGATTTTATTCAGCGTTTTGCGCCGCATTTGACGCGAGATGTGGTGGATACCGCGGTGGCTCTGCGCTCGAATGAAGATATCGAGGCGATGTTCAAAGATATTAAACTGCCAGAAAAGTAGACTTATAAATAATAATGGCATCCTTGCGGGGATGCCAAAACCTATTATGGCCGATAATCGAAGCGCTAAACCTCGTATAAATCACAATTTTCGTTAACTCCTCGTACCACAATTTCAAATATACCTATCGCGATCAAAATAATGGTCAAAGATATCCATTTCTAAGAGAATTAACTGGATTAATCGAACAGCCATAATTAAGATTTAATCGTACCTGATAATTTTAGCGATTGGTGGTGATAAAATGATTAGTGATATCGATTATATGAAGTTTGCGATGTCACAGGAAAGTGACAAAACGGAGATTGATCCTGTGTTAAGGAGTAGGGCCTGGAGTGCCGTCATTCTTGGGCTGGCGATGTTCTGGAGTATCATCGCGCTCGTCGTCTGTAACGTTTGGATCATCAGCTGAGCCTGCATTTTCTGAATATGAATATATGTCATTTTTATGACGGAGAAATCGCAACGAATTATTCACTTTAATATACTAACGGCAACAAGGAGGAGTTATTTCGCCACGGTTTTTTTTCATCAATAATCCATTCTGTTGAACTAATCGTCAATCCACCGGCGATTAGTTCTTTTTCTTTTGCTCTCTCGTATAAATTTCATCCGCTCTCTATCCGATCCATCAATCTCTTTCAACATTCTCCCCTGTTGTTATTCAGCTTTTCTGTCCCTGGTGATTTTACCGATTTTAGCAATTTGGGTTGTTATCAAAGTGTTATGCCTGGTATGTGTTATCTTTAATATTAACCCTGAGGAGGATCAGGGCATGCCATCCCTGTGATAAAGGAGGAGCTATGTCGTCAACCCTACGAGCAGCCAGTAAGGATACGCTACAGGTCAAAGATAAAACCTACCATTACTACAGCTTGCCGCTGGCCGCTAAAGAACTGGGCGATCTGACCCGTTTGCCCAAATCGCTTAAAGTTCTGCTGGAGAATCTGCTGCGCTGGCAGGACGGTGACTCGGTCACCGCCGAAGATATTCATGCGCTGGCAGGCTGGCTTGAACACGCTCATGCTGACCGGGAAATTGCCTATCGTCCGGCGCGCGTGCTGATGCAGGATTTTACCGGCGTACCCGCGGTGGTGGATCTTGCGGCAATGCGTGAGGCGGTCAAACGCCTGGGAGGCGATACGGCGAAGGTCAACCCGCTGTCGCCGGTGGACCTGGTTATCGACCACTCGGTCACCGTCGATCGCTTCGGCAATGACGATGCGTTTGAAGAAAACGTCCGTCTTGAGATGGAACGCAACCACGAGCGTTATGTTTTCCTGCGCTGGGGACAGCAGGCGTTCAGCCGCTTCAGCGTCGTGCCGCCGGGTACCGGCATTTGCCACCAGGTTAACCTCGAATACCTTGGCAAAGCGGTCTGGAGCGAAGAGCAAAATGGCGAATGGGTTGCCTGGCCCGACACGCTGGTCGGTACCGATTCACATACCACGATGATCAACGGCCTGGGTGTGCTGGGCTGGGGCGTCGGCGGTATTGAAGCGGAAGCCGCAATGCTGGGTCAGCCGGTCTCGATGCTGATCCCGGATGTGGTGGGCTTTAAACTGAGCGGTAAGCTCCGTGAAGGCATTACCGCCACCGATCTCGTGCTCACCGTCACCCAGATGCTGCGTCAGCACGGCGTCGTGGGTAAGTTTGTTGAGTTTTACGGCGATGGCCTGGATTCGCTCCCGCTGGCCGACCGCGCGACCATCGCCAATATGTCGCCTGAGTACGGTGCCACCTGCGGCTTCTTCCCGATTGATGCGGTAACCCTCAGCTACATGCGTCTGAGCGGGCGCAGCGATGAACAGGTGGCACTGGTGGAAGCCTATGCCAAAGCGCAGGGAATGTGGCGTCAGACGGGCGATGAGCCGGTCTTCACCAGTACCCTGGCGTTGGATATGGGAACTGTCGAAGCGAGTCTCGCCGGGCCAAAACGGCCGCAGGACCGCGTGGCGCTTGGCGACGTGCCGAAAGCCTTCGCCGCCAGCAGCGAGCTGGAGGTTAACCTGACGCAAAAACAGCGCCAGCCGGTCGACTATACGCTGAACGGACAGCAATATTCGCTGCCCGACGGCGCGGTGGCGATTGCCGCCATCACTTCCTGCACCAACACCTCCAACCCCAGCGTGCTAATGGCCGCCGGCCTGCTGGCCAAAAAAGCCGTTGAGCTGGGACTGAAGCCGCAACCGTGGGTTAAAGCCTCTCTGGCGCCAGGATCTAAAGTGGTGTCCGATTATCTGGCCCACGCCGGGCTGACGCCGTATCTCGATGCGCTGGGTTTCAACCTGGTCGGGTACGGGTGTACCACGTGTATCGGTAACTCCGGCCCGCTGCCGGAACCGATCGAAGAGGCGATCAAAAAAGGGGATTTAACCGTCGGCGCGGTGCTGTCCGGTAACCGTAACTTCGAAGGGCGTATTCATCCGCTGGTGAAAACCAACTGGCTGGCATCACCGCCGCTGGTGGTGGCCTACGCCCTGGCCGGGAATATGAACGTCAATCTGACCCGCGATCCGCTTGGCACCGGCAAAAATGGTCAGCCGGTCTATCTGAAGGATATCTGGCCGAGCGGCTTTGAGATCGCCCAGGCGGTTGAGCAGGTCACAACCGACATGTTCCACAAAGAGTACGCGGAGGTGTTTGAAGGAACGCCAGAATGGAAAGCCATTCACGTCGATCGCTCGGATACTTACGACTGGCAGGAGGATTCGACCTATATTCGCCTGTCGCCATTCTTTGACGAGATGGGGGTTCAGCCTGAGCCGGTGGAAGATATTCACGGCGCGCGTATTCTGGCGATGCTCGGCGATTCGGTCACCACTGACCACATTTCTCCTGCCGGGAGTATCAAGCAGGACAGCCCGGCCGGACGCTATTTGCAGGAACACGGCGTCGCGCGCGCTGACTTTAACTCCTACGGTTCCCGCCGCGGCAACCATGAAGTGATGATGCGCGGCACCTTTGCCAACATCCGTATTCGCAACGAAATGGTGCCGGGCGTGGAAGGGGGGATGACCCGACATCTGCCGGGCAGCGAGCCGATGGCGATTTATGACGCGGCAATGCGCTATAAAAATGAGGGGATCCCGCTGGCGGTGGTGGCCGGGAAAGAGTACGGCTCAGGATCCAGCCGCGACTGGGCGGCGAAAGGCCCGCGGTTGCTGGGCGTGCGGGTGGTGATCGCCGAATCATTCGAGCGTATTCACCGTTCCAACCTGATCGGGATGGGGATCCTGCCGCTGGAGTTCCCGCAGGGCGTCACGCGTAAAACGCTGGGGCTGAACGGCGAGGAGCGGATAGATATCAGCAATCTGCAGGCCTTGCAGCCTGGCGCGACGGTTCCGGTGACCCTGACGCGGACGGACGGTACACAAGAGGTGATCCACTGCCGTTGCCGCATCGATACCGCCACCGAACTGACCTACTATCAGAATGACGGTATTCTGCATTATGTGATTCGCAACATGCTGTAAAAAAAAGGGCCAGCAAGCGCTGGCCCTTCATTTCTGCCGATTTATTTATTCAACAGATGCCCCATTTTGGCGGCCTTGGTGTCCAGATAGTGGGCGTTTTTCGGGTTGCGCCCGACAATCAGCGGCACGCGTTCAACGATATTAATCCCGGCTTCGCTGAGAATTTCCACTTTTTTCGGGTTGTTGGTCAGCAGACGCACCTGGTCGACGTGGAGCAGTTTGAACATATCTGCGCACAGCGTAAAGTCGCGCTCGTCTGCCGCAAAGCCCAGCTGATGGTTGGCTTCCACGGTGTCATAGCCCTGATCCTGCAACGCATAGGCGCGAATTTTATTCAGCAGGCCAATGTTGCGGCCTTCCTGACGATGGTACAGCAGGATACCGCGCCCCTCTTCGGCAATATGCGACAGCGCCGCTTCGAGCTGAAAACCGCAATCACAACGCAGACTAAAAAGGGCGTCGCCCGTTAAGCACTCAGAATGTACGCGAGCAAGGACGGGGGACTGGCCCGAAATATCGCCGAAGACCAGCGCGACATGATCCTGCCCGGTTGCCAGTTCTTCAAATCCCACCATCAGGAAATCGCCCCAGGGGGTTGGCAGTTTGGCTTCTGCCACACGTTTAAGCTGCATGTGATTCTCCAGATTCTGTCAGCACCTGAATGTGCTTTCTGTTTGGCGCTATTTTGCCACAGTGGCGCGACGTTCTCCTAATTACGCACGGCTGCCTGCGCGTAAAGCGCACAAACGCACCACTTTCCGTTATGATAGTCGGAAGAAGAGATAAGGAGATAAGATGCTGTCGATCGCCAGACGAACCGCCATCGGTGCGGCATTGCTTATGATTATGCCCGGCATGGTGTGGGTATCCGGCTGGAAGTGGCAGCCAGACCTTCCGCAAGCGTGGTTAAAACTGCTCTATTGGGTGACCGAAAGCGTGACCCAGCCGTGGGGCATCATCACCCATACGGTTTTATGCGGCTGGTTTCTGTGGTGCCTGCGTTTTCGTCTGCGCGCCGCGGTGATGCTGTTTGTGATTCTGGGGGCGGCGATTCTGCTGGGGCAGGGCATAAAATCCTGGATCAAAGAGCAGGTACAGGAGCCGCGTCCTTTTGTGGTTTGGCTGGAAAAGACCCGTCAGGTGCCGGTCGATCAATTCTACGCGTTAAAACGCAAAGAACGCGCTAAACTGGTGCATGAGCAGCTGGCGCAAGAGCAGGATATTCCTCGATTCCTGCGCAAGCACTGGCAGAAAGAGACCGGTTTTGCTTTTCCGTCCGGGCATACGATGTTTGCAGCCAGCTGGGCATTGTTGGGTGTCGGACTGCTGTGGCCGCGGCGACGCTGGGTGACCATCGCCGCGCTGCTGACGTGGGCGACGGCCGTAATGGGCAGCCGCCTGGCGCTTGGCATGCACTGGCCGCAAGATTTGCTGGTCGCCACGCTTATTTCCGGGCTGCTGGTGACGCTGGCCACCTGGCTCACCCAGCGGCTGTGCGGTCCGCTTACGCCGCCGGGAGAAGAGGCGCAGGAGATTAAGACACGGACGATAAATCAGGGATAACGTTGATTTTCGCGCCAGACGGACGCATATCCTGACAGGGTGTCATGCTTTTCCATTTCACCGCTGCAGCGAAAATGATACTTTATAGGGCTGAACGCGGGATTTTTTCGCTCAACCCACAAAACGGGAAGTAGTGTGAAATATTTACTGATTTTCTTACTGGTATTAGCCATCTTCGTCATCTCCGTGACGTTAGGTGCACAGAATGATCAACTGGTCACGTTCAACTATTTGCTCGCGCAGGGTGAATTCCGTATTTCGACGTTGCTGGCAGTGCTCTTTGCCGCAGGGTTTGCTATTGGCTGGCTGATTTGCGGCCTTTTCTGGCTGCGGGTTCGCGTTTCTCTGGTTCGCGCTGAACGTAAAATCAAGCGTCTTGAACATCAGATTGCGCCCACCAACGCCGCGCCGGCCGACGCAGGTGTTCCTGCGGTGAAGGAATAATCATTTATGCTGGAGTTGTTGTTTCTGCTTTTGCCCGTTGCCGCTGCTTACGGATGGTATATGGGGCGCAGAAGTGCACAACAGTCCAAACAGGACGACGCTAACCGCCTGTCGCGTGACTACGTGACCGGGGTAAACTTCCTGCTGAGCAACCAGCAGGATAAAGCGGTGGATCTGTTCCTCGACATGCTGAAAGAGGATACCGGTACCGTTGAGGCCCACCTGACGCTGGGTAACCTGTTCCGCTCCCGCGGTGAGGTTGACCGGGCTATCCGTATTCACCAGAGCCTGATGGAAAGCGCCTCGCTGACCTACGATCAGCGGCTGCTGGCCGTTCAGCAACTGGGGCGCGACTACATGGCCGCCGGTCTTTACGACCGCGCGGAAGATATGTTCAAGCAGCTGGTGGATGAGACCGATTTTCGCCTCAGCGCGCTGCAGCAGCTGCTGCAAATCTATCAGGCCACCAGCGACTGGCAATCGGCTATTGATGTTGCCGAGCGGTTAGTGAAGCTGGGTAAAGAAAAACACCGGGGTGATATTGCCAACTTCTGGTGCGAGCTCGCGCTGCAGCAGATGGCGAACAGCGATATGGATAAAGCGATGTCGCTGCTGAAAAAAGGGGCCGCGGCTGACCGCAACAGCGCCCGCGTGTCGATTATGATGGGCCGGGTATGGATGGAGAAGGGCGATTACGCAAAAGCGGTAGAGAGCCTGGAGCGGGTCATCAATCAGGATAAAGAGCTGGTGGGCGAAACGCTCGACATGCTGCAGACCTGCTATCAGCAGCTGGGTAAACCCGATGAATGGGAGCTCTTCCTGCGCCGCTGCGTTGATGAAAACACCGGGGCAACCGCGGAGCTGATGCTGGCGCAAATTCTCGAACAGCGCGAAGGCGTGGAGGCTGCGCAGAGCTATGTTACTCGTCAGCTGGAGCGACATCCGACGATGCGGGTCTTCCATAAGCTGATGGACTACCACCTCAATGAAGCCGAAGAGGGGCGCGCGAAGGAGAGCCTTGGCGTGCTGCGCAATATGGTGGGGGAGCAGGTCCGCAGTAAACCGCGCTACCGCTGTCAAAAGTGCGGCTTCACCGCTCATACCCTGTACTGGCACTGCCCGTCCTGCCGTTCGTGGTCAACGATTAAACCGATTCGCGGTCTCGACGGACAATAGTTTTTTAAAAAAACGCACTTTAGTTACAACATACTTATCGGTTTTTAACACTTGCTCCCTGTAACGCCAGCGCTGCCATCGCCCGGCAGGCGGCAAAAAGCAGCCTGTCAATTTCCCTTCATCGCAGGTAGAATGCTGCCCGTTTACCTTTTTTGCGCCAAAACGGCGCCCATCAACAATTAAGGTCTGGTCATGACGTCTACTGCTTCATCTTCGCCTCGCGTTGTCACATCCTCTCCCGTTGTTGTTGCGCTCGATTATGATAACCGCGACAAAGCGCTGGCCTTTGTTGACCGCATTGATCCACGCGACTGCCGCCTGAAGGTGGGCAAGGAGATGTTTACGCTGCTGGGGCCACAGTTTGTTCGCGACTTGCATCAGCGTGGTTTTGAGGTCTTCCTCGACCTGAAATTTCATGATATCCCGAACACCACTGCGCGCGCGGTAGCCGCTGCGGCAGAACTGGGCGTCTGGATGGTCAATGTTCATGCCTCTGGCGGTGCGCGAATGATGACCGCAGCCCGCGAAGCGCTGCTCCCGTTTGGCCAGGATGCGCCGCTGTTGATTGCCGTGACCGTCCTGACCAGCATGGAAGCCAGCGATCTCCAGGATCTTGGTATCACGCTTTCTCCCGCCGATCATGCGGCAAAACTGGCGGCGTTAACGCAGCGCTGCGGGCTGGACGGCGTGGTCTGTTCTGCGCAGGAAGCGGCGCGCTTCAAGCAGGAGCTGGGGCAGGCCTTTAAGCTGGTGACGCCCGGAATTCGCCCGCAGGGCAGCGATGCCGGAGACCAGCGTCGCATCATGACGCCGGAACAGGCGCAGGCAGCCGGCGTAGACTATATGGTGATTGGTCGTCCGGTGACTCAGTCTGCGGACCCGGCGGCGACCTTACGCAGTATCAATGCGTCACTGACTAAGGGGGCATAATGACCGATTCCAATAGTCGCCTGGTGTATTCGACGGAAAGCGGCCGTATTGACGAACCCAGGGCGGTGGTTGAGCGCCCTAAAGGCGATGGCGTGGTGCGCATTCAGCGTCAGACCAGCGGCCGTAAGGGGAAGGGCGTATGCCTGATCGTCGGTATCGACCTGGATGATGATGCGCTGGCAAAACTGGCCGCTGAGCTGAAAAAGAAGTGCGGCTGCGGCGGGTCGGTGAAAGATGGCGTAATTGAAATTCAGGGCGATAAGCGTGATTTGCTTAAATCACTGCTGGAAGCCAAAGGCATGAAAGTTAAGCTGGCCGGCGGTTAATGAACAACAAGGCCACGGTAAATACCGTGGCCTTGATTTTTAGCCGGTGCGTAAGTCTGTAAGTCTACCGATGCGGATTATTTTTATCGTTGATCCGGTTCAGGCCTTATTTACCAACCTGGTGACCGATAATCCCACCAACCGCTGCGCCACCCAGGGTGCCCAGGGTGCTGCCATCGGTTAATACTGCGCCGCCGAGTGCGCCCGCGCCGGCACCGATTGCGGTATTACGATCGCGTTTGGACCAGTTGGAACATGCGCTCAGAGACATTACTACGGTAACGGCCAGAACAGCTGCAGCCATTTTTTTGCTCATTGAAGTCATCATAATTTTCTCCTGAATAATCTATTCATGGATACAACTTCCTTAAAGCATAGCGTGATGCCAGATTTTAAGGGCTATTCCATGAAACTTAAGTTGCGCAGGTGTTACTTTAATCACGCGGGTGATAGTCACTTCCTGTTATATCGCTAACATTAATTCTACTTTTTTTTAATTTTACCGGCAGGTAAAAACTCTTAATTGCGGTCTCGGAAAACTCTCAGACAGGGCTTCATGCGGCCTGCGCCCACGCGAGTGGGCGGCGGGGTAGAAAAAACGCCGGGTGAAAAAGAAAGTCGGGATGAATTCAGGAAAAACTGACAATATCGACGGTGAGCCCGCTTTCTGTCAGCTGTTGGCGGGCATCATCGTGCAGACTGCTGTCGGTAATAATGCGGCTAAAACGCGCCATCGGACCGAGCGGATAAGGGTGCACGACGCTGAACTTCGAACTGTCGCTCAGGACAATCGCCTCACAGCCCTTTTCAAGGACCGCATTGACCACATCCGCGCGCATCATATCCCTGCCGGTAAACCCGGTTTCCGGCTGCCAGCCATCGATGCCAATAAATGCTTTGCTGAAGTGGACCTGCTGAATAAACTGCCGCGTGAGCGGGCCGACCATACTTTCGCTGCGCTTCTGGTAGATTCCGCCGAGCAGAATGACCTCCCCAGGCGTCTCTTTAAGCAGATGCGCAATATAGCTGCTGACGGTGATGATGGTAATGTCGCCGCGCTCGGCAAGCGTACGGGCGAGGAGGGCGTTGCAGCTGCCGTTTTCGATAAATACCGTCTCACCGGCGTTGACCAGCTCAGCGGCGCGCGTAGCCAGTTCACGTTTGATCGAGAAATGGGTCATCATACGGGTTTCGACATCTTCGCTATCCAGCGGTACGGCGAAACCATGCGTCCGGCGCAGATAGCTCTGCTTTTCCAGTAAATTCAAATCCTGACGAATCGTCACTTCAGAGACACCGGTCATTTTCGCGAGATCGGCCACGCTCATGCGGCCTTTATCGATGACCATTTGTAAAATACTTTGTTGTCGGGCGTTCATAGCAACATCACAGTTAGGGGGCTATTTTAGCTGACAATCGACATCATTGATCGATTGTGGCGATATGGGCGATCAGATTTCCCAGGGCGCTTTGGGTTGGCCGGGTTTCGCTTCCGGCTCATCGGCAGAAAGCGCCTGAAGTTCCGCTTTGAGGATCTCCAGATTATGAATCGCAGAGTGATAATCGCCGGCAACCAGAATATCCAGCACGGTATCGATACGTTGGGCGAGCAGGCGGGCATTCAGATCAGACATAGCATTATCCTGGTTACAAAAACGAATGAAATCAATGATGCAAAAAACAGATGAAAAAGAGAAGAGAAAAAAACGCACAACGTAAATCATCTGCGATAGATAGTCAGGAAAACGAGGGAAAACGGGACAATATCAGACCACGCGGGAGAAAAATAAGCGGCCCCTGATAACGGGAGCCGCTGAAGACGGCTATCAGGCGAACGGACGCGCGATGACGCTGCGGGTTTCCATCCGGACTTCGGCAATCTTGACGTCGATGACGTCGGTAACTTTGTAGACGGTCTCGCCTTTGATCTGCACGGTACCGTTTTCCTGGCTACAGACCAGCTCATCACGAACGGCGTGCAGGAACGGCGCCGGGATAAAGGCTACGGCGCCGTTATCCACCAGGCGAACGCGCATTCCGCCCCGGCTGATATCGATAATTTCCGCGGCATAGCGCGTATCGGTACCTGCCTGCGGGCTCAGATAGCGGGCGTACAGCCAGTCACCAACATCGCGTTCGGCCATGCGGTTCAGGCGACGGCGCTCGGCCATCTGTACGGCAATCTCATCTTGCGGACGCGTTGCCGTTTCACCTTTGATGATCGCTTTCAGCAGACGATGGTTAATCATGTCGCCATATTTACGAATCGGTGAGGTCCAGGTGGCATAGGCTTCAAGGCCAAGGCCGAAGTGCGGACCCGGTTCGGTGCTGATTTCCGCGTAGGACTGGAAGCGACGAATGCGGCTGTCGAGGAAACCCGACGGCTGGGCATCAAGCTCGCGACGCAGTTTGCAGAAACCGTCGAGCGTCAGCACTTCAACCGGATCAACGTGGACGTCGTGGGTCTTCAGCAACGTGGCCAGTTGTTCGGTGTTGGCCGGATCAAAGCCGGTATGCACGTTATAGACACCAAAGCCCAGCTTGTCGCGCAGAACGCGGGCCGCGCAGATGTTTGCCGCAATCATTGACTCTTCGACGATGCGGTTGGCGATGCGGCGCGGTTCGGCAACGATATCCAGCACCTCGCCTCTCTCACCCAGCACGAAACGGTAGTCCGGGCGGTCCTTGAACACCAGCGCATGGGTTTTACGCCATTCGCTGCGGCGCAGACAGACATCCTGCAGCAGTGTGATCTGCTGAGCGATAGACTCGCTCTCAGGCTGCCAGCTGCCGGTGTTTTCCAGCCAGTCAGAGACGTTGTCGTAGGCCAGTCTGGCTTTTGACTCAATGGTCGCGGCGAAGAATTCGATATCGTCTTCAATCGTGCCGTCAGCCGTCAGGATCATGCGGCAAGCGAGGACCGGACGCACTTCGTTGGCGCGCAGAGAGCACAGGTCGTCAGACAGCTCGCGCGGCAACATCGGGATGTTAAAGCCCGGCAGATAGTTGGTGAAGGCGCGAATTTTTGCTGCTTTGTCCAGTTTGCTACCTTCGGCAATCCAGGCGGTCGGATCGGCAATCGCTACGGTCAAATGCAGCGTGCCGTCGGCGGCGGCTTCGACATACAGCGCATCGTCCATATCTTCGGTGCTGGCGCTGTCGATGGTAACGAAGTCCAGCGCCGTTAAGTCACGACGTTCCAGACCTTCATCCAGCATCTCGGTCGCAACGCCGTCCGGGGCTTCTTTTTCCAGATTGTGGCGAGCCAGGGTAACCCACCACGGAACGAAATGATCGTCGCTGAAGGTAATAAACTGGGTTAATTCGGCATAAAAGCCGCGGTCGCCTTTCAGCGGATGACGGCGCATTTCAGCAACGGCCCAGTCACCCTCTTTAAAATCATGGCTCACGCTACGATCGGCGCGGCAGGGTATGGCGTCTTTCAGCAGCGGATGATCGGGAACGATCGACAGTCGGTCATCTTTCTTATGCACTTTACCGACGAAACGGGTCAGGAAAGGTTCAATCAACTCTTCCGGCTCGGCGCTTTCACGTTCTTTTTCAGTGTGGATCACGGCGCTGATGCGGTCGCCATGCATCACTTTTTTCATTTGCGGCGGCGGAATAAAGTAGCTTTTCTGCGCATCAACTTCGAGGAAGCCAAAACCTTTTTCCGTCCCCTTAACGACCCCTTCAACACGAGGAGTCTGGGAATGCAGTTGCTGTTTAAGCTGCGCTAGCAGCGGGTTGTCCTGAAACATAATTAGGTATTTTCGTGGCTAAAAGAGCGGCTGACATTTTTACGCGATAATGCCTGTTGCAGCAAGCGATGTTTGGCATTTTACGTCTGTTGACGAACCATCCCGAGGGCGATTTTCAGACGATTCATCCAGCCACACACGCCGCTCCACGCCAGAATATCGATAATCTGCGCATGGGAAAGCCCATGTTCAGCGAGGGGCGTTAATTGCGCCGCGCTGAAACGGTCGGGCGCCCGGGTTAAAAGCTGTACCGCCTGCAAGATGATGCGCTCGGTGGGATGGCTTTGTTCCCAGGCTTCTGGCGCGCGCTCATCGTTGCGTAACGTCTCAGTAAGCAGCGGGGAAACTGACCCGGTTTCAGCCCAGGCGTTAAAACAGCTGGCGCTACCGTTAATGCGCGCGGTCATCAGCGCCACCAGCGAAGCAAAAGGCTGATTCACGCTCAACTGGGCGAGTAATTGGTGCTGGGCTTTGAGTATGGTTTCGTGGGCCGCAAGCAGCGGCGCCAGCTCAGACAGACCTGGATGCGGTAGCCAGTCGGCCAGCAGCGCCTGGCGCTCGTCATTGGCATAGCGGAGATCGGTATCGTTGATGTCAGGTGTCCAGGTCAACTGACCGATCGTAAAATCGTCTGCCGGCGCATCTTCCTGCTGCGGCATGCCGGGCATCCAGCGCACCGGAAAGCCGAGGCTGGCGTGAAACGCGGCAATTGCGCGCGCCTGGAAACCGACAAAGCCCACAATTTGATTAATGAGAATCATATCGCGGCTGGTTAATCCGACCTCATCCAGCTGGCTGCGGGAAAGGGTGTTAATGACCGAAGGCGAACCGGCCAGCTGGCGGGCATATTGGGTCATTTGCGCCAGCCGGCGGTTGCTCTCACGTGAAGAGTCCGGTCCCGGCAGCGGCGCCAGTCGGGCGGCATAGTGATTACACAGCCGCTGCACGCCATACACCTGAGCGACGGTCAGCGCCGTGCTCAGACGGTCATAAGCGCTAACGGTTTGTAGGCGATTGACGACGACGGAGGCAGGGAAGAGCGCATCGGCCAGACATCGCGCTGGGGCCAGCCAGCCCGCATGCGCGCGCAGCCACTCTTCCGGTAACGTCAGATCGAGTAAAAAGCGATCTTCGACATGGGCGGCTTCAGGGACGAGCGGCAGCACATCCACCGGGCAGATTGTTGACTGGGTTTCATGATACCAGTGGTTTTTGCCATAAACGCGGCGTTGCTCCATGGGCGTTCCTTGATCGGTATGTGGCGAGCCGCACTTCCGTGGGCCATATATGCATAACTATCCTGGCGTAACCCTGAAGCGGGAGAAAATATTGATACGTGCTAACAAATAGCTGTTTGGAATAACAGGGGTGAATGTAGGTCTCTGGAATGCAGGGAATGCAGGGAATGCAGGGAAGAGCGGGATGCCGCGATGGCAATCCCTCCTCACGGGGTGAGGAGGGAACGGAACTTATTTCAGTTCCAGCTCGTTCATTGCCGCGATGCTGAAACCGCCATCGACGTGAACGACTTCACCGGAGATACCGGCAGACAGGTCGGAGCACAGGAAGGCTGCGCTGTTACCCACGTCTTCGATAGTCACGGTACGGCGAATCGGGGTAACCGCTTCGCAATGCGCCAGCATTTTACGGAAATCTTTAATGCCGGAAGCTGCCAGCGTACGGATTGGACCCGCAGAGATGGCGTTGACGCGCACGCCTTCCGGACCCATCGCGTTCGCCATGTAGCGCACGTTCGCTTCCAGAGAGGCTTTTGCCAGACCCATAACGTTGTAGTTAGGAATCGCACGCTCTGCGCCCAGGTAGGAGAGCGTCAGCAGGGCGGAACCCGGGTTCAGCATACCGCGGCAGGCTTTCGCCATCGCCACAAAGCTGTAGGCGCTGATATCGTGAGCGATTTTGAAACCTTCGCGGGTGACCGCGTTGACGTAGTCGCCGTCCAGCTGATCAGCCGGCGCGAAGCCGATTGAGTGAACAAAGCCGTCAAATTTCGGCCAGACTTTAGTCAGTTCAGCGAACAGAGAGTCGATGCTCTCATCTTCAGCCACGTCGCACGGCAGTACGATGTCAGAACCCAGTGCCGCAGCAAATTCTTCCACACGACCTTTCAGTTTTTCGTTCTGATAGGTGAACGCCAGTTCAGCCCCTTCACGGTGCATTGCTTGCGCAATACCGTAGGCGATGGACAGTTTGCTGGCAACGCCAGTGACCAGAATGCGCTTACCGGAAAGAAAACCCATAGCTTTAATCCTTATCGTTATTGCTTATTTTTACTTTAACAATCATGGGGTTAAGGTTGTTATTTCAAAATAACTCAAATTTAGCCGAGAATTATATCCCACTGACGACCCCTTGTGTCACGATATTTTCGTGCCTTAACGCGTAATGACGGCCGGACACACTCCAGTATATCACCGGATATCAGGCTCGTTTTACGCCTCTTACCCGGCGTTGAGTCGGCTAACGACGGGTTATGCCGGCCAGCAGAAGCCGGGCATCAGGCGAGAGCGGAATCAGGGCGCCGGGCGACTGACTCTGCCACCAGAGCCCTGAGCGCGCGTCATAGCGTTCGCCGGCAAGCTGCCAGTATCCCTGAAGTACCCAGGCAATGCCTTCGCTGCCGGGATGCTGTTCGCCGGAGACTACGCTGACCTGCGCCGCCGCGCGGGTACGTTGCGTCATAATGTTAAAATCCAGCCCCGGCGCGGCAATGCCTTCGCTGCCCAGCGCCCATTCGCCGGAAAATGCCCACGGCTCCCAGCGTCTCAGATGATGATGAATCCCGTCGCCGCGCAGCCAGAGCGGCTGCCCTTCAATTAAGGTAATGACCCGGTCAATACCGCTGAACCGGGAAAACGGTCCGTCGTTCTCCAGCGTGGCCACGCTGGCTCGCCAAAGAAACGGGGCATCGGAGTCAGGCGAGGGCACGCTGACAATTTCACGCGTTTCGCCGCCGCCGTTTTTCCACGGAGTCCTCGGCAGGGAAGAGAAGTTAAAGGGAGTTATCATCGCAGTTTCACCATCGCCTTGTCGCTTTGTGTAAAGTTTTGGCTACACATGGTTTTCAATTCGATCACAAATTATTTACAGTGCAGCTCACAAATCCATCATCAGGAGGGTGTGCTGATTTGTCAATGCTTGTATATACATGCTCTGTCATCTGAATTTTACGCCCGGCTGGCACCGCCAGAGCGGCATGACTTAAATGAAATCAGGAGAATTATCATGAAGCAGAGCATCACTTTTCGCCAGGTCTGTCTGACAACCCTGTTTTCAGGACTCTTGCTCTGCGGCAGTTCGGCCAATGCCAAAGAGTGGAAGTCCATCACCATCGCAACGGAAGGGGGTTATGAACCCTGGAACCTGACGCTGCCGGGCGGCAAGCTCAGCGGCTTCGAACCGGAACTGATGGCCAATCTCTGCCAGCGCATGGGCATGGAGTGCAAGCTGGTCGTGCAAAACTGGGACGGAATGATCGCCGGACTCAACGCCGGAAAATACGATGTGATTATGGATGCCATCGTCATTACGCCGGAAAGAAAACAGGTGGTCTCCTTCACGATCCCCTACGCCGCAACACCGGCGTCATTTATCGCGGTAAAAGGCACGTTGCTGCCGCCGGCGAGCGGGGCCAACCACACCATCAAGCTTAACGATGATGAAAAAGAGATTCAGGCGGCGATTGCGCCATTAAAAGCGGCCCTGAAAGGAAAAACGATCGGTATCGCTTCCGGCACCGTGTATACCCCGTTCATCGACAAATACTTCAAAGATGTGGCCGATATTCGGGAATACAGCAATTCAGCGGACGCTATTTTGGATCTCCAGGCCGAACGTATTGATGCCGTCTTCGACGATATTACCTTCGCCAACACCACGCTTGCGCGTCCGGAAAACAGCAACCTTAACTTCAGCGGCCCGCAGCTGAGTGGCCCCATCTGGGGCGAGGGCGAAGCGATGGGCGTTCGTCACGCCGATGCCGATTTAAAAGCGAAGCTGGATACCGCGATTCAGGCCGCGCTGGCGGACGGAACGGTGAAAAAGCTGAGCGAAAAATGGTTTAAAAGCGATGTCACGCCATAAGTGAGGTTGAAGATGCTTAGTCTGCTGAGTTTTGGTGAGAACGGTTGGGGCACGCTCATTCTGAGCGCGACGCTGACCACGCTGCTGTTGTCTCTCGCCGCGTTAGCGGTCGGCGCGGTGGTCGGCGGCATGATTGCCGCAGCAAAGCTGTCGCCACACGCCCCCGTGCGTTGGTTAGGCTCCGCCTATTCGGTTGTCTTCCGCGGCATTCCTGAACTGCTGGTCATTTACCTGTTCTATTTTGGCGGTTCTGGACTGGTTTCGGCGATTGGTCAGCTGTTTGGCGCCGATGGCTTTATTGAGGTGCCGCCGTTTCTGATTGGCTCGCTGGCTATCGGCTTAATTTCCGCCTCTTATCAGGCTGAAGTTTACCGCGCGGCGCGCCTGGCGCTGATGCCCGGTGAAGTCGAGGCGGCGTCGGCAATCGGCATGCCGCGCTGGCGGATTTTTCAGCGCATCATGCTACCGCAGATTGCCCGCTATTCGCTGCCTGGGCTGTCAAATGTCTGGCAGATGAGCCTCAAAGATTCGGCGCTGGTCTCGGTGACGGGGATTGCGGAGTTAATGCGCGCCAGCCAGATTGCCGCTGGCTCCACCCGCGAATACTTCCTGTTCTATGTGATTGGCGGCGGCTGCTACCTGATACTCACCCTGGTGTCCAACCGGGCGTTTATTCGGGCGGAACTTCGCCTGAATCGCGCCTGGCTGCGTCGCGCCGCGGCTCAGGCTTAAGGAGAGTTTATGTTTATCGACGTTGCGTTTCTCAGCGATACGTTCCTGAAGCTCTGCGCCGCGCTGCCGGTTACGCTGGGGCTGTTTATCTGTTCTTTTCTCTGCGGCGGTGTACTGGCGGTGGGGGTTCTGGCGCTGCGCATGAGCCGCTGGCCGCTACTCAGCAGTTTTGCTAAAGGCTATATTCTGCTGTTTCGCGGTTCGCCGCTGCTGATCCAGCTGTTTCTTATCTATTACGGACTGGGACAGTTTGGCGTGATTCGCCACAGTTTTCTGTGGCCGCTGCTGCGCGAGCCGTTTATCTGCGCGGTGCTGGCGCTGGCGCTGTGCACCGCCGCCTACACCGCTGAAATCCTGCGCGGCGCGCTGCTGGCGGTGCCCTCTGGTCAGATTGAAGCCGGACAGGCCTGCGGGATGTCCCGTTTTCTGCTGCTGCGACGCATCATCGCCCCGGTGATGCTGCGCTATGCGCTGCCGGCCTATTCGACCGAGGCGATTTTGCTGGTGAAATCCACCGCGCTGGCCAGTCTGGTGACGGTGTGGGATGTGACCGGCGTGGCGCAGCAAATTATCCAGAGAACCTACCGGACGATGGAGGTCTTTCTCTGCGCCGCGGTTATCTATTTGCTGCTCAACTTTATCATCGTGCAGCTTTATGCGTTGCTTGAGCGTCATCTGACGCCGCATACCCGGCAAACCCCTGCCACCGTAGCACTCAAACCGGCCACCAAAGGAGAATAGTATGCACGATCCCCGTCCCGTGACGCTGTCCGTCAGCGATATCCATAAATCCTTTGGTTCACTTGATGTGCTGAAGGGGATTTCTATCCAGGCGCAAAAAGGCGATGTGATCTCGATTCTGGGCGCCAGCGGTTCAGGTAAGAGTACGCTTTTGCGCTGCATCAACCTGCTGGAAACACCCGATGCGGGCGTGGTCAGCGTGGGGGGTGAAACCATTGAGATGAAGCACCATGCGCGCGGCCACCGGCTAGCGGCCAACCCTAAGCAGATAGAACGTCTGCGTTCGCGGCTGGGGATGGTGTTTCAAAGCTTTAACCTGTGGTCGCATATGACGGTGCTGCAAAACGTGATTGAAGGGCCGCATTATGTCCTGAAGCGCAGCAAGCAGGAGTGTATTGAACAGGCAGAACAGCTGCTTGACCGCGTCGGCATGCTGAACCGCAAGGATTTTTACCCGGCCCAGCTTTCTGGCGGTCAGCAACAGCGCGTAGCGATAGCCCGGGCGCTGGCGATGGATCCGGAGGTCATGCTCTTTGATGAGCCGACTTCGGCGTTAGATCCGGAACTGGTGGGGGAAGTATTGAAAGTGATGCGTAGCCTGGCGGAAGAGGGGCGCACGATGCTGGTGGTCACGCATGAGCTGGGGTTTGCCCGCCATGTCTCCAACCGCGTGGTGTTTATGCATCAAGGCACCATTGACTGCGACGGTCCGCCGGAGGCGCTTTTCGGCGCGCATGGGTCGCCGCGTTTTCAACAGTTTATCTCCAGCCATCATCAACCAGGACAATCCGTATGAATCAACAGGTGCTGTGGGGCGACGCCCCGTTATGCTGGCAGGATGTCGTGCAGGTCGCCAGAGGCCAGGCGCAACTGGCGCTCAGCGCCGGCGCCTGGGAGCGCATCGCACAGGGGCGGGCGATTGTTCAGCATATTATCGACGCGGGGCAGATAGCCTACGGGATTAATACCGGCCTCGGGGCCTTGTGCAATATCACTCTGCCCGAAGAGCAGCTGAGCCAGCTATCGCGCAATACGCTGCTGAGCCACGCCTGCGGCGTCGGTCCTCTGCTGGACGACGCGCAGACGCGGGCCATTATGTGCGCCGCCGTCGCCAACTACAGCCATGGCAAATCCGGGATTTCCTGCGCCATCGTGCACCAGCTGCTCGCCTTTCTGAATCAGCAAATCACGCCGCAGGTGCCCTCGCAAGGTTCGGTGGGCTATCTGACGCATATGGCGCATATCGGTCTGGCGCTGATGGGGATCGGCGAGGTGAGCTGGCAGGGGCGGGTGGTACCGGCTGCCGACGCGTTGGCACAGGCGGGACTTGCCCCCATTTCGCCAGGGGCGAAAGAGGGATTAAGCCTGGTCAACGGGACGCCGTGTATGACCGGGATGGCCTGTCTGGCCCTCGACGATGCCAGCCAACTGCTGGACTGGGCCGATGTCACCGGCGCAATGAGTTTTGAAGCTCTGCGCGGACAAATCGTGGCGTTTGACGCCGAGATCCTGGCATTGAAGGCCAGTCCTGGAATGCAGCAGAGCGGAGCCCGATTACGTCAGCTGCTGGCCGATAGCCCGCTGTTGAGCGCCAGCCAGGGGATACGCACCCAGGATGCGCTCAGTCTGCGTTCTATGCCGCAGGTGCACGGCGCCTGCCGCGATCAGTTCGCTCATGCCGAGCGGCAAATTAACACCGAGCTGAACGCCTGCACGGATAATCCCTTGATTCTCGGCACCCTCGAGAACTGGCGAGTGGTGTCGCAGGCGCATCCGCATGGGGAATCAGTCGCCATGGCCTGTGATGTGCTGGCGATTGCGATGGCTGAACTGGGCGCTATCGCCGAGCGGCGTCTGGATCGTCTGGTTAACCCGCTAATCAGCGGCCTGCCGGCATTCCTGGTGGCCAAACCCGGGGTGAACTCCGGCATGATGATCGCCCAGTACGTAGCGGCCTCGCTTTGTGCGGAGAACAAGCAGCTGGCGCAGCCGGCGGTGCTCGATAATTTTGTGACCTCGGCGCTGCAGGAAGATCACCTGAGCCTGGGGACCGGCGCTTCGCTAAAGCTACAGCGCCTGCTGGCTAACCTGTATCAAATTATGGCAATCGAGTATCTGCTGGCCGCTCAAGGGCTGGAGTTTCATGCTCAGGACATGCTGGCAGCCGGCACGCGTCACGCGCTGGCGCTGCTGCGACAGAGCGTGGCGACATGGGAAGACGATCGCTGGCTGGCGCCAGAAATAGGCAAAGCGGTCGCGACCATCAAGCGCCATCGGGCAGACTGGCTGGCATAGCGGCTGAACGGTCAATAACAGCAGAATATAAAAATAAAATACATCAATAACAATAAGCTATAGCGGGGAAACGATGTCTTCTTTTTCACCAGCCGACCGCCAGTCAGCCCATCGCGAGCAGGGGATAACGGAATCGCGGTCGATCGATTATATTCCCGATCATGAACGCCATGGACATCCCTTTAGCCAGTTTACGCTGTGGTTTGGCGGTAATCTGCAGATTACCGCCATCGTCACCGGTGCGCTGGCGGTGGTGCTGGGAGGCGATGTTGTCTGGTCGCTGATTGGGCTGTTGGTGGGGCAGGTGCTCGGCGCGGCGGTGATGTCGCTGCATGCGCTGCAGGGGCCGCGCCTGGGGTTGCCGCAGATGATCATCAGCCGGGCGCAGTTTGGCGTGTTTGGCGCCGTGGTGCCGCTGGTACTGGTGTGCGTGATGTATGTCGGCTTTTCGGCCAGCGGTACCGTGCTGGCCGGTCAGGCGATGGCAAGGTTGCTGTCGATCTCTGACGTGGCCGGTATGCTGCTGTTCAGCACGATCATTATTGTGATTGCCGTGCTGGGCTATCGCGTCATTCATAAGCTGGGCAAAGTGGCGAGCGTGGTCGGGGTGCTGGCGTTTGTCTATCTGTTTGTGACGCTGCTGCTGTCTGCCAATCTGCCGGCGATCGCGCAGAATAACCATTTCTCACTGCCGATGTTTTTACTGGCCGTGTCGTTATCGTCGTCATGGCAGATTGCATTCTGCCCCTACGTTTCGGATTACTCTCGCTATCTGCCGCGTAATGTCTCGGGCGCGAAAACGTTTTTGTGCGTCTTTAGCGGGACGGTGCTGGGCACGCAGGCATCGATGACGCTAGGCGTTCTGACAGCGGCCATCGCCGGCAGCGCGTTTTCCGGTCATGAAGTGAGCTTTATCGTCGGGTTAGGCAAAAGCCAGCTGATGGCGATGGTGATCTACTTTGCGATCTGCTTTGGCAAAATCACCTTCACCACCTTGAATGCCTACGGCAGCTTTATGTCGCTGAGCACCATCGTTTCCGGATTTCGTCGTCAGGCTGCGCTGTCGAAGAGGGCGCGCATTCTCTTCGTGGTGCTGATGGTGGCCATCTCATGCGTGATTGCGTTGTTGAGCGAGCCCGCGTTCTTAAAGAACTTCACCCATTTCCTGCTCTTCCTGCTGGCGTTTTTTGTCCCGTGGAGCGCGATCGGTCTGACCGACTACTATCTGATCTCCGCGGGCGCCGTGGATATTCCCGCGCTGTCCGATCCGCAACAGCGTTACGGATACTGGAATCTCTACGCGATCGCGGTCTATATCGTCGGCGTGCTTATCCAGCTGCCGTTTATTGAGAACCCGCTGTATCACGGCTCGCTGACGTGGCTGTTTGCCGGCAACGATGTCTCCTGGATTATCGGCTGGTTCGGGACCGGGGTTCTTTACTACACGCTGCGTCGCTTTGACCGTCGCGTGCTGCCGACGCAGAGCGTGTTCCCGAACTAGAGCCGACTGAGCCGCTGCCGGCGCCGATGATTATTTACCGTCTTTGCGCCAGGCATCGGCGGTCAGCGCCTCGCCAAAGTGGCCGGCAATCAGGCGTCGGGTGAGGTCGTGCAGCGGTGACGCCAGCACATCGGCGGTGCTGCCGCGCTCGACGACCTCGCCCTGATGCATCACCAGGACCTGATCGCTGATATGCTTCATCATCCCCAGATGCTGGGTCACGTAGATATACGAAATCCCCTGTTTCTCCTGTAGCTCCAGCATCAGGTTGATCAGCTGCGAACGCATCGACATGTCCAGCGACGCCAGCGCTTCATCACAGACGATCACTTTAGGACGCAGAATCAGCGCGCGCGCGAGGCCCAGACGCTGCTTCTGGCCGGGAGCCAGCATATGCGGATAGTAGCTCACGTGGTCCGGCAGCAGGCCGACCATTCGCAGCGTCTCAATAATCTGCTTCTCTCGCGCCTCCGGTTCGAGGTCGGTATTCAGGCGCAGCGGGAAGTCGAGGATTTGCGAAATACGCTGCCGCGGGTTCAGCGAGGTCGAAGGGTCCTGAAAGATCATGCGGATACGCTGACTGCGGAAAGAGTAGTCGCCAAACGTCAGCGGATGATCGTCAATCAACAGCTCGCCGGATGTTGGCTCGATCATGCCCGCCAGCATTTTCGCCAGCGTCGATTTTCCTGAGCCGTTCTCGCCGATAATCGCCAGCGTCTGGCGCTCGCGCAGCGTAAAACTGAGCGGTTTCACCGCTTCCACCATCTGACGACGAAACCAGCCGGTACGGTAGCGAAAGGTCTTACTCAGATTACGGACTTCGAGCAATGTTTCGACCATTTCACTCTTTCTCCATGTTTAGCGGGAAATGACAGGCATACAGATGAGTTCTGGCTCCGGTCAGGCGCGGCGTTTCAATGCATTCACGCTGCGCGTAGGGGCAGCGCGGCCCGAGACGACAGCCGATCGGCAGCTGCTCGAGCAGGGGGATGGCTCCCGGCAGCGTATTCAGGCGGCTTTTATGCGGGAGCGCGCTGCCAAAATCCGGGATCGCGCGGATTAATGCCTGGGTATACGGATGATGAGGCGTTGTCACCAGCTCTTCGCTGGGCGCCGTTTCTACCGTTTGTCCGCAGTACATCACATTGATTTTATCCGCCCACTTGCTGAGCATCTGCATATCGTGGCTGATCAGCAAAATGGTGGTGTTATTGTTCTGGTTCAGACGCGTAAGCAGGCGGATAATTTGCGCCTGGGTCGTCGGCTCCATGGCGTTGGTCGGCTCATCGGCGATCAGCAGACGCGGCTGGTTGGCGAGGGCGATGGCAATCATCACCTTCTGACACTCCCCGTCGGTTAATTCGTAGGGGAAACTGCGCATGGCGTCTTTGTGATCTTTAATCCCGACGCGGTGCAGCAGTTCGATGGCCCGGCGTTTTCGCCAGCCGATGCGCTGCCACCAGCGGCCTTTAAAGGTCCAGCCGGGGATATTCTGCATTAGCTGCAGGCCGATACGCTCCGACGGATCGAGACAGGACTGCGGCTCCTGAAAAATCATTGACACGTTGTGGCCAATCAGCTTGCGGCGTTCGCGGCTGGAAAGGCGTAAGAGATCGATATCATCGAAACGCATACGGTCGGCGGTCACCCGCCAGTTGTCTTTGGTGACGCCGCAGATCGCTTTGGCAATCAAGCTTTTACCGGATCCGGATTCGCCCACCAGGCCGCGAATCTCACCTTCCGCAAGGGTCAGGCTGACACGGTCGACGGCTTTGACCCAGCCCTCGTTGGTTTTGAACTCAATGGTCAGGTTGCGAATATCAAGTAACGGCATTATTCCACCCCGGCGATAATGGCGCGGCGGATCCCGTCGCCCAGCAGGTTGACCAACAGGACGCTAATCATAATCGCCGCGCCGGGCAGCATCACCGTCCATGGCGCGACGTAAATCAGCTCCAGCGCGTCGCCCAGCATCGCGCCCCATTCCGGGGAAGGAAGCTGAGCGCCGAGGTCGAGAAAGCCCAGGGCAGCGATATCGAGAATCGCCATCGATAATGCGCGGGTGATCTCCGTGACCAGCCCGGAGGCGATATTCGGCAGCACCGCAAACCAGAGAATATTTAAGGTCGATGCGCCGTCGAGACGGGCGGCGATGACGTACTCTTTTTCCAGCTCATCATGCACCATGCTGTAGACCGAGCGTACGATGCGCGGCAGCAGCGCCAGCCAGACGGCGAACATCGCGTGGCTCAGATGCGGCCCGGCGAAAGCCACGACAATAATGGCCAGCAGCAGCGACGGAATCGACAGCAGGGTATCGAGGATATGGTTCAACATCGCCGACAGCAGGCCATGGGTTGAGCCGGCAACGACGCCGAGCACCAGGCCGAACAGCGTCGCCGCGAAGGTGACGACAAAAGCGCCGCCGACGGTCGGCGCCGCACCGCTCAGCAGACGGCTCAACACATCGCGACCGAGATCGTCGGTCCCGAGGAAGAACGAGACTTCGCCATAGCGCGACCATGACGGCGGCAACAGCTGGTAGCCAAGAAACTGCTGATCGATACCATAAGGGGCAAACCAGCCGCCGAAGACGCACAGCAGCACCAGACCGGCGCAGCCGTACAGGCCGATCATCGCAGTCGTGTCGCCGTAGAATTTTCGCCAGACGGTACGCAGCGCCCCAGGCGGACGCTTTTCCAGATACACGCTATCGTAGGGCATACCATTCCTTATGTTTCAGCGGGTTAGCCATCGCACCCAGAATATCTGATATCACGTTGACGGTAATCACCAGGGCGCCAATGACCATGACGCCGGCCGAAATGGCGGCGTAATCCTGCTGGCGAATCGCATTTATCAACCAGCGACCGAGCCCCGGCCAACTGAAGACCATTTCAGTGATCATCGCCAGGGTCAGCATGGTGGAAAACTGAAGCCCAAGACGTGGGATCACCGGCGGCAGAGCGTTGTGCAGAACGTGGCGGTGTAAAATCGTCCGCCGCGACACGCCGCGGGTGGCCGCCGCCTTCACGTAGTTGGTGTCATACACTTCGCTGGTGCTGATGCGCATCAGGCGGATCACTTCGGTGGTGGGGGCGACCGCCAGCGTCAGCACCGGCAGCACCATATGGCGTACGGCGCTGACGATCATCTCATGGCGCCACGGCGAGTCAGACAGCCAGGCGTCAATCAGCGCAAAACCGGTCACCGTTTTCACCTCGTACAGCAGGTCGAAGCGCCCGGAGACCGGGAACCAGCCGAGGGTCAGAGAGAAAAAGAGCGTCAGCAGCAGCGCCAGCCAGAACACGGGAATCGAGAAGCCGAGCAGCGCGAGGGCGCTGATCAGCGTATCGGGCCACTTGTTGCGCATTATCCCCGCCAGCATACCGACGGGGATACCCACCAGCAGCGCGAAGCCAAATGCGAGGATACACAGCTCCATGGTGGCCGGAAAAACCTCTTTCAGCTGTTCAGAAATCAGCTGGCCGTTAATGCTGGAGACACCGAAGTCCCAGTGCAACAGTCCGCTGAACCAGAACTGCCAGGCGTTCCACAGCGAGGCGCCCTGCAGCGGGGCGTGGGGCGTAAAATAGCTCAGGCTGAAGCCGACGAAGGTCAGGAAAAAGAGGGTGACCAGCAGCAGCAGCAGGCGGCGCAGGGTAAAAATAATCATGGTTTTTTCACCTCGTCTTTTTTCTCCCGCGAGACGCCCGCAAAGGAGGCGTTGCCAAACGGACTCAGTATCAGACCTTTCATATCATAGCGGTAAGCCTGCAGACGCAGCGATGAAGCCAGCGGCAGCACCGGCAGGTCGCGGGCCAGGATATGCTGTGCCTCTTTATAGGCTTCAATGCGCGACGCCAGCTGCTGCGAGCGCAGGGCCTTTTGCAACACCTCGTCAAATTCGCGATTGCACCAGTGGGCGAAGTTGGTCTGTGAGGCAATGGCCGCACAGCTCAGCAGCGGTCGGAAAAAACTATCCGGGTCGTTGCTGTCCGTGGCCCAGCCGGAGAGCGTCAGATCGTGGTTCATGTCCATCAGTCTGGCCTCCTGGAAACGGCCTTCGACCGGCACAATAATGACCTTCACGCCAATTTGCGCCATGTCCGCCTGAATCAGCTCGGCGGTTTTCAGCGGGCTGGGGTTCCAGGCCTGCGAGCTGGTGGGTACCCAGAGCTTGAGCGTCAGCTTTTCCAGCCCCAGCGCTTTGAGCCGCTCGCGAGCTTCTTTCGGGTTGTATTCGGTAATTTTAGCGTCGTTATCGTAGGCCCACGAGGCGCGCGGCAACATTGACGCGGCGGTTTCCGCCGTACCGTAATAAATAGACTGCATCAGGCGTTGGTTGTTGATAGCCAGCGCCAGCGCATGGCGAACTTCCGGTTTATCCAGCGGCGGTCGGGCGGTATTGAACGCCAGCCAGGCGATATTCATTCCCGGGCGTAGGGTCAGACGCAGACGGGGATCGTCGCGTAAAATGGTCAACTGGCTGGCGGCAGGCCAGGCCAGAACGTCGCACTCCCCGGTGAGCAGTTTCGACAAGCGGCCGGTGCCGCCGGAACCGAGGTCGACGACCACCTGCGGCATCAGCGGTTTGCCACGCCAGTAGTCCGGATGGCGCTGCAGGCGCACGTACTGCCCGGCGCGGTACTCTTCAAGCTGGAACGGACCGGTACCAACCGGTTGACGGTCAAGCTGTTCCGGACGATCGGCTTTGATCAACTGCGCGCCGTATTCTGCAGACATGACCGACGCATAGTGGGTCGCCAGGTGCCAGAGGAATGAGGCATCCGGGCGCTTCAGGCGAAATTCGACGGTTTGGTTGTCCAGCTTGCGCACGCTTTCAACGCTGTCGGCAAACTGTAAGCTGTCGAAATAAGGGAAGCTGCTGCCGTTGACGCTGTGCCACGGATCGTCGCGGTTAAAAATACGACTGAAGGTGAAAATCACATCGTCGGCGTTAAAGGCGCGGGTGGGTTTAAACCACGATGTCGACTGGAAAGGGACGTGGCTACGCAGATGGAAGCGGTACGTCGCGCCGTTATCCAATACTTCCCAGCTTTCGGCCAGCTCAGGGACCAGACGGTAGGTATAAGGATCGACATCCAGCAGGCGATCGTACAGCTGGGCGGCTAAGGTGTCGACAATCAGACCGCTGCTGACTTTTTGCGGGTTAAAGGTATTAACCTGCCCGCTGACGCAGTAAACAAAGCCGCTATCGCGAATATCGGCATTCGCGGGCAACGTGGGCGCGGCAAGAGCCTGCCCGCACAGCAGCGACGCTACCGCCAGGAGAGAAGATATTTTCAGGCGCATAATGTTTTTATGATGATAGAGCGGTGCTCTATCTTATTAATATTGAATGACATATTCCATCACCTTCAACGCTCACAGGGACAATATCACGACGGCTGCGCCGTTGTGCTGTTCCGCAGGTTCGAATGCATACCACACCGCTACTTCGAGTATACCTCGTAAAACCACCAGGCGTTTTTATCCTCCATCTCCCTGAATAAACGGACAAAGCGTACGAGAGCACGGGTCGCGCCGATCGTGATGCTGCAAAGGGGACTATGGATTGATATTGATCAAAAACCTGAGGGTATGGTGCTCTTTTAGGCGCTTCTCAGCATATTCATGCGGTGTATGGCGGATAATGAAACATGGTATCTTTTTATTGCCACTTTCTCCAGTTAGCTGTTAATTCACCGGCGCTTACAGCGGAAGCAAGCGGTTATATCGACCGATATAATCCTTCGGCGTGATTTCGATCGCCGTCCCACCGCGATGGGTGGCGACAAAGCTGCGCAGAACCAGCCCGCTGCACTTCTCGCTAATTTCCCAGCCCTGTTCGCTGTAGGAGTCCAGGGTTGAACGGATACATAAATCGGAGAAGATCATCATTACGGAGAGGGCGGGCGACCGATGGTTTTTCATCGTGTGGGTCAAGCTGACATGGGCCGCATAGCGACTAAGAGTATGAATATTAACCGGAATCATGTGCGTTTTCAGTCCATTGAACGATGATGCGCAGACTATAATTCACATTGGCACATCTTACCAGTTACAAATAATTAACTCGGGGCGGGCGCGCCGGTTGTCATGCAATGCTGGCGAGGCGGGATAATGCGGGCCGGCGTCTGCGACCTGCCCGCATAGTTTCATGCTCAGTCAGGTGAGCGATTGGGACAGATTGACCAGCGCAAATTTAAGCACGCTGTCGCCGTTGAATGCGGCGTAGGGCAGGCTTTCAATAACCGCAATCTCCTGCTTGTCTTGCAGCACGTTAGCGATTTCATCCCGTTTATATTGAACATGCGGCGCTACTAAAATGGCGTCATAGGCCGGGGCAACGCTAAATACATTCTCCAGGCCTACGGCACTAATTAACAGATTCAGACCCTGCGCATCCGCTATTTTTTGCATTTTCTTCGCTAAGATGTTCGCTGTCTCGCCAGACAGGCAACATATCAGTAATTTTTTCACGGTTTTATCCTCGATGGAGTACCGCAACTACCTTATTCCGCTCCCGGCGGAGAAAATGCGTGGCCCATCAATTTTGTCTGACAAATATATCCGGGCGCGAGATAAAAGGGCGGCCGGGCCAGGCGCGCTGAGCATACGGTCATCGTTTTAGTGACGTTGTCACTTGTCGTGATTCAGGTGACGCAGATCGTCCAGCAGGCCCGGACCGGTGGGCTGCCAGTTCAGCTGCTGGCGGGTCCAGACGGACGTGGCGCGTAAATCCATTCCGGCAAAGGCGGCAAACCAGCCAAAGTGGGCCGCCGCGCGATCGGCGCTCAGGGACTGCAGCGGCAGGTGCAATTTCTCCGCCACCACCTCGGCGATGCGCAGAGAGGGGATGGCCTCTTCAGCAACGGCATGATAGCGCCTGCCGGCCAGACCTTGTTCCAGCACCCGCAGGTACAGCGCGGTAACATCGCTGATGTGTGCGGCCGACCAGCAGTTATTCCCGTCGCCGACCACGACCACGACCCCTTTTTCTGCCGCATGCGCGATGTAATAGGTCAATAAGCCCTGGCGGGTGGTGTCATGCACCTGCGGCAGTCGCACCACCCGGACATCCACCCCGGCATCCAGCAGCCGGTTTCCCGCACGCTCTGAGGCGGCGCGCGGGTTCGGGTGCGCGGGATTGAAGTGCATTTCACTGGCGGGTAGTCCGTTACCGATGTCACCCATGGCGGTACCGGAAGTGATGATGAGCGGCCGCCGGCTCCCCTGCAACGCCGCGCCGATGGCGAGAATAATGCGCTGGTCTTTTTCGCAGTTTTCCACAAAGCGGCTGAAATCATGATCGAAAGCGGTGTGGATCACCGCATCGCAGCGGGTGACCGCTTCCAGCAGCGAGCGCGGCTCTTCCAGTGTTCCGTACTGCACGTCTGCGCCTGCCGTCTGCAGCGCGAGGGCGCTGGCCTCTGAACGCGCCAGGCCGGTGACCTGGTGTCCGGCGGCCAGCAGTTCGTTGAGAATACGCGAGCCGATAAATCCGGTCGCGCCGGTGAGAAAAATTCGCATAACCTGCCTCCAGAATGAGTATCCAGGCTATGGTAGTCTTAACGCGATACGATAAAAGTAGAGACATTATCAGGGTATAAAGACTAACAGGTTTAGCATGAGCGACTCTTCAACGTATGCATTGGGTGAATTTCTGCGGGCGCGGCGTTTACGGCTCGATCCGGCAACATTTGGCTTTACGCCAGGCCGTCGGCGCACGCCTGGGCTCCGGCGCGAAGAGGTTGCTCAGTTGGCCAATATCAGCCCCACCTGGTATACCTGGCTGGAGCAGGGGCGCGGCGGAGCGCCATCCCGCGAAGTGCTGGGCCGTATTGCCGGTGGCCTGAGACTGACTACGCCGGAGCGTGAACACCTGTTTATTCTGGCATTTGGTCATCCGCCGGAAACCCGGCTGATTGTCTCCGACGACATTACCCCGCGTTTACAGCGGGTGCTGGATGCGCTCCCCGTTCCGGCAATCGTTAAAACCGTCGCCTGGGACGTGATTGCGTGGAATGATGCCGCCGCCCGCGTCCTGACCGACTACGGTCGGCTACCGCCCGCCGAACGCAATATTCTCCGGCGCCTGTTTACCAATCACTCTGCGCGCAGCGCGCTGGAAGACTGGTCATCCGTAGCCCGCCTTATCGTCAGCGCCTTTCGTGCTGATGTTGCCCGGGCAGGAGCATCGACGGAAAACGAACGGCTCATTGCCGAGCTCAGTCGTCAGAGCCCGGAATTTGACGCCTTCTGGCGTAGCAACGATGTGGCCGGGCAGGGCGAAGGCTTTAAGCGCATGCATCATCCGCAGCTTGGTATGATTGAGCTGGAGTTTTCCACCTTTACCGTTGACGGTCGCCCGGACCTCAACATGATGGTGTTTAACCCGGCTAGCGAGGCGAGCCGGGTGAAAATCGATGCCTGGGTCAAACAGGGCAAGCCGTCATCTGATGGTGGCGAGGTTAGTCACTTATCGGGGTAAATTCGTAGAGAACCAGGGCGTTGCTCTCCAGCGAGTCGACGACATGCCAGCCGTTTTCCGGCCGCTCCTCTGAGACGCTCAGCGCCGGGCGGGCTTTGTGCATTATCCAGTGATAATCCTCTTCGTCCGGCCCGCTCTGGCTACGAAAGGCGTCAAAAAGCGGGAATAACGCCCCGTGATGGCGATCGAAAAGATGTTGTTTAACCCGCCAGCGGCCCTCCAGCCCCGATAGCTGCACGCTATAGGGCTGGCTGAAGCGTTGGATAAAAGCCTCTTCGCTGGAGAGCCAGGGGTTGAACACCACCGTATTACGTAACAGCAGCTGATAGTGCTCCCCGTGGCGTAACAGCAGCAGGTTTTTGTCATTCACCAGCACCTCACCACGCAGCCGTCTCCAGAGCCACAGCACCCAGTAAACCGGGCGCGGGAGGCCGTGCAGATAGTGCAGCGCCAGGCTCGAGGTATCCAGCTTACCGTTCGCCCGCGCTTCGCCCTGCAGGCCTGAGTTGAGCCAGAACCCGGCCAGCCATACTTGATCCGCCAGCCCCAGCAGATTATCCATCAACAGCGCGCCGCGAAAGAAACGGCCGTTGGTGTCGCGGGTGTTGCCGGTCAATGTATTCCAGGAGAGTAGCCAGACGGGAAGCGACAGCTGGCGCTGGCGCAGGGCGCTGTGGATCTGGCGCAGTTTATGTACCGGGTAGTTTTCGCTGGCGGCCAGTCTGCTGCTATCGAGCTGGGCCAGATCCAGCAGTTCGTTTGCATCAGCCTGACAGGCGAGAAAGCTGGCTTCGCTCAACAGCGGCGAACGGAGCAGTGCGTCTTCGCCAATGGCGCTCTCCGGGAAGCGATGCCAGATCCCCAGCTGCGGCTGCGGCAGTATCGCCCGCAGCGTATCGCGCTGCTGCTGCCAGGCGTGCTGGCGCGCCTCTTCGCTGGCCTGGGGTGACCAGTGCCAGACAAATCGCCAGCTGGCGAGCGTCGCCGGGGGGAAATGATTGGCCGCGAGGCGTAAAAAACGCTGTAGCAGATCGCAGCGGGTGGTCAGCCCGGTATGCAAAATCAACCCCCAGCCCATATTGGCCAGCCAGCTGAAAATTTGCTGCAGCTGGTACCAGCAGGCATAGCCTGCTATCTGCGGGTCATCCCAACCGGTGGCGAACAGTCTGCTGCTGAGAAACGGGTCATTAATATCAATCGCATAGACTGGCAGGGTATCGTGCAGCCGCTCCAGCTCGCGGCGGACATCTTCACGTAATAAATCATCCAGCTCGCGTACGGTGACCACGATTCGGGTATGGCGTAATGGCGCGGCCCGGCCCGGCAGCTGACGCAGATCAATCTGGCGGGTCTGCTGCGGATTCAGCCGCGGCGGAGGATTATCCCAGCCGTTTTTCTCCGGCTCACTCAGCCGGGCATAGAGGCGCTCCACGGCGACCGGCTGCCAGATATCGGCCTGACCGATGCGTGAGCGGGTGGATTCCGGGTGGCTCTGCGGATGCTGCTGGCGAAACTGACGCGGCGTCAGTTCATGCAGTCGTTTAAACAGGTCGCTCATGATGCGGGTGCTGGCGAACCCTTGCTCCTGGGCAATCTGCTGCACCGACTTGCGGGTGGTGAGGAGCTGTTCGGCCGCCTTGCTGAGACGCAGTGCGGTAATGTACTGCACAAAGCTTACGCCGACCTCCTTGCGAAACAGCCTTGATAGCCAGGCTTCGGAGACAAATTCCGCTGCGGCGACATCGTGTAGCGAAAGCCGCTGCTGATAGTTGGCCTCGATCCGCGCCACCACCCGGGCAATGCGGCGGCTCCACTTCTCCGCCCCGCGCTGTGTCCTGGCGATGACGGGCCGGGTATAGCGAGTGGCCAGCAGCAGGGCAATTTCACTGAGCCAGCGATTGGCTTCCAGGCGGTAGCGGGACTGGTGATTTACCAGTTCAATGACCAACAGCTGGCGCATCAGATGGCGCAGGTTATCATCGGCATCGCGGGTTGCGTCCGCGACCTGGTAGTCGACGGCGAAAAAATCACCGTCAAGACGCGTCAGCCAGCCGTAAGGCAGGGTCAGCAGCATCACCGCATTGGCGGCGGATGCGGTCAGGCTCCAGCGCTGATGACGGTTCACTATCGCCAGGTCGTCAGTATCCAACTGCTGGCGGAGTTCGCCGTCATGCAGCCCGACGCGGCCTTCCAGCACCCACAGCAACGTTAAGGCATCGCTATCCTGTTGACTGTACTGACGAACATCGCGAACCACGACGCTAAAATCGCCTGAATGGTGTTCCACCGTAACGCCCCCTCAAAGACAAAAAATAACAGGTTATTTTTTGTCATAACCGATTTTTATGAAAAGCACTCATGAATAATCCGTCAATATAAAACAAAAAACAGCGCATCGTGGGCTTTTTAACCGCATAAACTCGAAAGTGTCGCGCAAACCCAATGAAGGAATAACAAAAATGACACATCCACTTATTGAGGCATTACAGGTTAATGAAGCGCAGTTTATCGCCCTGCGTCGCCGTTTCCATCAGCAGCCGGAGATCGGCTTCGAAGAACATCAAACCAGCGATGAAGTCGCACGCCTGCTGGCCGAATGGGGCTATGAGGTGCATCGTGGTCTGGCGGGAACCGGCGTGGTCGGGACGTTAACCGTCGGCAGAGGTCAGCGTCGCCTTGGTCTGCGCGCCGACATGGACGCGCTGCCGATGCAGGAGGCGAGCGGTAAAGCCTGGGCCAGTCAGGTCGATGGCCGTTTTCACGGCTGCGGTCATGACGGGCACACCACCACGCTTCTCTACGCCGCCGAGTATCTGGCGCGCACCCGGCAGTTTAATGGCACGCTACAGCTGATTTTTCAGCCCGCCGAAGAGCTGCTGTACGGTGGGCGGGTCATGGTGGAAGACGGCCTGTTCGACAAATTCCCCTGCGACCGGATCTTTGGTCTGCACAATATGCCGGGGCAGGCGGTGGGTAAAATTGGTCTGCGCGACGGCGCGATGATGGCCTCCTCCGATACCCTGCATATTGAGGTCAAGGGGGTGGGCGGGCACGGGGCGGTACCGGAGCATACCGTTGACGCCACGCTGGTTGCCTGTCACATCACGCTGGCGCTGCAATCCATCGTTTCGCGTAATATCACGCCATTTGAACCGGCGGTGGTGACCGTCGGCAGTATTCAGGCGGGACATGCGCCAAACATTATCAACGATAAGGTACTGATGAAGCTGACGGTCCGTACTCTGAACGAGCAGGTACGTGAAACGGTCCTGCAGCGCATTCACGATATTGCCGTTGCCCAGGCGGAAAGCTTTAACGCCACGGCCACCTTAACCCACGTCAACGGCAGCCCGGTGCTGAAAAACGATCCCGCCGCGAATCAGATGGTGCGCGAGGTGGCGACATCGCTGTTTGGCGCAGCGCAGGTCGGGGAGGTGAAACCGTTTATGGGCAGCGAAGATTTTGCCTTTATGCTCGAACATAATCCGAACGGGTGTTATTTCACTATCGGCGCCGGAGACGAAGCCGATCGCTGCATGGTGCATAATCCCGGATATGATTTTAACGACGAGATCCTGCTCAAGGGCGCGGCGCTGTGGTGCGGCCTGACGGAACATTATCTGCGCTAACGACCCGCGACCGGGAGGACCCTATTATGAGCTCCGTATCTCTGACCGACACCCCGTTTGTCGGCACCGATCGTCTGCTGGCGGGCATCGTGCTGAGCGTGCTGACCTTCTGGCTGTTTGCCCAGTCGGTCATTAACGTCGTGCCGGCAATGAAAAGCAGTCTGGATATTTCCCTTGAGACGCTGACGCTCGCCGTCAGCCTCAGCGCACTTTTCAGCGGTTGCTTTGTTGTCGCCAGCGGCGGGCTGGCGGATAAATTTGGCCGGATGCGCATGACCCATATCGGCTTAGGATTGAGTATTGCCGGTAGTGCGCTGCTGATCGTGGCCCAGGGACCATGGCTGTTTCTCGCCGGGCGGGTTTTACAGGGGCTGTCGGCGGCCTGCATCATGCCCGCGACCCTGGCATTGATCAAAACCTGGTATGAAGGCAAGGCCCGCCAGCGCGCAGTAAGCTTCTGGGTTATCGGTTCATGGGGCGGTAGCGGGCTGTGTTCATTCGTCGGCGGCGCCATCGCTACCGGTCTCGGCTGGCGCTGGATCTTCGTCTTTTCCATTGCCGTCGCGCTGGTGGCGCTGATGCTGCTGCGCGGCACGCCGGAAAGCCGTAGCGCCGGCGCGCAGCAGCAAAAGCTGGATATCAGCGGTCTGTTGAGCCTGATCGCCTCGCTGGTACTGTTGAATCTGTTTATCAGCAAAGGGCACGGCTGGGGCTGGAGCAGCAGCCTGTCGCTGACGATGTTTGCCGGCTCGCTGCTGGCGGCAGGGTTTTTCATCCGCAGCGGTCTGCGCAAAGGGGATGCCGCGCTGATTGATTTTGCGCTGTTTCGCAACCGGGCCTACAGCGCCGCCGTGCTGTCTAACTTTCTGCTTAACGGCGCGATTGGCACGATGATGATCACCAGTATCTGGCTGCAAAAAGGGCACAATATGACCCCGCTGGAGACCGGCGGCATGACTCTGGGCTATCTGGTGACCGTTCTGGCGATGATCCGCGTGGGGGAAAAGCTGCTGCAGCGCTACGGCGCCAGGCTGCCTATGATGACCGGGCCGCTGTTAACCGCGGTGGCGATTGTACTTATCTCCTGCACCTTTCTCGATAAGTCGCTCTATATCGTCACCGTCTTTCTCAGCAACGTGCTGTTTGGCCTCGGGCTGGGGTGCTATGCGACACCGTCTACCGATACGGCGGTAGTGAACGCGCCGGAAAACAAAGTGGGCGTCGCCTCGGGGATTTACAAAATGGGCAGCTCGCTGGGCGGGGCGATGGGCATTGCGGTGACAGCGTCACTTTTTGCGCTGTTTTTACCGCTCGGTATGGCCAGCGCCGCGCAGTATGCGCTGTGGTTTAACGCGGCGATGTGCCTGGGAGCTACGGTGGTCAGCGCCCTGATGCTGCCGCATAGCTCTCACAGCTGATGTTTTTTGAGCAGCGCCCGCAGCTGGTGGTAGGTTAACCCGAGCAGCGCCGCCGCCTGTTTCTGATTGTACTTCGCCTGCTGCAGGCTCGTCTGCAGCAGGTTTTTTTCTTGTTCCTGCTGAAAGGCCCGCAGATCCACAGGCAGCGTTGGTCCGGCGGGATGCGCGGCAACGTCTGCGGCGGGCGACTGAAGCGGCTGATGTTGATGGAAAGGATTAATGATGATGTTATCCAGTTCGCTGTCGCTGGTCCCGTGGCGATACACCGAGCGCTCCACCACGTTTTTCAGCTCGCGAATATTCCCCGGCCAGCGGTAGCCGAGCAGCGTTTCGCGGGCGCGGTCGCTGAAGCCGGGAAACAGCGGCAGCCCCAGTTCGCGACACATCTGGATAGCGAACTGATTTGCCAGCAGCATAATGTCGCTCTGTCTGTCGCGTAGCGGCGGCAACTGCACCACATCGAAGGCGAGGCGGTCGAGGAGGTCGGCGCGGAAATGGCCGTCCTCAACCCTCTGCGGCAGATCGGCGTTGGTCGCGCAAACCAGACGCACGTTAACCTGCAGCGGCTGACTGCCGCCCACGCGCTCCAGTTCGCCATATTCAATCACCCGCAGCAGCTTTTCCTGGACCAGCATCGGCGCTGTCGCCAGTTCATCCAGAAACAGGGTTCCACCGTCGGCGCGCTCAAAGCGCCCCGGATGACGCTTGCTGGCGCCGGTAAAGGCGCCGGCTTCATGGCCAAACAGTTCGCTATCCAGCAGATTTTCATTCAGCGCCGCGCAGTTGAGGGAGATGAACGGTCCCTGCCAGCGCGAAGAGAGAAAGTGCAGGCGGTTGGCGATAAGCTCTTTACCAGTACCGCGTTCACCAATAACCAGCACCGGTTTGTCCAGTGGCGCCAGCCGCGACACTTGTTCCAGCACCTCGAGAAAGCTGTTCGCTTCGCCGAGCAGGTTGTCCTTGTATTCCGCCATGATGAAATTCGCCATTTATTCGTGTGATTCACCAGGCTACTGTAGCAACCCGTTGTGCAGATAACAACCACTCCTTTTAAAATCAATAAGATAAAAAGTTGGCACAGGATTTGTATTAATCAGCGTAAGTATCATCGCAGGCCACGGCCTGAAATCAGAACTATGAGGATCAACGTTATGGGTATTTTTTCTCGTTTTGCCGACATCGTGAACGCCAACATCAACTCCCTGCTGGAGAAAGCGGAAGATCCGCAGAAGCTGGTGCGTCTGATGATCCAGGAGATGGAGGATACGCTGGTCGAAGTCCGTTCAACTTCGGCGCGTGCGCTGGCGGAAAAGAAACAGCTGAGCCGTCGAATTGAACAAGCGCTTGCCCAGCAGGCCGAGTGGCAGGAAAAAGCTGAACTGGCGCTGCGTAAAGATAAAGAAGATCTGGCGCGTGCCGCGCTTATCGAAAAACAAAAGCTGACCGACCTTATCGGCAGTCTGGAAAATGAAGCGCAGATGGTTGACGAAACGCTGACGCGGATGAAAAAAGAGATTGGCGAGCTGGAGAATAAACTGAGCGAAACCCGCGCTCGCCAGCAGGCGCTGACACTGCGTCATCAGGCGGCCAGCTCTTCCCGCGATGTACGTCGTCAGCTGGATAGCGGTAAAATTGATGAAGCGATGGCGCGTTTTGAATCCTTTGAACGCCGCATCGATCATATGGAAGCCGAAGCGGAAAGCCATGGTTTTGGTAAACAGAAAACGCTGGATCAGCAGTTTGCCGACCTGAAAGCGGATGATGAAATCAGCGCCCAGCTGGCGGCGTTGAAAAGCAAAATGAACCAAAACAACTAATGGCAGAGGCCAGCGCCTTCAGAACTGGCGGGCCGGATAGGGCGGGCGCAGCTAAAGCCGGTCGTGAGCCGATGCCCCGACGTTCTGAAGGATAATGCGTTGCGGCGCTGCTATGCGCCGCCGTTCACTCACCGTAAGGAGTACACATGAGTACGCTTTTTATTGCCATACCTCTGACGCTGTTTGTGCTGTTCGTTTTACCGGTCTGGCTTTGGCTGCACTACAACAACCGCACCGCGAGCGGCAGCTTATCGCAGAATGAACAGCAGCGTTTGCTGCAGCTGACCGACGATGCAAAGCGCATGCGCGAACGTATTCAGACGCTGGAAGACATTCTTGATGCCGAACATCCGAACTGGAGAGACAAATAATGGGCGGACTGGATCTGAATAAAAAACTGTGGCGCGTGCCGCAGCACGGCATGGTAAAAGGCGTCTGCGCCGGTATCGCGCAGTATCTGGATGTGCCGGTCAAGCTGGTACGACTGATTACCGTACTGGCGATGATCTTTGGCCTGTTTTTCTTTGTGGTGGTGGCGTACATCATCCTGACGTTCGCTCTTGACCCGATGCCGGAAAGTGAATTGTACGGCGAGAAAATGCCGACCAGCGGTGAGCTGCTGGCCGCGGCGGATCAAGAACTGGCGGCCAGCGAACGCCGCCTGCGCGAAATGGAACGCTATGTCACGTCGGATACCTTTACGTTACGCAGCCGTTTTCGCCAGCTCTAACTGAAATCTGAGGTCACGCATGAACATAAAATGGCAGCAGGCAGGGCAAAAAGTGAAACCCGGCCTGAAAATCGCGGGTAAGCTGGTTCTGCTGACCGCGTTACGTTATGGCCCGGCGGGCGTTGCCGGCTGGGCGGTGAAATCGGTGGCGCGTCGGCCGTTAAAAATGTTGCTGGCGGTGGCGCTGGAGCCGTTGCTCAGCCGTCTGGCCAACCGTTTTGCCCGCGGGATGAAATGATTTATCGAGGCGATGCGCCAGGCGTATCGTTGCGACGTCCACGGGGTGGACGGGTGAGGTCGCGCAGGCACTCCTGCGCGCGCCTGGCGCGCAGCGACTGAGGTGAATGCCATCAGCCGTCAATCTTCCGCAGCGCTGGCGGGAATCTTTCTACTTATCCTCACCTAATAGCTTATAATCAAAGCACTTTCCTTCAGAGCATAACAGGATGGCAATGAAGCGATTCAAAACTGAATTCAATGCACTGGTGAACCGTGGCGTTGACCGTCATTTGCGTCTGGCGGTCACCGGCCTGAGCCGCAGCGGTAAAACCGCCTTTATCACCGCGCTGGTCAATCAACTGCTGAATATTCACTCCGGGGCACGCCTGCCGTTGCTTAGCGCGGTGAGAGAAGAGCGCCTGCTTGGCGTCAAACGGGTTCCGCAGCGTGATTTCGGCATTCCGCGTTTTACCTATGACGAAGGGCTGGCGCAGCTGTACGGTTCGCCGCCGGTCTGGCCGACGCCGACCCGCGGGGTAAGCGAAATTCGCCTGGCGCTGCGCTACCGCTCCAGCGAATCGCTGCTCCGCCATTTTAAAGAGACCTCCACGCTGTACCTGGAGATCGTCGATTATCCGGGCGAGTGGCTGCTTGATTTACCGATGCTGGCGCAGGATTACCTCAGCTGGTCGCGGCAGATGACCGGCCTGCTGCAAGGGCAGCGTGAGGCGTGGTCCGCTCGCTGGCGTCAGCTCTGCGACGGGCTGGATCCGCTGGCGCCGGCGGATGAAAACCGTCTGGCGGAGATTGCCGCCGCGTGGACGGAGTATCTGCATGCCTGCAAACGAGAAGGGCTGCACTTTATTCAGCCGGGGCGCTTTGTGCTGCCGGGAGATATGGCCGGGGCGCCGGCCCTGCAGTTTTTCCCCTGGCCGGATGTCGACGCCATTGGCGAAGCGAAGCTGGCCCAGGCGGATAAACACAGCAACGCCGGAATGCTGCGCGAACGCTTTAAATATTACTGCGAAAAAGTGGTGAAGGGCTTTTACAAAGACCACTTCCTGCGCTTTGACCGCCAGATCGTGCTGGTGGACTGCCTGCAGCCGCTGAACAGCGGCCCGCAGGCTTTCAACGATATGCGCCTGGCGCTGACTCAGCTGATGCAGAGCTTCCATTACGGCCAGCGAACCCTGTTCCGCCGTCTGTTTTCCCCGGTGATCGATAAGCTGCTGTTTGCCGCCACCAAAGCCGATCACGTCACCGTCGATCAGCACGGCAATATGGTTTCTCTGCTGCAGCAGCTGATTCAGGACGCCTGGCAGAACGCCGCGTTCGAAGGCATCAGTATGGATTGTCTGGGGCTGGCATCGATCCAGGCGACGCAGAGCGGGTTGATTGAGGTTAACGGCGAGAAGATTCCCGCGCTGCGCGGAAATCGCCTGAGCGACGGTCAGCCGCTGACCGTCTACCCCGGAGAGGTTCCGGCGCGGCTGCCGGGTCAGGCGTTCTGGCAACAGCAGGGGTTTCAGTTTGAGAATTTCCGTCCGCAGGTGATGGACGTCGATAAGCCGCTGCCGCATATTCGCCTGGATGCCGCGCTTGAATTTTTGATCGGAGATAAATTGCGATGAGCGAACCCTTAAAACCGCGTATCGATTTCGACGGTCCGCTGGAAGCGGAGAAAATGGAAGCGCTGAAATCGGCCCGCGCCTTTGACGGCGCAGAGGCGGCGAAATTTGCCCCGGCGCGAGTCGACGCGCTGGAGGAAGACGAGGGGGCGGCAGAAGCGGTAGTCGAATCGGTTCTGCGGCCGAAACGGAGTTTATGGCGACGCATGGTCAGCGCCGGTCTGGCTATTTTTGGCGTCAGCGTCGTGGCGCAGGGCGTACAGTGGACAATGACCGCCTGGCAAACCCAGGACTGGATTGCGCTGGGCGGCTGTGCGGCGGGAGCGCTGATTGCCGGCGCCGGTGTCGGGTCGGTCGCCACCGAATGGCGGCGGCTGTGGCGTCTGCGCCAGCGGGCCCACGAGCGCGATGAGGCGCGGGATTTGATGCACAGTCACGCGGTCGGAAAAGGGCGCGCGTTTTGCGAGAAACTGGCGCAGCAGGCCGGGCTGGATCAGGCGCATCCCGCGCTGCAGCGCTGGTATGCGGCGATTCATGAAACGCAAAACGACCGGGAAGTGGTCAGCCTGTATGCGCAGCTGGTGCAGCCGGTGCTGGATGCCCAGGCGCGGCGGGAAATCAGCCGTTCGGCGGCGGAGTCCACGCTGATGATTGCCGTCAGCCCGCTGGCGCTGGTGGATATGGCCTTTATCGCCTGGCGTAATTTACGCCTGATCAACCGCATCGCCACGCTGTATGGCATTGAGCTGGGTTATTACAGCCGCCTGCGTCTGTTCCGCCTGGTGCTGCTGAATATTGCCTTTGCCGGCGCCAGCGAACTGGTGCGGGAAGTGGGCATGGACTGGATGTCGCAGGACCTGGCGGCCAGACTTTCGGCACGTGCGGCGCAGGGGATTGGCGCCGGACTGCTCACGGCGCGTCTGGGGATTAAGGCAATGGAGCTGTGCCGCCCACTACCGTGGATCGCTGACGACAAACCGCGGCTGGGCGATTTCCGTCGTGAACTGATTGGTCAGCTGAAAGAGACGCTGCAAAAAAGTAAAAGCGGTCCGCAGCCCTGATCGCCTTCTGATAACCGCCGGGCGACCGGCGGTTTTAACGTCGCTCCCCCGACTGCCGGGGCTTTGAACGGATATCTTTACGCCATAACGGCCGTTTTTCCGCCATGCTGTCAATAATTGTTGACAGCTATCTTCACGCCAGCAAATAACTGTCCTATTATTCATCCGTCATTGGCCTTTTTAGGGTGAATACTCCCATGCGTCTTGAAGTCTTTTGTGAAGACCGTCTTGGTCTGACTCGTGAATTGCTTGATTTGCTGGTGCTCCGCGGTATCGATCTGCGCGGCATCGACATTGATCCCATTGGCCGAATTTATCTTAATTTTGCCGAGCTGGAGTTCGCCAGCTTCAGCAGCCTGATGGCGGAAATCCGTCGGATCGCCGGCGTGACCGACGTGCGTACCGTGCCGTGGATGCCGTCGGAACGTGAACACCTGGCGCTTAGCGCGCTGCTGGTGGCGATGCCGGAACCGGTGCTGTCGCTGGACACCAAAGGTAAGGTTGAACTGGCGAACCCCGCCAGCTGCCAGCTGTTTGCGCAGAGCCAGGAGCGGCTGCGCAATCATCCGGTCGCTCAGTTAATTACCGATTTTAACGTCCAGCGCTGGCTGGAGAGCAGCCCGCAGGAGTCGCATAGCGAGCATGTGGTGGTTAACGGTCAGAATTTCGTGCTGGAAATCACCCCGGTCTACCTTGAAGGCGAACACGGCGAACGGGTCCTGACCGGCGCGGTGGCGATGCTGCGTTCCACCGTCCGTATGGGGCGTCAGCTGCAAACCATGACGACGCAGGACACCAGTGCCTTCAGTCAAATCCTCGCCGTCGGCCCGAAAATGCGCCATGTCGTCGAGCAGGCCCGTAAGCTGGCGATGCTCAGCGCGCCGCTGCTGATCGTCGGCGATACCGGAACCGGCAAAGATTTATTCGCCCACGCCTGCCATCTGGCCAGTCCGCGGGCGAACAAACCCTATCTGGCGCTGAACTGTGGCTCCATCCCGGAAGATGCGGTGGAAAGCGAGCTGTTTGGCGATGCCATTCAGGGTAAAAAAGGCTTCTTTGAGCAGGCGAACGGCGGTTCGGTCCTGCTGGATGAAATCGGCGAAATGTCGCCGCGGATGCAGACCAAGCTACTGCGTTTTCTCAATGACGGCACCTTCCGGCGCGTCGGGGAGGATCATGAAGTTCACGTCGACGTGCGGGTCATCTGTGCGACGCAGAAAAATCTGCTGGAGCTGGTGCAGAAGGGATTATTCCGCGAGGATCTCTACTACCGCCTCAACGTGCTCACCCTCTACCTGCCGCCGCTGCGCGACTGTCCGCAGGATATCATTCCGCTGACGGAGCTGTTTGTTTCACGGTTTGCCGACGAGCAGGGGATCCCGCGACCGAAGCTTTCCGCCGACCTCAGCACGGTGTTGACCCGCTATAGCTGGCCCGGCAACGTTCGCCAGCTGAAGAATGCGGTTTACCGCGCGCTGACCCAGCTCGAAGGCTATGAGATGCGCCCGCAGGATATTTTGTTGCCGGATCACGATGTGGCTTCACTACCGGTTGGCGAAGAGGCGATGGAAGGGTCGCTGGATGATATAACGCGTCGCTTTGAACGCTCGGTACTTACCCAGCTTTATCGCAGCTTCCCGAGCACGCGTAAGCTGGCGAAGCGCCTCGGCGTATCGCATACCGCGATCGCCAACAAGCTGCGTGAATACGGTCTGAGCCAGAAGAAAGGCGAAGAGTAGGCGCAATCACCGGCGGCTCAGGCGGCCGGTGACAACCGGATGCCATAGAGGCTTCTGCCTGTCGCCGGCTTCTGTATATACTCAGTTTTCTTCATCTTTTTCCAGGAATACGGATGTCAACTTCACCGGGTCATCTGCTTCAGTGGATGAAACTGCTGGGACTCTCTGCCGGACTCTCTGGGGTCCTGTTTGGTCTGCACCTGCCTGCGGCATTGCTGCTGGGGCCGATGATCGCCGGGATAACGTTGAGTCTGCGCGGGGCGAACATTCGCGTTCCGCGCCCGTTTTTTATTGCCGCTCAGGCCATTATCGGCTGCATGATCGCCCGCACGCTGACCCCCTCTATTTTTAGTGTCCTGATCGGGCACTGGCCGCTGGTGCTGCTTATCCTCTTCTCCACGCTTGCCGTCAGCGCGCTGACGGGATGGCTGCTGGTGCGCTATAGCGCGCTACCGGGCGCGACCGGCGCGTGGGGCAGTTCGCCTGGCGGAGCGTCGGCCATGGTGGTGATGGCGCAGGAGTACGGCGCCGACGTGCGGCTGGTGGCTCTGATGCAGTATCTGCGGGTACTGTTTGTCGCGGGTGCGGCGGCGCTGGTGGTACGTTTTGCCCTGGGCGGCGATGCGCAGGCGCTGACCCAGCAGATCGTCTGGTTTCCGCCATTGACGTGGCAGCTGCCGTGGACGCTGCTGCTGACGATGGTTGCGGGATGGCTGGGGCTGAGGATGCGTTTCCCGTCCGGCGCGATGTTATTCCCGATGCTGGCGGGCGCGGTGGTGCAGGGGGAGGGCTGGTGGATGCTGGAACTGCCTGAATGGCTGCTGGCGCTGGCGTATGCTGCCATTGGCTGGAGCGTTGGGCTAAAGTTTAATAAAGAGATCTTCCTGCTGGCCCTGAAGACGCTGCCGCAGATTATCGCCTCCATTATCGGCCTGATTGTGGTTTGTGCGCTGTTGGCGCTGGGCGTGACCCAGGTGCTGCCGCTCGATTTTATGACCGCTTATCTGGCGACAAGCCCCGGCGGGCTGGATACGGTGGCGATCATTGCCGCAGGTACGCGGGCGGATATGTCGTTTATCATGGCGATGCAGACGCTGCGTCTGTTTACCATTTTGCTGACCGGCCCGATGATGGCGCGTTTTATTTCACGTTATGCGCCGCAGAAATAAATAAGCCTCCGCATAGCGGAGGCTTAACGTAGCCGGAAGGCTGGCGGTGACGCCATTTTCCGGGATAGCTTATGGTCTTAGCCTTTCAGCGAAGCCAGGGCCGCATCGTAGTCCGGCTCTTCGGTGATTTCGTTCACCAACTGGCTGTAAACAACCTGGTCATTTTCATCAACAACGACCACCGCACGCGCGGCCAGACCGGCCAGCGGGCCGGCTGCAATGGCGACACCGTAATCGGCCAGGAACTGCGGTGCGCGCAGCGTGGACAGCGTGACGACATTGTTCAGGCCTTCCGCGCCGCAGAAGCGAGACTGAGCGAACGGCAGGTCGGCAGAGATGCACAGTACAACGGTGTTATCCAGCTCGGAGGCCAGTTGGTTAAATTTACGAACCGATGCCGCGCAAACGCCGGTATCGATGCTCGGGAAAATATTCAGTACTTTACGTTTGCCGGCGAACTGGCTCAGCGCGACGTCAGAGAGATCTTTGGCGACCAGCGTAAACGGCTGCGCGGTAGCGCCAGCCTGCGGAATGGTGCCCTGAACAGAAACGGGGTTGCCCTGGAAATGCACGGTTTGTGACATGTTTATCTTCCTGTTTACATATAGTTAACGTCACGGATAGTGTATGACATCCGTTATCGGCACGGCAAATCCTATTTAATGTTTCCCCTGGAGGAACCTGGGAATGCGAAACCTGCGAGTGTACGAAGAAGCCTGGCCGTTACATACGCCTTTTGTGATTGCCCGCGGCAGTCGCAGCGAGGCGAAGGTGGTGGTGGTGGAAATTGAAGAGGACGGCGTAAAAGGCGTTGGAGAGTGCACGCCGTACCCGCGCTATGGGGAGAGCATTGCGTCAGTCATGGCGCAGATCCTCACCATTGGCGAGCAGCTGGAAAGCGGCATAACCCGCGAACAGCTCCAGCATCTGCTGCCGGCAGGGGCAGCGCGCAACGCCGTAGATTGCGCACTGTGGGATCTGCAGGCCCGTCGCGTCGGGAAGACGATTCCGCAACTGCTGGGGATCGGGCTCCCCAATCGGGTGGTGACGGCGCAGACGGTGGTGATCGGTACCCCTGAACAGATGGCGGCCAGCGCCGCCGCGCTGTGGGAGAAGGGGGCCAGGCTACTGAAGGTGAAACTGGATAATCATCTGATCAGCGAACGGCTGATTGCCATTCGCAACGTGGTACCAGAGGCGACGCTGATAGTGGATGCCAATGAATCCTGGTCCGGCGATGGCCTGGCGGCGCGCTGTCAGCTGCTGGCGGATATCGGCGTGGCCATGCTCGAACAGCCGCTTCCGGCGGACGCCGATGACGCGCTGGAAAACTTTATTCACCCGCTGCCTGTCTGTGCCGACGAGAGCTGCCACACCCGTGATAGCCTGCCGCAGCTGCGCGGGCGCTATGAGATGGTGAATATTAAGCTGGATAAAACCGGCGGCTTGACCGAAGCGCTGTTTCTGGCGCAGGAGGCCGGGGAGCTGGGGTTTGAACGTATGCTGGGCTGCATGCTTTGCACGTCGCGGGCCATTTCCGCGGCGCTCCCGCTGGCGCCGCTGGCGCGTTTCGCCGATCTGGATGGCCCGACCTGGCTGGCGGTGGATGTTGAGCCGGCGCTGCATTTCAGCACCGGAGTGCTTCATCTCTGAGCGTGCCAGCGCAGCAGATCCATCATCGCCGACAGATGCTTTTCCGTCGCTTCGTCGGCCGAGACGGGCGGAAACTCGGCGGTGATGCAGGGCAGGCCGATATCGGCGCACCAGCTGCCAAAAGAGCCGGGGGTTTCGTAACCGACGCTGCCGACCAGCGGCAGGGCAAAAGCCTCGGCCAGCCACTGTCCCAGCTCGCTGTGGCCGGGATCTTCAATGCAGGCCAGCGGATCGTGGAAGGAGACAACCCACGCCGGGTGGATCTGATGGATCAGCTGGCACAGTGCCTGCGTTTCCGGTTCTGAACCGGGCTTTTCGCCGGTCAGCAGTACCACGTCGCGCTGTTCTGCCGCGCTATTCCAGCGATACACCGTTTCCCCTTCTTTCCAGTTTGCTGCGGGGAAGTTGCGGTTCAGATCGACGCCGCGGGCGTTGGCCCGTAGCCCCAGTTGACAGCCATCGGGATTCACCGCCAGCACGACGTGATGGCGGCGTAATTCCGGCTTCAGGGTACGCAGCGCGCAGGAGAGCGTCACGATCGATGAGTTTTCATCGCCGTGGGTACCGGCAAGAATCAGGCCGCTGCGGCTGTCCGCCAGCGGGGCGGGGAACCAGAGCAGCGGCGCGCCAAGATGTGACTGACCATAGCGCTGCGTACCGGGCGGAAAGGCGCCGCGTAGGGGGCGAGGACGGGAAACGGGCATAGGGCATCCTGTTAGCAGGTTATTTTCTGCAGTGTTGTGTAAAAGCCTCCCGGAATCAAATAGTTTCCTGAGGCGGCTAAATCAGTAGACAGGTCAATTTTCTATCACAAGCCGTTTGCAATTTCAGGTGATGAAACAAATAATTATCGCTCTGCCAGCTCTGGTTCTTTTATTTTAAAGGGGATCTCATGAAGTATCCTGTCACATTGACATGCGGCGCGCTGTGGTTAGCCAGCGTTTCTTCTCTTGCCTGGGCGGCGGATGTCCCCCAGGGAACCGTATTAGCCGAAAAGCAGATGCTGGTACGGCATATTAAAGATGAACCCGCATCCTTAGATCCCGCCAAAGCCGTTGGTCTGCCGGAAATTCAGGTGATTCGCGATCTTTTTGAAGGTTTAGTCAACCAGGATGCGAAAGGCAATATTATCCCAGGCGTGGCGACCCGCTGGCAGAGTAATGATAACCGCGTCTGGACGTTTACGCTGCGCGATAACGCGCGCTGGTCCGATGGCTCACCGGTGACGGCAGAGGATTTTGTTTATAGCTGGCAGCGTCTGGTCGACCCGAAAACCACCTCGCCTTTCGCCTGGTTCGCCGCGCTGGCGGGGATCAGCAACGCGCAAAATATTATCGACGGTAAAGCTGCGCCGCAGACGCTGGGCGTCACCGCCGTTGATGCGCGTACCCTGCGCGTGCAGCTGGATAAACCGCTGCCGTGGTTCAGTAACCTGACGGCCAGCTTCGCGTTTTATCCGGTACAGAAAGCCAACGTGGAGAGCGGTGCCAACTGGACGCGTCCGGGCAATCTTATCGGCAACGGTGCTTACGTTTTAAAAGATCGCGTGGTTAACGAAAAACTGGTGGTCGTCCCAAACAGTCACTATTGGGATAATGCGAAAACGGTCATTCAGCAGGTGACGTTTGTCCCGATCAATCAGGAATCCTCGGCAACGAAACGCTATCTGGCCGGCGATATTGATATCACCGAGTCTTTCCCGAAGAATCTGTATCAGAAATTGCTGAAGGATATTCCGGGTCAGGTGTATACGCCGCCGCAGCTGGGAACCTATTACTACGCCTTTAATACCCAGAAAGGTCCTACCGCCGATGAGCGCGTGCGTCTGGCGCTGAGCATGACTATCGACCGTCGTCTGATGGCGGAGAAGGTACTGGGAACCGGCGAAAAACCGGCCTGGCACTTTACGCCGGACGTGACCGCCGGGTTTACACCGCAGCCGTCGCAGATGGAAAGCATGAGCCAGGCCGAGCTGAATGCTCAGGCCAAAGCGTTATTGCAGGCGGCAGGCTACGGTCCCGGTCGTCCGCTGCAGCTGACGCTGCTGTATAACACTTCGGAAAACCACCAGAAAATCGCGATTGCGGTTGCTTCGATGTGGAAGAAGAATCTCGGCGTGGATGTGAAGCTGCAGAATCAAGAGTGGAAAACTTATATCGATAGCCGCAATACCGGCAATTTTGATGTGATTCGCGCTTCATGGGTAGGGGATTATAATGAGCCTTCCACTTTCCTGTCGCTGCTGACCTCGACCCACAGCGGGAATATCTCCCGTTTTAACGACCCGGCTTATGACAAGATTCTGAGCCAGGCGGCGCTGGAAACCTCGGAGAAAGCGCGCAATGATGATTACAATGCGGCGGAAAAAATCATCATGAGTAAAGCGCCTATCGCCCCGATTTACCAGTATACCAACGGGCGGTTGATTAAGCCGTGGCTGAAAGGGTATCCGATTAATAACCCGGAAGATGTTGCCTATAGCCGTACGATGTATATCGAAAAGCACCCGTAATTGTTACCTCAGCACCGTTTAACAGGGCGCGGTTATCCGCGCCCTGTTTTGGCAATATTGATGGACTGACGGCACGTGCTGACGTTGTGTCAGAGGGGGGAGACATCTCCCTTTTGCGCAGGCCCATGCTGATCTTGTCGCAGCAACAGTATAAATATCAACGTATAGGGGGCTCATTACCGCTATGTTAGCGTCGCGCAGGGGACAGGAGCGGAAGACTATGACTTTTTTAGAGTGTAACCGATATATTTATTAATATGATGTAAAAGCCAGGTGCGTCTCTGATTCATCGTTTATTAGCACGGACGCAGGCCATATTATGACTCACTTCTTTTTCTGGCAAACAGATTAGCAAATTTTTGCAGTTCCTGCTTGTTGGCGAGGTTAAATTTATTCATTACATTTCTTTTGTGTGAAAATACTGTTTTATAGTTCATGCTTAATTTTTTGGCAATATCGGAAGTATTTAATCCGATACTGGTGGCAAAGAGAATTTTTAGTTGTATCGCGGTGACCGATTTACACTGGCAGTCAAGACACCTCCTGAGGCTACATGATGCTGATTCATCTGTGGTTTTTATGCTGTTAACATCCAGTGCTTTTGCAATGATCTTTTTGATATTGATAAGCAAATCTTTTTCGTAAATAAAAACAGAACCTTTAATACAGTTGGGGAGCGGATTTTTTATAATGGGTCCCTTTTGTGGATGAATGATGAAAATTCTCGCGGCATCGCCTCTGTTATTTAGCGTGTCATGACATAAGGAAAACTCGCCCGCGACCATTTCTGTAATGATGATATCGGCGGCGCTGATATTTTTTATATTGTAGGTGAAATCATAAGTGATGTTTTCATTCTCGGCCATGATGTCTTCAATTAATTTTATCATAGCAAGTCTGAAATAAATGTTTTTTATATTAAGTAAAATTTTAGTCATTAGTATTCACAGTCAATAGTCAGGGCAGGATATGATAATGTTGTGTTTTTTATAACTTTTCTTTTGTTAATGCATTGCAGCTAAGATATTTCACTAAGATTATCTTTGCAAGAGGTGTGGCAAAAATGAGATACAGGCTTGCTTTGATAAGAAAAATCCTATTAAACAATGAATTAATACGTTGTAATAGTTTGTTTTGGTTTATTTTAAACAAAATGTCTGCCGCTAGTCAGAGAGCAGTGTTGAGGAAAACAATATTTCTGGGGTTGATAAAAAAATGGGGGGTGAGCGTTATCTTGATTTTATGATTTGTTTTATGAATCGACGGTCAGGCTTAGTCAATACCGGTAAAGATAATGTGCAAGGGCATTGCTGTGGGTAACAATTGTGTCGGAGTGTGAAATAGCATGGGTGATAAATATGCCTGAACTCACTCTGGTCGATGCGACAGGGGAGAATTGATTGCGCCTGTGCCTGGAATACACCGGGATTCTCTTATGACATCGCGAATGGTGTCGCGAGTACCATGCTCTTTCTCATGACGAAAGGAGATAGAAATGGGCACGTTAATGACATCATATAAGACCGGCGATACGGCGTTGACCACTCTGCGGTAAGGTCAGACCGACCTGACTGGATTTGGCCGGCTCTGTCTTGCTAATGTCTCGGGAAGGGGGCGGAGGGATGACACCGGCGGGTGAACTCAGGTGGCCAGCAGCAGACCACCGTGAGGACAAACAGCATTTTAATTTCGCGGCACGGCCTGTCAGCACCAATCATACCGTCGGTGTTGATAAGGTCGCTAAATAACTATCTTGCTTAACCCAAGAGAAATTAAAATCTTATTAATGCAATATTATTAATTGGATTTGCTTATGCGTAATTTTGCTAAAACTCATGACCTGTGCGTTTAAAGCGACGTCAATCTTTGACGCGATATCGCGTTAAACTAGCCATGTCAGACTCTCGATCATTAAGTTAAATTCACTTTAGAAAGTTCACAGATGCGTGCCTCTCCTGTTGTGGCTTTGTTATTAACGCCTTTTTTTGAACGTAAACTGCTGCTTTTTTCTGTCTTTGATATAGGAAACGAGAGAAAAAACAGCAACCAGAAGCAGTACTATAGCTAATACTAAAAAGAATAAGTTTGCCATGTGGTTTAGTCCCCGAGAAGTTCATGGATATTCTTGCTTTTATGAAAGCGAATCTACTCCAGGATTAAGAAAAATCCTAACTAAATATTTTAATGGAATGTGAAAAAAGTTTTTTTAATTCTGTTTGCTCTGTTGGTGCGAGATTTTATGCCAATTACGCCCCGATGGCGTAGCATTATATGGTCATTGATAATGGATTTTTCGCTCAAAAACATCGGATACACCGTGGTTGGTCTGTGAGGCAGATAAGCAGAAAAAGAGGCCGCTAGCAGGTGATATCTGATTAATAACTCACTGGAAATGGCAATCGTGCGGCGTGGCGGAAGCTTTAGTCAAAAATGCGGCTGCAGGCCTCGTGGGAGACCTGCTGAAGTGGACTGTTTAGCACAATACGCGCGTGGATCGCGCGCGACAGCCCTCCGCGAGCGGGTAATGGCGGGCTGTTGATTGGTAAACGCTCACCGGGGGGCTGTGCCCGAATGAGAAATAAAGACGTATGACGTATGCGGATTCCGACCGGCGTCAATCCACGTTATTGAAGTAGTCCCGCGCAACGGCTTCGACGCGCTTAGAATCAATACCGGTTTTTTCGGTAATCAACTCAATGAACTGCTTGAACTTATCGCTCATGACATTGCCGCCGTCCCAATGGGCGACGTAGAAGCGGCACTGATAGCGATAAAAGTGGAGGGTGGTATCTCCTAACGTGTAATACATAAGAATCTCCAGTTCAGTATCTCGGGTACATCGCCGGTATGATGGGGATAGCGATGGCCCATAACGGTCGGTTGCACAAAGACTATCCTCCTCCCAATCGGCGGAAATTTCCAGAGATGCGACTTACTCTTTGCCAATTTTCTGGTCACTTCGTCTGCCGGTGCTCTTGTTTGTGGTGGGCAGGCAGAGGCCATCTGACGAGTGATATATCTTCGCGCGCTGGCCGGTGACCGTCGCTTTGCTTTATCGTCCGGTTTTTCTCACGGTTGCCCTGTAAACCAGAGCTTTCCCTTAAGCAGAAAGAGTCGTTATTAAATCAGAGGGATACGCGGCCAGTACTCCGTTATCACGCCAGCAGCCCTTGATTTCTCTCATCGATTGATAATACTGTATATGTATACAGTATTTTTAATGGTGGTTATCATGCCGTTTTTCACACCTGCCGACCTACGCCAGATAGTGGCGTTGCCTTTGTTCAGCGATCTTGTGCCATGCGGCTTTCCGAGCCCGGCACAGGATTATGTCGAGCGGCGCATTGACCTGAATGAACTGATGATTCAGCACCCTAGCGCGACCTATTTTGTGAAATCCACCGGCGATTCAATGATCGACGCCGGAATTGGCGAAGGGGATTTGCTGGTGGTGGATAGCTCCCGTAAGGCTGAGCATGGCCATATCGTTATTGCCGCGGTCGATGGCGAATTTACCGTTAAGCGCCTGCAGCTGCATCCCGTGGCGATGCTTAAGCCTGAAAACAGCGCCTATTCCCCGATCGTGATTGGCCGCGAAGATCGGCTGGACATTTTCGGGGTAGTGACCTACATCGTGAAGTCGGTGGGCTGATCATGTTTGCGCTGTGCGATGTGAATTCGTTTTATGCCTCTTGTGAAACCGTTTTTCGCCCGGACCTGAAGGGGCGGCCCGTGGTGGTGTTATCCAATAACGACGGATGCGTTATTGCGCGTTCTGCCGAAGCGCAATCGCTGGTGAAAACCGGCGAACCGTACTTCAAACTGAAGGATCTTTTCAGGCGTCACCGGGTGGTTTGCTTTAGTAGCAACTATGAACTCTACGCGGACATGTCCAATCGGGTGATGACCACGATCGAGGAGATGTCTCCCCGCTGCGAAATATACTCTATTGATGAGATTTTTTGTGACCTTACCGGCGTGCGCCACTGTCGCGATCTGACAGAGTTTGGCCGCGAAATCAGAGCCACGGTTCTGCAACGCACGCATCTGACGGTTGGGGTGGGTATCGCCCAGACCAAAACCCTGGCCAAACTGGCGAACCATGCGGCAAAAAAATGGCAACGGCAGACCGGAGGGGTGGTCGATCTGTCAAATATTGAGCGTCAGAGGAGGCTCATGGCGGCATTATGTGTCGGTGACGTCTGGGGCGTAGGCCGGCGGATTGCGAAAAAACTGGAAGGACTGGGCATCAAGACCGTCCTGCAACTGGCAGACACCGATATTCGCTTTATCAGAAAGCATTTCAACGTTGTGCTGGAGAGAACCGTGCGCGAACTACGCGGCGAGCCATGTCTTGAACTGGAAGAGTTCGCCCCGATCAAACAGGAGATTATCTGCTCCCGTTCCTTCAGCCACTACATCATGGAATATGAGGAGATGCGGCAGGCGATTTGCAGCTATGCCGCTCGGGCTGCGGAGAAACTGCGTAGCGAGCATCAATATTGCCGCTTTATCTCCGCGTTTGTTAAAACCTCGCCATTTGCGCGCAACGAGCCGTATTACAGCAACAGCGCATCCTTTAAACTGCTGACGCCGACCCAGGACAGCCGGGATATTATCGGTGCGGCGATACGCTGTCTGGATGCCATCTGGAAAGATGGCCTGCGCTATCAGAAAGGGGGGGTTATGCTGGGTGACTTTTATAGCCAGGGGGTGGCGCAGCTTAACCTGTTCGATGAAAATGCGCCGCGACACAACAGCCAGAAGCTGATGGCGGTGTTGGATCGTCTTAATGCGAAAGAGGGGCGCGAAACGCTTTATTTCGCCGGGCAGGGTATTCAGCCGCAGTGGCGGATGAAACGGGAAATGCTTTCGCCGAGATACACCACGCGATATGCCGATCTGCTCACGGTTAAGTGATAATCCTCAGGGCAGTACCTGTCGCTTGTGCCAAAAGTGAACGCTGAGAAGTCGAATTTTTGCAAGATGATGACCATTCCGGGTTACCGATAAGGTTGCCCCGGAAATGGAGCTAAAGCGGTGAAATGGCTTCTACAACATGCTGAAAGACGTAGGGGTCGGAAAGTAGCTCAAATTCTTCATCATCTGGATAAGTAACCGCGACTTGATAGTTTTCTCCAGCAAAGGCTTTCACCGACGGTAAATCCTGCCAGTAAGTTGCCAGAAAGAAGTGCTCCCGATCGCCCTGGGTTTCCCTGCGCACAAATGCACCTCTGTTCCCCTCGATACTCCTTGAGTGCTCCACGCCCGTCCTCTGAAGATGATTCGCAAAACCTTCTGCGTGTTTAAGCGGAACACAACCGTGCCAGGTCCTTACAATCATAAGCTTTCCCTCATTTAACCACAGAATATCACCATACCACCTAAAGAGAGCTGGATGGGCAATTTGCGGCGCATGTTCGCGCAATCCGCACAATATTTATCCGGATTAAGCCGTGCGTCTCTCCTGCCGGTCCGCGCCTCGATCCAGGAAAACGGCATGTTCTCTGGCGCTGCCTGTCTCGGGCCAGGAGAGAACTTAAAATACTGCGCTGACCCGTTCACGAAGGCGTTTCTGGCGCATGATTAAGGCAGCCCAGACCAATTAAGGTCTGGTGTACGGCCTCAATAAGAGGGGTATGCGGTTCGTGGCCCAGAAAATCGATCAGTTTTGTATTGTCCAGCCGTATTGGCTGTTGCCACAAATATCGCATCTCCAGCATTTCATGCAGCGTGGTATTGAAAGGGGACATCGCAAAGATGAGCCACCAGGGAAACGAGGTTACCTTCGCTTTAACCCCGGCAAGTTGCGCGACATGCTGTATGGCTGCGGCCATCGCCGTGCCATCGGGATCCCAGTGTCCACGTATATGAAAACAGGCAAACGGTTCGAGTTGATCCCGACGCGCTAACAGCGCTGCCAGGGTCCTGGCAACGTCCGGCAGCCAGGCCCACTGATGGCCTGTCCCGGCTTTGCCCGGGTTTTTAATTATCTGCGGGCGTTGTCCCGGTTTGATCCATCCCTGTGAAAACCAGTTATTGCCTGCGTCAGGGCCAAAGAAGTCACCTGCCCGCAAAATCAGCACCCTCCCGCCACGCTGCGCGTAGGCTAACAGCGCCTTCTCCATTTGCACCCGTATAGCCCCTTTTCGGGTGACGGGATTTTGGGGAGCGTCTTCCCGCAAGAGAGGAAAGGCGTCCGGACCGTAGTTGTAAACGGTGCCCGGGAGAACGATTAATGCACCGTTTCGCTCCGCTGCATGGATAGTGTTATGTAACATTGGCAAAACCAGTTGTTCCCAGTTTCGATAACCCGGCGGATTAACGGCGTGGACAATCACACTACACGCTGACGCGGCAGACGCGACCTGCTCTGCATTCAGCGCATCACCGCTTATCCACGTTATACTTCCGTGCTCTTCATTCTGCGGGGCGTGGCGACGCAATGCATGAACGTCCCATTGATCGCGGACGAGCTGACGGGCGATTTCTCCACCGATCCCGCCTGTGGCGCCGAGTATGAGTACCTTGTTTTTGCTTTTCATCGTGTTACCTCTGCCGGATGTCTGCTTGACAGCGTAGTGCTTGCGCGAGCTAAATGTAATTGCATGACATCAGAGAGCAGGTATGCATTTTTGTATGAAGCTAAACATTCCATGGGAATGGTATCGAACCTTCCTGGCGGTGATGAAAGAAGGCTCCCTGTCGGGGGCCGCCCGTATGCTTGCCATTACCCAGCCCACCGCGGGACGCCACGTGGCGGCGCTGGAATCAGCACTGGGTCTGGTATTGTTTACACGCTCTCAGACGGGCCTGCAGCCCACGGATGCAGCCGTCGCGCTGCAAGGCCATGCGCAAGCAATGGAAAACACGGCCAGTATGATTGAGCGATCGGCCGCCAGCTTCAGCACCCGCACCGCCGGATTGCGTGGCGTGGTGCGTGTTTCGGCGAGCGAAATTATCGGCACAGAAGTTCTGCCTCCCCTCATTGCGCAAATTAAAGAGGCTTACCCGCAGGTTACAATTGAACTGGTTTTATCTAACCGGATTCAGGATTTATTGAACCGGGAAGTGGATATTGCAGTACGCATGACCACGCCGGTGCAGGAGCAACTGATTGCACGGCGGATGGGCAGTATCGAAATTGGTCTGCATGCCGCACCTTCCTATCTGGCACGGCATGCCGCACCGGAAAGTATGGAGGCGTTGTTCACGCATACGCTGGTGGGTTTTGATAAAACAACGCCATTTATTTTACAGGCCCTGAAACACTATCCTCAGTTGCATCGTGAACTATTTACCGTGCGCACTGACAGCGATGTGGCGCAGTTGAACCTGATTCGCGCAGGTGCTGGCATCGGTATATGTCAGGTTCAACTGGCCGATTTTCCTGTGCAGTTACAGAGATTGCTGCCTGATTTCTTTGCCTTTCATCTCGATACCTGGCTGGTAATGCATGAGGATCTTCGCCACAGTAAGGCCTGTAAAACGGTATTCGATATTCTTGCCGGGGGGTTACGGGCTTATATCGCTAAGGCGAAAGCGTGATATCCCCCATACCTCCCGGGCCACAGAAGCGCACTCTTTTATTTTCGCAGAGTTACCGACAGAACCGCATTCTGCAATCAGCAGCACAAGGCCGGGGAGGAGGGGGCTCACATGCCGGGGAGCCCACTCAGATTCTGCATTTCAATATCCGCAGCCTGAAGGCGACTGCTGAAAAGGGGGATTATCTGGCGACGTTGGCAGCCCCGGGGCGTTATGTGCGGATCGGTAGCGATCGGCTTCTGGTCTGTTTTCTGCTGATGTGCAATGACTGAAGGCGCAGAAGCTGGAATAAATTTCTATTCGCGTGATATGAAGAAAATTGGAATGGTTCACGTCGTGCTATTATTTTGTCCTGTTGGCGTGTCGATACCTTAATGGTGGCAGCTTATAATTTTTAGAAAAAATTCGCGTAAAGGTCTGCTGTGAGTCAAATCCATATTTACAGGCGATGCTGATAACGGGCTCATTAGTCTCGATAAGATCTTTTGCCGCCAGTCTAAGTTTCTTATCTCTGATATATTTCCCCAGACTCACTTCTTTTACCTGTACAAAAATCCGCTGAAGATGCCATTTGGAATATCCTGCCCGGGCAGCAACATCCTCAATCCTCAGCGGTTTGTGTAAGTTTGAATCAATCCATTGGGTTATCTCATCGATGATGTCTTCTGTTCTGAACATAAATCGATGCTCATAATAAAAGGTTTATGACACATCCTTTACAGGATGCTAATGATTCATTTATAGATTTCGGCAACTCCGTGTAGCCTGTTATTTCCCGTCGCGGACAGGATTTTGAATGATGTTGCACCTTGCTCGTCAGCCTTACGAGAAAGCGCACTCGATAACTCATCAAGCGTATAAGCATTGCTGGCCGAGACTACACCTATCTTTTCTTTCCCATCTGCATGACTAATTTCCTGAGCTGCAGAGGCGGCATTCACTGAAATAAATACCATGAACAATGTCGTAATCAGTCGTGCTTTCATATTTAACACCTCTTTTAAACGATATGGTTAAAACGGGACTTCTGTCAGAAGGAACGTCCTCCGTCTTGATATTTAAATATACAGATCTAAGCTGTCATCAGGCTGACCGCTATATGACAAAATTGTCAGGGTTTTAGCTTAGTTAAGCTTGTGTGCATACTGGTTCAGCTCGTTAATAATGCACTCAGGTTCTTCACTGAGGGGCATATTGTCCATATCTAAAATCCCATCATTTTTTTGGCGATTATCCATTTGCAGCTCGGCAAACAGAGGGGTGAGATCCTGCTGTGCTTCCCCTCGTTCAGCCACCAGTTCGAACGTTTTATTTTTTGCCGCATCGTTACTCAGGGCGCTGACCAGAACCCGGGCGATTTGCTCTCGGGATATCACGCCATCTTCCGGCGTTCCCGCATGGCGTCGATCGCCCTGCAGCATAACGATTTTGTGCTCATCATCATTGTTGTAGTCAAACCAGCCGGGCCTGACGATGGTGTAGGGATGGCCACTCGCCCTGACCAGACGTTCGGCGCGCCTTTTCCAGTCGTGAACCTCAGTCCGTTGATTCCAGGTGCTGAGTCGTTCAGTCACGCCAATCGTGGTCATTAAGCTGATGCGAACAGGGGTATCCCTGAACATTCGCAAAAGGTTACGTACACCGCCGTAATCTATCGCTCTGGCCCCAATACGCCCCTGGCCATCGGAACCGAGAGTGAAGATGACGGCATCAATATCTTTCGGCAGATCGGTGAGGGTTTCGGGCATGGAAACGTCGCCATAGAAAATATCCGTGCCACGAGGAAGCCGTTTTACTTTGCGTCGATTTCTGACCAGAGCCACGGGGTGATGGCCCATATCAATAGCGGTATTTACGACATGCAGACCTATACTTCCTGTCGCTCCGGCAACGAGTATTTTCATGATAAACCTTCTGATAATTCAGATTTATTTTCGATACGGCCAGAATATCAATTATCATTATTGTCAGTAATGGGGCTAAAATAATTGCGTCTATGAACACCCTTCATGAGTGCGCTGCGAAGGGAATGCATCCATAAGGAAATCGCCAATGCTCAAAGAAAACTTCAATGAACTGCAAATCTTTCTTGTCGTCGCAAGAGAGCGGAGTTTTACCAAAGCAGCGGGCAAACTGGGTGTTTCTCAGTCGGCACTCAGCCATGCGATGAAAGCGCTGGAGGAAAGGCTAAATATCCGTCTTCTGACCCGTACGACCCGAAGCGTTGCCCCTACAGAAGCCGGTGAGAGAATTATTGCCTGCCTTGAACCCCGTATTGCCGATCTTGAGCAGGAGCTGGAATCGCTTGTGCAACTTAATGGCACCGCCTCCGGTAATATCCGTTTATCCGCCGGGGAGCATGCCGCGCGAAGTCTGGTATGGCCTAAGTTAAAACCCTTCCTCAGGGAATATCCGGAAATTAATCTCGAACTGGTGGTTGATAACGGCTTTGTCGATATTGTTGAAGGGCGTTTTGATGCCGGGATCCGTCTGGGCGAAAGCGTGGATAAAGACATGATCGCCGTGAGGATTGGGCCGGATATGCGTATGGCTGTGGTGGGCGCGCCGTCTTATTTCGCGACAAATCCTGCCCCTGAAACGCCGCACGAGCTACAAAATCATCGCTGTATCAATATGCGCCTGCCGACGGCCGGTGGACTTTATCATTGGGAGTTTGAGAAGGAAGGGAAACCGTTGCGGGTCAGAGTAGAAGGGCAGGTAACCTTTAATCTGCAGGCGGAAAGGATTGATGCGGCTTTATCCGGTTTTGGCATCGCCTGTATACCTGAAGACAGGGTGCAGGATTATATAAAGTCAGGAGAGCTTATTCAGGTTCTGCAGGACTGGTGTCCGTCTTTCCCCGGATATTATCTTTACTACCCCAGTCGTAAGCAGCATCCGCCCGCTTTTGCGCTGATGATCGATGCCCTTCGCTACCAGGAATAACGGGTCCGTAGACCCGTCCGGGTATTAACGGCCCACGCGAGCCTGATGCTCAGGGGAGTAACGTGCGCCGACGATTTTAATCGTTTCCAGCGCCTGGGTTATCTGCCGTGAGTCATCCTGCGAAAGAACGATGTTGGCAGCGCCGAGGTTTTCCTCCAGCCGGTGCAGTTTAGTGGTGCCCGGGATGGGGACAATCCACGGCTTTTGTGCCAGCAACCATGCCAGTGCAATTTGCGCAGACGTTACGCCTTTCCCGGCTGCCAGTTCACCCAACAACGAAACCAGCTTTTCATTGGCTGCCATCGCTTGTTCGGCGAAACGCGGCACGGTACTGCGGTAATCATCCTTCCCGAAAGTGGTTCCTGGCTTAATCGATCCCGTCAGGAAGCCTTTGCCTAATGGACTGAAGGGCACGAAACCAATGCCCAGCTCCTCCAGCAACGGCAGGATCTCCTGCTCAGGCTCGCGCCACCACATGGAGTACTCACTTTGCAGGGCAGTGACAGGTTGTACAGCATGCGCACGACGAATGGTCTGCGCCCCCGCTTCGGAGAGACCGAAATGTTTGACTTTACCTTCAGCTATCAGGTCTTTCACCGTTCCCGCAACATCTTCAATGGGGACATCCGGGTCGACACGGTGTTGATACAGCAGATCAATGACATCAGTCTTAAGACGGCGTAATGATCCTTCAACAGCTTCACGGATATGCTCCGGGCGGCTGTTTAAAATCTGCTGCTTGTTGTCCGCACCGAAGGTAAAACCAAATTTGGTGGCGATGACCAGACGATCACGAAACGGTTTTAAGGCTTCACCGACAACCTCTTCATTAAGATATGGGCCATACACTTCGGCGGTATCAAAGAACGTGACGCCACGTTCAACCGCTGCGCGAATAAGCTCGATCGCCTGACGCGTATCTGTCGCCGGGCCGTAGCCGTGGCTTAAGCCCATGCAACCGAGTCCAAGGGCGGAGACTTCGAGTCCGGATTTACCCAGATAACGTTTTTGCATTGAATAAATACCTCTTTTTATTGCGGCTTAAACATCCAGCTTGCGACCGGTCAGCCATTCCACCATCGCCGGATCGCGGTGAGAGAAGAAGGCGCTGGTTGCGGTATCAAGGGCGGCAATTTGCAGCATATCTTCAGAACTGAGTTCAAAATCGAGAATGTTGATGTTCTCTTCCATGCGCTCTTTGCGTACTGATTTCGCCAGCGAAACGACGCCTCGCTGGAAGATCCACCGCAGCACAACCTGGCCTACGCTCTTGCCGTACTTCTGACCCATCGCTGTTAACACCGGATGCTGGAACAGACCATTTTTACCTTCTGCAAACGGTGCCCAGGCTTCCGGCTGGATACCACGGCTTTGATTCCATGGAACCGCATGCAGCTGCTGGTTGAAGGGGTTAACTTCAATCTGGTTTACCGCTGGGACAACGTTGTTGAAGGCGATAAGATCGGCCAGCCTGTCAGGGTGGAAATTGCTGACGCCAATGGCGCGAATTTTGCCTGCCTGCTGCAGTTCTTCCATGGCACGCCAGGCCCCATGAACATCACCGTAAGGCTGGTGAATCAGGTACAGGTCAACGTAATCAAGTTGCAGTCGATTCAGCGAGCGTTCGAACTGTGCTTTAGCGCCTTCGTAATGGGTGTCCTGCAACCACAGTTTGGTTGTGACAAAGAGTTCGTTACGTGCAATACCGGTCTGTTTCAGTGCGTTCCCGACCTGGGTTTCATTCTGGTAAGACGCGGCGGTATCGATCAGACGGTATCCCGTATCAATGGCGTCAATAACGGCTCTTTCGCACTCAGCGGCATCAGACATCTGAAACACACCAAAGCCCAGCAGGGGCATTTCAATCCCGTTGTTCAGTTTTACAGTTTGCATGACGTTATCCTTCAGCTGTTGTGTAGGAAAAGCATAACGCAATGCGATTTATTCGATTAGATGGGGTAATTAGCTAGGGTTTATTAGATTTGTTCATTAATTTAGAGGGGGCAATCGGTTTTTTACCAAAAGTGGACGGCGCAATGTGTGTTCAGCTAACGCAAATTCAGCAAAGCACTTCCGCATAAGTTGTTGTGCAACTCCTTTACCAGGGGAGGGATTATGGCAAGTTCTTCTGCGGCAGAGGGACTTGCCCTACGGATTAACAGTGGTCATTACTCTCGGAAAAGCATTTTTTAACAGGGCTAACATGTGACGATAATATGCATGGCTGCCGCTGTATCGGGTAAATAGAGTGGGTACCGCCGCTTATTTTTGTCCGGGGTTACGATAAATGTCTGGTCGATTGATCTGCCAGACAAAATCTTGCCGGTTCAACGGGCTATACCCCAACTTCTGGTATAGCCAGGGCGCACTGTCGGTTACCAGCATTATCCGCCGCAGACGTGACATCACCGGATGGGCGTGACAGCATTCAATCAGCCAACGGCCAAGACCACTTTTCTGATAATCGTTCAGCACGTAGACGTCGCACAAATAACCAAAAGTGGCATAGTCGGTGACCAGACGGGCGAAGCCGATTTGTCTTGTTCCATCCAGAAGCGCAAAACAAAGGCTGTTCTGGATGGATAACCTGACCGTTTCGACATCAATACCAGGAGCCCAGGACGATTGTGAGAGGTAATCGTGAATGGCGTCCAGCTGAAAAAAAGCGGGATCGGTTGTGACAGTAAATTTATCTTTGGTAAAACTCAGATGCTGATTATTCACTGAACGTATCCTTCTGCACTTATTTGTGATGAGACAAGCCTTACTGGCGAGGGTTGGCTTCTGTACCGGGCAACACTCAGGATGCTTTTTCATGTACGGTCATGATGAAAACCAATGGGCTCTCTCCCCGGTTTTCATAGAAATGAGGAACGTCCGTTCTGGCCGTTGCCGAACAACCGGTCTTCACCAGATACAGGTGGTCCTGTACGCCAAGGGTGAGCGTACCCGTCTGGACATAAAACAACTCAAGCGTCCCTGCCGGGTGGCCGGGTGAAGCAAACTTTTCTCCCGCCTGCATTTCCCACATCCAGAGTTCTGTCATCTCAGGGCCACCAGATCCTGCCAGCAACCTTGCTCTGCCGCCTTTTTCACCTTCCCACAATTCTGGGATCTCATCTTCAGCAATGAGATGAACCGTCGGTTTTGCACTGACATCCACAAAGTCAGCCACCGAAACTCCCATCGCGGCAGCCAGCCGGCATAACAGGGCAATGCTGGGATTCGCCCGGCATCCCTCAATCTCAACCAGCGCCCCCTTACTGACGCCCGCCCGACGGGACAGTTCATCGAGTGATATTTTCTTTTGTTTACGATACAGCTTAATCCGCTGAGATACGGCTTCATTCACGGTGCTGACGATAGCATTTGCGTCGGTCATTAAATTGACTTTTTTGGTCATCGGTCATTATTATGGATTAAATTGGTCATTACAGGATTATCACGTGTTAACAGTCTCTCCGTCAATTGCCCCTGAAATTTATCGTATTGCTCCCGGCTTTCGGGCACTCAGTATCTACGTAAAAGCGGCGCCGGTGCTGAACCCTGATATTGGAGAAACGGCGCTGCGGGAGGCATGTGAAGCGGTTCTGGCCGGTGAGCCTGAATGGGCGGAATCTCATCTGGCCGCATGGGCCGAGGTTTTCCAGAAGTTTGGTGCTAAACCCAAACGCACCCCTTGTTCAGCTGACGCGTTACGTAAGCGCGTATTACGTGACGGTACGATGCCAGCGCTCGATCCCATCGTTGATCTTTATAACGCCGTTAGTCTCCGCTACGCCATTCCGGTTGGTGGCGAAAACATTGCTGCCTATCAGGGGTCGCCACGTCTGGTTGTGGCAGAAGGCACTGAGCCTTTTGATACGGTAAAAGAGGGGGACACCGCCGTTGAATATCCTTCACAACATGAAGTTATCTGGCGCGATGATTCAGGCGTAACCTGCCGCCGCTGGAACTGGCGACAGGGGGTAAGAACCCGCTTAAGCGTGGAGGCTCAACACATGTGGTTTATTCTGGAAAATCTGCCGCAGATGCCGCTGGAGAAGCTTTACGACGCCGGGAAAATGCTGACTGACGGTCTTGAAAAAATGATGCCAGGTCTGTGGTTTGCTGTTGCTCTCATCGAAGAGCAACGCCAGTAATATCATTCAGGAGAAACACTATGTTTACCGGCTTGTCTGCGTTCCCGTTAACCCCAATCACCGCCAGCGGCGTGGACGAAAAGGGCTTCAGTCATATACTTTCCCGCCTTACAGAAGCTCGGGTTGATTCTATGGGGATCCTGGGGTCAACCGGTAGCTATGCGTATCTGACCCGAGAGCAACGCCAGCGCGTAGCGACTCTGGCAAAACAGCATGCCGGGGACATCCCTGTCATGGTCTGTGTGGGGGCTGTCAGCACGGATGCCATCCTGCATCTGTCAGACGATGCGCAAGCGGCAGGCGCAGATGCCTTGCTGCTCCCGGCGGTTAGCTACCAGTCGCTCCGTGACGAAGAAGTCTTCGCACTCTTTGAGACCGTTACCCGGCACGTGTCGGTACCGGTATGCATCTATGATAATCCGGGCACCACGCATTTTACCTTTACGGATGAACTGCATGGCCTTCTCTCATCACTGGAGGGTGTGCGTTCGCTTAAGATCCCGGGCGTCCCTGATAGCCCGGCAGCAGCGGCTGAGCGGGTAGGGGCGTTGCGTCAACATTTGCGCCCTGGCGTAACCATCGGTATCAGTGGAGATGCTTATGCCGGGCTGGGATTAAACGCCGGCTGCGAAGTCTGGTACTCCGTGAGCGGCGGTTTGTTCCCGGAGACGGCGAAACAAATCACTGAAGCCGCGGCGGCGAACGAGCATGAGCGCGTCACGGCCCTGACAACCCGCCTTGAGCCTTTGTGGGCGCTTTTCCGTAAACATAGAGGAAGTATCCGGGTTATTGCCGCCGCCGCAGGCGTGCTTGGGCTGACTGACACGGATTGTTTGCCTCGACCTCTTCAGCCACTGTCGGCGGGGGATATTGCGGATATTGCCGGGGTGATAAGAGTACTGGAACTGAAATAATCCCTCTATTGGACCGGCAGGCTGCCGGGCCTGTAGAAAACCGAACGTGCAAAACTTTTCATGACAACCCTCAGAAAGAGGTATTGCTATCATCTGACCACGTGGCGAATTTTACGCCAGGATGACAAAGGTCCGTTTCTTGCTCGAAGCGGCCACCATGCACCTAAAGTCAGTCTGCTTCGAGCCAGGAGCGGAAGTTGTATGTTCACTAGAATACGGCAGATTCAGGTGTGAAAATTAACCATTACGCGTAGTTGCCGTTTTATCAACGTACTATCCTGGAAAGGATAAAATCCACACGTTCCTCTACAGAAACGCATGGCAATTCATAAAAAAAGCTGTCGGCGCATCACTGCTGATTTTTTTATGAAAATTATTTGACTGATCGTTCCATAATCAATACTATGCCGCCTCAACTCATTTCAAGTCCCACATCCCTATGAGTGCTGAAAAACCAACCTTTCCAGGTCGTCCACGAAAGTTCGAAGATCAGGATGTCATTGATGCTGCCGTCGCTGTTTTCAGCGCCAATGGTTATGCAGGCACCTCTGCGCAAGATTTATGCAATGGTACGGGATTAGGGCGGGGAAGCCTATACAATGCCTTTGGAAGCAAGCAAGCCCTGTACGAGCAAGCTTTGTTGCGCAGCCACGAACAAACTATGTCAGCACAGTTAACAATACTCACACAACCAGGTCCGGTAAAAGAGCGATTGCATACCCTTCTGCTCTGGGGTATTGCCGAAGATCTTTCTCAGCCAGAGCAGCATGATGCGATGGTCTTATTTTCAGCCCTGGAGATGGGCAGTAAAGATGAAGCCGTTGCGAACCTGAATAATGAATATCGTCAGCATTTAGAACAAACGCTGGTGGCGGTATTCATCGAAGGTCAACGAAGCGGTGAACTAAACAATAAAGCATCAGCCGTCGAAATGGCGAGAGGCTTTATGGCAGGCTATTACGGTTTACGTGTACTGAATAAAAACATTTCAGATAGAAAAATCCTCGAAGATGTCGTCGCTGGTCTGTTAATCAATTTATAAATTTAAGCGTAAAAGTTCATTGTTTACTTGCACTTATTTTTGTAACGATCGTTCCAATACAAGGAGAGAATAAAAAACTATGCCATTAGTCGTATATATTTTAGGGTTAGCCATTTTTTCATTAGGTACAGCAGAGTTAATGGTGGCGGGTATGATGACCACGCTATCTGAAGCATTTGGTGTTACAGTCGGCGAAGTCGGGCATTTGATTTCATATTATGCATTCGGTGTAATGCTAGGTGGCCCGGTATTAACCTACGCCTTTCTTAAGTTTAAAGCACCCTATCGTTCAACGTTATTATGGCTGTTAGGGTTATATGTTATCGTACAAGGATTAAGCATCTTTGTTTCAGATTACAATGTGTTAGTTGCTATTCGAATCGTGACAGGTATTTTGTGTGCAGGGTGTTTAAGTCTTTCGCTCGCGACAAGTATGGCTCTTGTCTCTGTAGAAAATCGCCCTCGTGCCGCATCAATAGTGATAGCAGGTTTTATGGTATCCAATGTCTTTGGTGTACCTATCGCGACAATCATTGACCAGCACTGGGGCTGGAAAATGAGTTTTGGGCTGGTCGCGGTCCTGGTTTTCATATGCCAGTTAGCATTAGTACGCTTATTGCCACATATGAGCGGCGGCGGTGCTATCAAGATGGCGGAAGAGATTAAGGCATTTAAAAATAAAGCCTATTGGAAAGCCTGTGCAACCAGCTGTTTGATTTTGGGTGCAAGTTTTGCGGCATTCAGTTATTTTGTTCCCGTGTTGACTGATGTCAGTGAATTTACAATGCAGACGGTTCCCTTCATTCTGATGCTTTATGGACTAGCCAATATCATCGGTAATATGGTAACGGGACGTCTTGCATATCGCCATAGTTTAGCTGTTATGGTTGTCGGCTTAACAATACTGAGTATTTCTTTGCTCGGCATGGCACTATTTGTTCAATATCAGGTTATTGCTATTCTGGCTGTCATACTCATCGGTTTGTCAGGCGTGCCAATGAATCCGGCAATGATGGCAAGAATTGTCAGTGTGGCACATCCAGGACCCATGGTTAATGCTGTTCATACTTCCATTATTAATATTGGATTAGGTGGCGGTTCTTATTTAGGTGGAATGGCAATTTCATCTGGATTCGGTTTGCGTTCAGCATTATGGATTGGAATGGTATTAGCGGCTCTGGCTTTATTATCCGTATTACCTTATCTCCGTCGTAGTAAACAAGGCTGGAGTTAATAGGTTCCGAAGATAAAAACACCTTGATTATAAAAGTCATGGGGCGTCGATTTAGCCGTTAATTTTTATTCAAAATTCACTGGCCTTTATCATCGAGTGGGTTCTGCGTGCCGGGGTCTTTATCGATCTAGAGCCTTGGATCATCACCTTCCCAGTGACCTGGTATGGCTCTGTCAGCGGCTTCAGGTGGCCTTTCGCTGATAGAGATTGTATCCGGGATTGCCCCTAATCCTTTCCCTTTTAGCGATAATGTTCTGGATCTACGACGACTCTTTCGCTTCTGAGGCATTGCTGCAGTTCTTTTTTAATGCCCTCGGGTTTGTATAAAAAGCGTTTTATATATCGTTTCGTGTGACACATGCATTTCCTGATTATCCGGATAACAGCGTTTCAGCCAACCGGCGATTTGTTCCGGCGACCAGTCCTGATGCATCTTCTTTCGTTTCATGGCAACGTCCCCCTTCGATTAAGGATGGCGTTGCATCGACCCGTTGAACTCACCGCTCATAGCGGACCTCCAGCCCAGCCAGCTCGTCCGCTCCGTGCCAGACGCGGACATGGCACCGCCGTATCCAGCCTGCGCGTCACTCAGGGAGCTGCCGTTCTTCGACCGGCAAAATAGTGCGCGGGCGTGCTACCCATCGTTTTTCTGAACATGGTGATAAACGCATTTACCGACTCATACCCCAGATTAGCCGCGACGTTTTGCACCGATACCCCACTTGCCAGCTCCCGAAGGGCAATAATCAAATGCAGTTGCTGACGCCAGCGCCCGAAGGTCAGCCCGGTTTCGCGCAGCATCAGGCGTGCTAATGAACGCTCGCTGAGCGCCAGCCGTTTCGCCCAGGCTTTAAACGTGCTGCGATCCTCCGGGTGGCTGACCAGCGCATCAGCCATGGCGCGGATCTTAGGGTGTGCCGAAACCGGCAGACTCAATTGCTGCTGCGGCATGGTGGCCAGTTCATCGAGCGTCACTCTGATCAGCCTGCCAGCATGGCTCTCCGCTACGTAATCAACCCCCTCATTCGTTAAGCGGTCAACTAACTGTTTAATCAGCGGAGAAATTGCCAGCGTGCAACATTTTTCCGGCAGCGCGGCGGCGCCGGGTTCAATAAACAAATAGTTGAGATGCGCATTCCAGGTCGCTTTGGCGCTATGGGGGATCCCGCCGGGGATCCACACCGCGCAATCCGGCGGCACTATCCAGATATCGTTTTCCGCGCGACAAATCACTGCCCCATACAGGGCAACAATCAGTTGCCCCTTGCGGTGCGTATGAACCGGCACTTCTGCTGCATAATCAACGAAATCAATATGCCGCGCGACGGCCGGGCTCGGCGTGCTATCGGGATCAAACAGGGTATGGGCAAGTCTGGATGGCATCTCATTGGCAACATTTAGGTATTTTTTGACAGAATAGAGTATTTAAGGACAAGCGCAAAGCGGGAATAATTCCCGGCATGAGAAAATTCACTCCCCATCATAGTCGTGCTTTGCACGCGATAAGCCGTTGGTCAGGCCGCATAGCCTCACCCGCGCTACTGAGCGACGCCCATGCGCTGCTCTATTCCGTCAGGAGTTTTGTCGCCGCGATGCTCGCGTATTACATTGCCCTGGCGATTGGCCTTGAACGGCCCTCATGGGCCATCATCACCGTCTATATCGTTTCGCAAACCTCGGTGGGCGCGTCTTTGAGCAGGAGTCTATATCGCCTGGCAGGGACCGTGGCCGGCGCGGGGGCCACGGTGTTGATTGTGCCCACGTTTGTGAATACGCCGATTTTATGCAGCGTGATTCTGGCAGGCTGGATCAGCTTCTGCCTCTATTTATCCCTGCTTGAACGCACGCCCCGCGCCTATGCCTTTGTACTGGCCGGTTATACCGCAAGCCTGATTGGTTTTCCTGCCGTCTCTGACCCCGGCACGGTGTTTAACATCGCCATCATTCGGCTACAGGAGATCACCATCGGCATCGTCTGCGCCGCGCTGATTCACCGGTATATTTTGCCTACCCGGATATCAGGGCTGTTTAACAGCAAATTAGCGCAGACGCTGCAGGCCACGCGTCAGCGGATTGCCGACACTCTGGCGGGCAAGTCCAACGCGCAGTCAGAACCGCTGCATCTGGCGCTGGCGCTACAGTTCCTGCAGGGCGTCAGCCACCACATCCCGTATGATTTTGCGCTTTCGGTTCCGGTCCGCCAGGCCAGGAAAGCGCTCCATGACAGGCTGGCGCGGTTAGTTATTGTCAACGGCGAATTATGCGATCGTTTACAGGCGATCGCGGAGATGCCCGCCGATATACAGACGCTGCTGGATGATGTTCAGGCCTGGCTGACCTGTGACAATACCGGGAAACGCAAAAAAACAGCGGATGCGCTTCAACAACGCAGCGCGCAGTTAGCACAGCGGCACGCTGCGCAGGCACTGACGTTTGAGGAGGCGCTGCGGGTGAATTTCTTACGCTATATCGTTGAGTTGATGACCCTCCTGCAACAGTGTGAGCGTCTTTCGGATGCCATCCATCACGCCAAATCCGCCCCCATTCAGGCAGAAGATCATGCGGCGAAAGGGTATGTTTTCCATCGCGATGCCCTCAGTGCCGCCCGAACGGCGCTGGGCGCTTTTGTCATCATTCTGGGCGGCTGTCTGCTATGGATTTACTCCGCCTGGCCCGATGGCGGCACGGCGGTCTCGATTCTTGGGGTTTGCTGCACGCTGTTTGGCAGTTTCGATACGCCGGCCCCGCATATTGTCAAATACATTATCGGTTCCGTCTGGGGCGTATTGATAAGCCTTATCTACAGCTTCGCGCTGCTTCCCCCGCTCAGCGATTTCCCGGTGCTGGTGGCGGCGCTTGCCCCGGTCTATCTGCTTGCCGGGTCACTGCAGGCGCGGCCGCCCACGACTTTTATGGCGATGGGGATTACCCTGACGCTGCCTGTGCTATGCGAGCTGGGCGCACGCTACAGCGGCGACTTCGCCGACGCGGCCAACACCGCTATCGCTCTGTTTTTCGCGACCGGCTTTGCGGTTATCGGCATGAGTCTGCTGCAAACCGTACAGGCGGACGCGGCGATAAACCGTCTGCTAAAACTTTGCCAACGCGATATTCGCCGCAGCGTGAACGGCGTGTTTAAAGGCGATGAAACGCACTGGACCAATCTGATGATCGACCGGGCCGCGCTGTTGCTGCCACGCTTGCCGCGCAGCGGGCCGTCATCCGCACGGGCGCTTGAGAGCCTGGTACACTTTCTGCGCATTGGTCTCTGTGTGATGCGCTTGCGCCGTTGCGATACGCCCGCAGGCAGCGAGATCAACGAGGTGCTTTATCATCTGACCGGTACAACGAAAACCGCCGTCTTACGCGAGCGTCTTGCCGTAATGGCAGCTCTCTGCTTGCCCGCGACAAATGAACAGTCATGCCAGTTTGTCGACCGGCTGGTTGATCTGCACTGCGCGCTACGGACACAGAACAAGGAACCTACTCATGATAAATGACATCAATATCGGCGGTGTTTTTATCCCCGGGCTGCTGCTGACCGCGCTTATCGCTCTGGTCTGTACGCTGTTACTCGTGCCGCTTTTTTCGTTCAGCAGACTTTACCGGCGTTTGCCCTTACGCCCGTTGCTTGATGTCTCAACCTATATCGTGACCTTTTTCCTGCTTTTGCAGGGCCTGACCACACTGGGGTTATTCGCATGAAACCTTTACTCTGTTTGCTCGGTCGTTACGCGCTGACGTTAATCGCAGTGGCGGTGGCGACTTGCGTGGCGTTTATTTTCTGGAAACAGTATGCGCAGACGCCCTGGACTCGCGATGGACGGGTTAGGGCAGATGTGGTGCAGATTGCGCCGGATGTTTCCGGGCCGGTGAGCCGCGTGGCTGTCCGGGATAATCAGTGGGTTAACCAGGGCGACGTGCTTTATGCTATCGACCCGCGCTGGCTGACGCTGGCCGTGCTCAGCGCGCAGGCCGATGTTGAAGCAAAACGTCATGAGATGCTGATGCGCCAGGATGCGGCCAGGCGACGAGCGCTCATTAAAGGGGTCATCTCCGGCGAGGACATCCAGCAAACAGGCAGTGCAGCACGCGTCGCGGCGGCCAATTATCAGGGGGCGCTGGCTGCGCTGGAACTGGCGCAGCTTAATTTATCTCATGCTACCGTGCGCGCACCGGTTGCCGGCTACGTCACGCATCTTCGACTTCGCCCAGGCGACTACGCCACGGTGGGAGAGACAAAGGTCGCCGTTGTCGATGCGCACAGTTTCTGGGTGGTGGGTTATTTTGAAGAGACCAAACTGCGTCATATTCGTATCGGGAACGCCGCACAAATTTCGCTGATGGGGTTCGAGCCGCCCATCACGGGGCATGTGGAGAGTATCGGCCGGGGAATCGATGATAGCAATGACGAGACGGGCGGGCTTGGGCTGCCGGATGTCAATCCCACCTTCAGCTGGGTACGACTTGCGCAGCGAGTACCTGTACGTATCCAGTTAGATAAGATACCGGAGGGAATTGAACTGGTGGCAGGGTTATCCGCCAGCGTTTCTATTATGCCTTAAAAGTTTTTAACCGTCCTGACGGCGGGCATTGTGGAAGAGCGGTTTGCGTGACTCCAGCCGCGATAAATAGAGCGTGAGCAACCGTTCTGATACAGCAGCTTGCCAGGTCCCTGCTTTGTGCCAGAAATGGACGTTCTCAATCCACAGTACAACTTCAGGGAATATCGGGATCCATAGGTTAATATAGTTCGGATGTATGCCTCAGTACGCCCGGCGGCAATAAGGATTTTAAAGGAATATCGATGGATACAGACACGTTAAGTTTTTGGTTAAATCGTTGGTTACTCATTCCGGATGGCGAGAAATTTATAACGCATACATCAACCTTGCTCCCGGTAAAAACAGCAACGCAGGGTATTAAGGCTATGCTGAAAGTGACTGATGATGCGGATGAGCAAACCGGGAACTCACTGATGGCATGGTGGGAAGGTAACGGTGCAGCGCAGGTTCTTGCTTATGAAAAAGAAGCTATTCTACTCGCTCGCGCTACGGGAACGGCAGCACTGTCAACGATGTCCAGAAATGGTCAAGACAATGAAGCCTGTCATATTTTGTGTGCAACTGCGAACAGGCTTCACCGCAAGTCAGATAAACCCTTGCCAAACCTTACACCTCTCCATCGCTGGTTTTCTTCGCTAAAACCCGCAGCCCTTGCGCATGGAGGTATTCTGGCGCAGTGCGCAGAGATCTCCCAGGAACTGCTCTCCTCTGCGCAAGACGTCGTTGTATTACATGGTGACTTGCATCACGATAACGTGCTTGATTTCGCATCATCTGGTTGGCTGGCCATTGATCCCAAAGGGCTACAAGGCGAACGAGGATTCGACTTTGCTAATATTTTCACCAATCCGGATCTTGGTAATCCTGAGCATTATGTTGCAAGAGTACCGGGTATTTTTAAACAGCGACTTGAGATCGTCACTGAGATGTCGGGAATCAATAGAGAGCGACTTCTGCAGTGGATAATTGCATGGTGCGGGCTCTCAGCGGCATGGTCGCTCGAATGCAATGATCGTATATCAGTCCAGGTTGAAATTGCTGAGTTGGCTATTGCTGAACTGAGCGTATGAGATGCCGGCAACGCCGGGCTGCTGAGTCACCATCCCACTTCTCATTTGCTGTTCAATGACAATCTGAAAGCCCGCTCTTTGCTCAAGGTCGGCCGTCACGTTCAACACCTTTCCACCAAAAGTCGTCCATTTTTTAATTCTGATGTGTGTATTGAGCCCTCAATAATAAAGGCTCAATACCCCCTCTTGTTATTGCAGATCTTTTTCCTTCAGGAACTGACTCACTAAATCAGCAATCTGCACATTGTTGAGGTCAGAGAACGGGAAGTGGGTATTACCTTTGATACCTGTCTCAGGCAGATGCGTCACAGTGACATCCCCGCCATGCTTGTTCACCACGTCACGCCACTCACGAGCCATCGCCAGGCGTACGCGCCAGCTGTCCTGCGCGGGCATGGCGACAGGTTTATCCGGTATGTTATCGCCGTAAATAATCAGAATCGGGATTTTGGTCAGAGCCATAAACTGCTCCATCGGCACCGGCTCACCCTTCAGCGTGTCGAACGCGCTTGGCATAGGGGCTGGGAGTTCTTTTTCAGGGAAGACAAAGCTGCTGCCAGGCTCAAAAGCGACAATGGCTTTGACCTTGTTGTTTTTCATCGCCGTGTACCAGCCAGGTCCGCCGCCCTGAGAGTGGGTGAAGAGGATTGCCGGGCCGGATTTATACACGACGGCTGACATCGCATCAGAGATAACATTGATATCAAACGGCCCGGTATTTGGGGTCATCTGACGGAAATACTGATTCAGTGCTTCTTTGTCGTGAGAGAACTGAACGCCCTTAAAATACTCTGGCCACACGCCAACGCGGAACTGGTTGAACCACATCTGTTCATCCGGTTTAGGCGTAACAGTACCTTCTACCGTAGTGCGTCCGGCGCTGCCCCGGCGTGGCTGATCGACAAGATAAGTTGAGAACCCGCGACGCAGAAAGATGTTCTGGAACCCTTCGCGACCATCCGGGGTACTTTCCCAGGTACGGGAGAACTGACCTGCGCCGTGCAGCATGACGATAGGGTATTTATGCGGATTCTCCGGGATTTGGTAGAACACTGAGGCATGATCGCCATGATAGGTTTGGCCAGCTGAATCCAGCGGCTTTTTTGCATCAAATGTTCCTGGTGCGGTGATGATAGTGCCACCAGCAGAAAAGCTTCCCTGTTCCTGAATGACCAGCGGCTCGGCGTATACCGACTGAGCCATCAGGCCACCCGCCATCACGCAGATGGCCAGCGTTTTTAAGATTGTCTTCAAAATGACATCCTCTGTTATGTTTGCCGTTCAATCATATCTGAATGGCCGGAGTGAATTATTTAGCAGCCTTGATTGCCCCTATTTGTCCGACTCATAAATGCGGACGATTAGCCGCGTAGGGTTTCTAACCAGCTGTTGACCGTTTCTGTGGTTCTTCGCTCCTGGTCGCATTCAATGACCAGCGGTTTTTCCCGACGGGCTGTTGGGGCCAGGCTGGTAAGGATGTCGTCGCTGTCTCCTTTACCGTAGCCGCCGTGAGTAATGAAGGGGATCAGTAATTTGCCCGCAAGGTTATGGCTGCTGAGAAATGCCTGCACTACAGGCGGCACGCTGGTCCCCCAGATGGGAAAACCTAAGTACACGGTCTGATAGCGTGAGATATCTGCGACGCGATTTTTTAAGGCGGGTTTTACGCCTCGCTCACGCTCATTTTTCGCCTGTTCCACGGTCTGGAAATAGTCTTCCGGATAAGGCGTAGCCGGTTCAATTTCAAACAGATCGGTATTCAGGTTGCGGTGAATGACGCCGGCAATCACCCGTGTATTTCCGCTGCGGGAAAAGTACGCCACCAGAACACGGCTTTTACCCTGCACGTTCGCGTTTCCGGTGGCTGCCGATGCCAGGGAGACGTTCGCCAGCGTCAGCCCGGCAAGTGCGGTGATTAACATTCTGCGGTGGGGATCATGCTCCATAGCCAACTCCTAATGGTTTGCGAGCGCCTGTTGCAGCGCCTTTTCCGCTCGCGTAGCTGCATCACTTTCGCCATGCTCACGCAGAACCTGTGCCAGCTGGCGCAGCTGCGCGGCGGTCAGGCCGACCCGCATGCTGGCTCGCGTATGCGATAGCAGCTGGGCTTCAACGCCCGGCGTGGCCGCTAATGCGCCAACCGTTGCCAGCTCGCGGCTCTGCCAGTCGAGGTTATCGCGGGCGAAAATGTCGCCGAACAGATGCGTTTGCAGAAACTGATTAATGACCGGCGCAAAATCAAACAGCGGCCCCTGGACGGGCGCGCCTGAGATTTTGGTCTGGTTCGCGGTCCCGACCCGGCGAAGTTCCACCCCGGTGGGGACGGGGGCGACAGGCTCTTTACCCTCAACGTCTTCGATGCCACGTTGTTTGCGTGCTTCGACGACTTTCATCAGTTCGCTAAGTGCATTCAGGCTACGAGGGAAGCCGGTGTAGGCATAGAGCTGGACGAGAATCTCTTTGGCTTCGTTTATCGTGAGCCCGGCGTCAAGCCCCTGATTCAGTGCCGCATTCAGCTTGTCCATCTGACTGCTGGCCATCGATGCCGCGATCAACGGGATGGCCTGCTGGCGAGCTGACAGCGTATCTGAAACGGTTGATGGCTGGTTCATTTCTGAGGCTCCTTTATTGACGGGCGCAGCATGTGCCGTGAGACCAAAACCAAAGGTCAGCAGTAGCGCTGCCGTTAATGCCTTAATGGGCGTGGTATTGTTCATCTGTCACTTTCTCCATCCAGTTAACGCTTTTGCCATCCACAATCCCGGTAATCGCCAGATGCGTCATTGCACTGCCAGGGGCAGCCCCGTGCCAGTGTTTAACGCCCGCCGGGCAAGAGACAACGTCACCCGTACGGATGACCTGTACCGGCTGACCTGCTTGTTGGGTGAGCCCAACACCCGAGGTCACGATCAGCCGCTGACCTGCCGGATGCGTATGCCAGGCGGAGCGGGCTCCCGGTTCAAAGGTGACATAAGCCCCGGAAACGCTCATTTCGTTATCAGATTTGAAAAGAGGATCAACCCTGACGCGACCGGTAAAATTCTCCGCTGGCCCATACACCGCATTCTGGCTTCCGGCGGGGGCGATTTGGACAGCGGGATTTTGCTCCGCTGCCGAGGATGAAAAGGTGAAGAGGGGCAGTAACAGCCCGAGGTAACGTAAATGTCCGATCATGCAAAGCGTCCTTATCTACAATGAGGGGGATGGCCTGCAATGATTGTAATAAGGGTGACATGTCGTCAGGCTGACGACCCCCTGACAATTCTGTCAGTTAACCCCAATTATGGTGACAGCGCTTTGTACTGTCTAAAAATAAGGCACCAAAGCAAAAAGCGTGTCATTAATGAAAATAAAATAATAATAGCCAGATAGCGTAAATAAAACAGAAGGGGGGATTCGTCGTAATCGAAAAAGTAGAAATCAACCTTCATCAACAAATAGTCGAGATAGTTCAGATTCAGAAGCCAGTATAAACCCAGTAGTGCGATGAGCGAAAAAATCCCCGGCATAATGACATTTGCAAAGCGTGAGTCGTCGGCGATGTTCAGGATCCGACAGAAAAAGGTTGCCAGCATTTTCCAGTGCAACCCGATATGCAGCGCCAGAATGAGCATTCCCCAGTGGACCGACGTCATGTGTACTTTTCTGACCCAGCTTGCCGGGTTGTGGAACGGCAGGTCCAGAAGGATATGTCGTGACAGCATCATGCCAGAGACAATAGCGGTCAGGATAACAGCGAATGTCACAGCATTAATGACTCTGTTAATTATCCGCATGGTTAAAGGCATTTTCGCCGACAATGACCACAAGCGATGTCTGTTAAGGTATAAATGCAATATGATGAGCAGTGAAAAAATAATCCCCGCCCATTCATGCACGATTTCATCCTGAAGATGAAACCCCATCAGCACCAGCAGAAGTAACGTCATTAGCGTATCCTGCATCACCTGAAAAATATAAATTTTCTTCATGTCGATGGCTTAACGCTGCGGCTGGACTTGTTTTACCCATTGCTCAACTTGCGCGGGTACGTCAGGATCTGAAATATCGTTGCGCGAGATCGAGAGCGCGCGAGTGACTAATTTGGCCTGCGGCTGCATGCGGGCAATTTCTCGTAGGGAGTCGGCTAACCGGCTGCCACCATGGGTGGTAAAGGGGATGACCGTTTTACCGGCAAAATCATTTTGCTCAAAAAGGCTATATATCACCATTGGCATGGTATACCACCAGATGGGATAGCCGACGTAAATGGTGTCGTAATCGCTGAGAGCGGGGAGCGGCGTTTTTAGCGCGGGCCTGGCTTGAGTTTGCTGCTCCTTTTCGGCAACGCGTAAAAGCGCATCATGTTGGCGAGGGTAGGCGCTGGTTGTTTCAAGGCGAAACAGGTCGCCGTGAGTCTGTTTCTGAACCAACTGCGCAATAAACTGCGTGCTGCCGGTCTCTGGGGTATTTTTTTGTAATACGCTGGCCCCGGAAAAACCATCCGCCGCATCAGGTTTCATTTCCTCGGGTTGTGAAAAGTAGATAATCAGCGTGCGGGACTGAGCGGATGAATTCTCTGCTGCGAACGCGGGCTGTCCCAGAAGCCCCGTGACAATTATCGCCAGAAACCCGCTAAATAACTTGTTTATTCTCACTGTTTCCTTCCTTCAATCAGCAGTGGTGAGTCTGAGCGGTGATTCTGGCGCAAGTAGCCTGACATCAGACTGACGGCTCTCTGACAATTTCGTCAGCAGGTTTAGCGCGTTGGCGTCCCGATTTTGTCTCTGAAATCAGTCCCTCTGTTCGGATAGCGTCAGGCTGTTTAGCAAACGTCAGCCCAAAGGTATTGATGCCACCTTCACTGCGGGCAAAGACATCTCCCCGGTGCATAATGGCAACGGCACGCACGATCGACAGGCCCAGCCCATGATGGGTATCACTCCTGGCCCGGGAGGTGTCGACACGATAAAACCGTTCAAAAAGCCGATGTAAGTGCTCTGGTGCTATCGCATCGCCAGGGTTAGAAACTGCCACACAGGCTTGATTGTTTTTTTCGCTTAGGCGCACCGTAACCGTGCTAGTGGAGGGGGAGTGTCTTGCGCTGTTTTCCAGTAAATTGGCCAGCGAGCGGTGGAACAGCCGCCGGTCGATGTGCGCGGTGACATCGCCCTCAACATCCAGAGAAAGCTGTTTTTCTGCAAAAGAGGGCTCAACATACTCCGCGGTTTTCAGGGTTTCTTCTCGCAGGGACACCTGCGTAAGCTGGGAAGCATGTTCACCCGCATGGGCATGGGACAGGAACAGCATGTCGTTCACGATCGACGTCATTCGCTCCAGCTCCTCGAGATTTGAACCCAGTAACTCTTCCAGCTCATCAGGCGAGCGTCGGCGTGAGAGACCCAGTTGCGTCTGACCAATCAGGTTCGTCAGCGGTGTGCGGAGTTCATGGGCGACATCGGCGTTAAAGCTTTCAAGCTGTCGCCAGGCGACTTCCTGACGCGCTAATACGCCGTTAAAAGATGAGGCTAACTGCTGTAGCTCTTCGGGCAATGCGCGGGTATTCAGGCGTTGGCCATGGTCCACCGGCGCGAGATGTTGTGCCTGTTTACTGAGCATCCCCACCGGGCGCAGACCAATCCTTGAAACGACATATCCCAGCAGGGCGACGATCGCTACGCCCAGGGCGGCAATAATCAGCAGCGTACGCGTGAAGGCATTCAGAGTGCCCATATACGGCGTGGAGTCGATGGCAACCACGTAGCGCAGCTCCGGCCTTTCACCGTTGGCGGGGATGGTTTTGACTAACAGGAACAGCGAGCATGCGCCTTCCGATGCGCCGGGCACGCGATTAAACCCCTCTTGTAAAACGGGCCACTGCACTCCCAGCGGCGGCGTTCCCCCTATACTAAAGCGCGGGTCATCGCTCACTATCCAGTAGCGAACGCGCTCACCTTCAGAATTGGTTAACAGAGTAAATTTACTGGCCAGCGTCGACCAGCCGTCAGCCGAGGTGCGGGCGGTGATCCATGGACTCATCAATGATTCCCGGAACAACAGCTCATTGTGCATCTGCTTTTGCAGAGAGTCATGCAGGGAGCTTCTTAGCAGGATACCGATAACGGAAACAATCAGCAGCGCGGACAGGGCAAACATCAGCGCCAGGTGGACTGAGATGGAGCGCTTAAGCATGCTTATCCCCTTCATTTATTCAGCGCGGACTTCAAGGACGTACCCCATGCCACGGACGGTATGAAGCAGCTTAATGTCGAACGGGGCATCCACTTTGGCGCGCAGACGTTTAATGGCGACTTCAACCACGTTGGCATCGCTGTCAAAATTCATGTCCCATATCTGCTCAGCAATCATCATCTTTGACAGAATTTCTCCCTGATGGCGGGAGAGAAGGCTCAACAGGGAAAACTCTTTCGCGGTCAGTTCCAGTCGCGTTCCGGCGCGAAATACCCGGCGAGCCAGTAAGTCGAGATGTAGATCGTGAATGTGCAACTGGGTGATGTCTGCGCCATCCACAGCCCGGCGCCGCACCAGGGCCTGAATACGCGCCACCAGTTCAATAAGCGAAAAGGGTTTCGGGAGATAATCATCAGCGCCAAGGCGAAGCCCTTTGACCCGTTCGTCGACCGATCCCCGTGCCGAGAGCATCAGCACCGGCGTCTGTTTGACGGCTCGCACCCCCTCGAGTACCCGGTAGCCATCCATCCCCGGCAGCATCACATCAAGAATGATGGCGTCATAATCGAACTCCAGCGCGTAATGAAGGCCTTCCGCGCCATCGGCGGAGATATCGACCGTAAATCCGGACTCACCCAGCGCACGGTTGAGATAGGTTGACGTTTTTTCTTCATCTTCGACTAACAACAGGCGCATAACGGGATTTCCTCTTAACTTTGCAACGGTGCTTCAACATCGGAATAAACCTGCACGGCATCCGGCAGACGTTGACCCTGGATAGTGATGGTATCCAGTGAGCGAGTGAGCTCGGTCATCTCCGTGGCGGTCAGCGACACGCCGCTAGCCGCTGTGTTTTGCCGCATATGGTCTTTATTGGTGGTGCCAGGGATGGGAACTATCCAGGGTTTACGGGCCAGGAGCCATGCCAGCGCAATCTGTCCCGGCGCGGCATTTTTTCTTATTGCCCAGGATTTCAGTAGTTCAACCAGTTGTAAGTTGTGTGGCAGGTTATCAGGCGAGAAGCGCGTTTCTGTCGCGCGGAAATCACCGGTAGCGAACCGGGTATTCTCATCAATCCAGCCGGTTAAAAATTGCACGCCGAGTGGACTCCATGGCACGAACCCAATGCCCAGCTCTTCACACACCGGAAGCACCTGTTTCTCAGGGCCGCGCCAGAGCATGGAGTATTCACTTTGTACGGCGGTCACGGGTAATGCTGCGTGGGCGCGTCTCAACGTGTTGATACCCATTTCAGACAGACCCCAGTGCAGGACTTTTCCTTGATCCATTAAATCTTTCACCACACCGGCGACATCTTCGATCGGGATCTGCGGATCAACACGGTGTTGATACAGTAAGTCGATGCGATCGGTACGCAGGCGTTTGAGCATATTGTCGACGACCTGCCTGATATGCTCCGGCCTGCTGTTAAGGCCCGGCAGACGCTTACCCGTCTGCTGGTCAATGTTCCAGCCAAACTTGGTGGCGATAACGATTTTGTCCCTGAACGGGGCGACGCCTTCTCCGAGAATTTTTTCGACTTCAAACGGGCCGTAGGCTTCGGCGGCATCGAAGAACGTCACACCTTCATCAAATGCCCGGTGGATAACATTGACCATCTCGGGACGCCAGGGAACGGACGTGTCGTATTTGCGACTCATGTTCTGCACGCCCAGACCGACGGCAGAAACTTCCAGCTTCCCGAGCTTACGCTTACCCGGAGCAGCATTGCGTTGGCTGGATTGTCTGGATGAATCGATCTGAGAGGATTGGCTCGCCGCCGATACGTGGGGAATCAGCGAGGCGGCGGCAATACCCGCCCCGGCGACTAATAGCTTGCGCCGCTCTGGCATTGTTGGGGCATTCTGGCTTTTCATTGATCGCTCCGTTTCTCAGAAAATTGAACATGAATCTCCTTTAAGCGAGATCATTCTGCTCCTTGCTAGCCAACATAAAGCTGACGCTTACCTGACAGCGCTGTCAGGAACACTTCCCCATCCCGGCCGCTTCCTGACAAAAATGTTATTTCTCGGTCACGCAGCTGACAGCCTGTTCTCCCTAACCTGAGGCTGCATATTTAATTTCGCGAGTCTGTATAACCAGGCCGACACTCATCGGGAGAGACCATGAAATTCACGCTTATCAGTGCCATGCTACTCACGGCAATGGCCGGAGTGACCTCAGTCAATGCGGCTGATTACAAGAAAAATCCATTCACACTGGCCTATGACGGTGCCATTACTGAGAACGTCAAAGGCAAGGTCAATATTCATCCGGTGAAATACGATCTGCACGGCATCCAGATTGCTGCCAACGTCTATACGCCAGCTAACTACGATCCCGCCAAAAAATACCCTGCCGTGGTAGTCGCGCATCCTAATGGCGGTGTAAAAGAACAGGTCGCCGGGTTGTATGCCCAGCGTCTCGCTGAGCAGGGCTACATCACGATTACCGCCGACGCCGCGTATCAGGGCGCCAGCGGTGGGATGCCTCGCAGCGTGGATAAACCGGCAAATCGTATCGAGGATATCCACGGTATGGCGGATTACATCAGCCAGTATCCCGGGGTTGATACTTCCCGCCTTGGCCTGCTTGGCATTTGCGGTGGCGGCGGGTATTCACTGGTTGCCGCCGAGACGGACAAACGGTTCAAATCGATTGCAACTATCAGCATGTTTAATTCAGGTCTTGTGCGCCGCAACGGTATGCAGGATTCACAGCTGGAGACTATCCAGCAGCGGCTTCAGCAGGCTTCTGACGCTCGCGCTCAGGAAGCAGCCGGAGGCGAAGTGCTTTACTCCGGCGATGCCAACCTGACTGATGAACAGATTGCTAAATTACCTTTTGCTTTGTATCGCCAGGGCTACGAGTACTACTGGAAAACCCACGCACACCCGAACTCCACGTTTAAATACACCACCAGCAGCCTTCTGGATTTGATGAGCTTTGACGTAACGGACCATATCAATCTCATCAATAAACCGCTGCTGATGATTGCCGGTACAAAAGCCGATACGCTCTATATGACTGAAGATGCGTTTGCGAAAGCCAGCGGTACGAAGGATAAAGAACTGTTCCTGATCGATGGCGCTACCCATATTGAAACGTATTGGGTGCCTAAATACGTTGACCAGGCAATGCAAAAATTAGACGTCTTCTTCGATAAGCATATTTAGTTAGCTTCCGATGACGCCCCAGCCGCGCAGGCTGGGGTACTCTCATCAGCGGTAGCTACTTTCCTGCTGTATTTCATATTGTGTCTTCAGCCGATATCCCCAGATTAACGAAGATGCGGTTAAAGATAATTACGCTGATTAAATAGGCGCTATGAATGGAATTCATAGACCTGATCCGGAGCAGGGAATGAAAACGATGAGCCTGAGGTGACAGGCTGGTTCTCGAGCGAGTGAATCATTCACTTGGGATGGCTTTCAGGCGGAGGATCAAATGAGTTCACAGCGCCCGTTACCATTGAGTGGGGTTAAAAAAAGCCACTCGGCCAGCGCCTTTCTTCCCGCTCTTATTCCCTGCGATGTTCCCGGCCACATTGCGCGTGAAGCGCCATACGCGCCCGCCAACGGCGCTATTCAGCCAGGTCCCTGCATATCGTCGCAGGAGATAAGCCCGGCGATATCTTCCCGCGAACGGATATTCACGGCTCAAGAGTAATAGGCAGTCATCAGGCAGGATCGGGCTCACCGGGTTGTGCATCTGGCCGCTACAGTTCAGCAAGGTTAATGCACAACAGGAGCAGCTATGAAAACGATGGGTTATGCCGCACTTAATGCCACCACTCCGCTGGTTCCCTTCAGCTTTGAACGACGCGCCTTGCGCAGGAATGATGTGGCGATTGAGATCCTGTGGTCCGGGGTGTGCCACAGCGATCTGCATCAAACCCGGGATGACTGGAAAGAGTGGGGGGCGACCGTTTACCCCTGCGTTCCCGGGCACGAAATTATTGGCCGGGTGACTGAGGTTGGCAGTGAAGTGAGCCGCTATCAGGTCGGGCAAATGGTGGCCGTCGGGACGATAGTCGACAGCTGCCAGGAGTGCGATCAGTGCCGTCGACACGAAGAGCAAATGTGCCGAGAATTTCCGACGGTGACCTACAACGGCCGCGATCGCATTTCAGGTGAGATAACCTATGGCGGCTATGCGAAACATATCGTGGTACGAGAAGAGTTTGTCTTAAATCTGCCGGAAGCGCTCGATCCTTCCCGCGCCGCGCCGCTCCTGTGCGCCGGTATTACCGTTTACTCCCCGCTGCGCACCTGGAATGTGGGGCCGGGCTCACGCGTCGGGGTGATTGGCATCGGTGGCCTGGGACATCTTGCCGTACGTCTGGCAGAGGCGCTGGGCGCTACGGTCACCGTGATTACCCGTAGCGCGGCAAAAGCTCAGGAGGCGCATGAGCTGGGGGCGAAACATGTTTTACTGTCGACATCAGCAGAGGATATGCAGCGGGCAGGCTCCTCGTTCGACGTGATTATTGACACGATCCCCACCCGGCACGATCTCTCTGCGTACGTGCCATTGCTGGATATCGAAGGGGCGCTGGTGATTGTTGGCAATCTGGGGAATATGGAGGGTTTCAGCACCTTACCGCTAATCCTGGGGCGCCGCCGCATTACCGGCTCACCTTCCGGCGGCATTGCGCAAACCCAGGAGATGCTGAATTTCTGCGCGCAGAAAGGGGTTTACCCGGAGTGCGAGATCATCCCGATACAGCAGATTAACCAGGCATTTGAACGCATGGAGCGGGGAGAGGTGAAGTACCGTTTCGTGATTGATATGGCCTCGCTGTCGGCCTGATAAGGACGGCTGACATCGGCGAACCGGTGTCAGCCTGTACGCTGATCTTCAGTAGGGGCGCCCTGTCCCGGCCGCCAGCGACAGGGCTTTATCGCCGATCGGCGTGATACCAAACTGACGCTTGTACTCACGGTGGAACTGGCTGACGCTTTCATACCCTACGCTTATCGCCGCCGTCGAGGCATCCGCATCTTGCGACAATAACAACCGTCTGGCTGCAAGAAGCCGTAGCTGCTTCTGGTACTGCAGTGGGCTCATGTTCGTCATGCGGCGAAAATGGTGGTGCAGCGTGGAGACGCCCATACCGGCAATCCGCGCCAGCGCTTCGACCTTTAACGGCTGCGCATAGTTATCGCGTAGCCAGTCCATGGCCACGGATATCCGTTGCCCGCTGGAGCCGGTCAATACGGTTTCTCTTAAGGTCCTGCCCGCCGGGCTGGTGAGAATGCGATACAGTATTTCGCGCTGAATGAGGTTACCCATGTAGCCTTTATCCTGAGGATGTTCGTTGACGTTCAGATAACGTAGCAGCGCATCAAGCAGCGGGCCGTCTGCCGGCCCGAGCGACATTCCCTCATCTCTGTATTCCGCGTCATTGCCGTACTGTTTCATGTCGATCATCACTTCCCGGGCGAGAGATAAGTCCAGCTGGAGCAGCAGCGAGATAAACGGTTGTTCAGCGCTGGCTTGCATCACTTCGGCGACGGTCGGCAAATTGACGGCGGTCAGAAGAAAGTGGGATTCATTATAGGCATAGGTTTTTTCGCCCAGACTGACGCGCTTCTCCCCCTGAAGAATCAGCGACACGCTGGGCTGGTAGAGACAAGCGTAGGGGGGCATCGGGCGGTGTAATTCCACAACGCTCACGCCGGGAAAGGGGCAAAGAATCTGTTCACGCCGTCCGGTATAGGCTCTGATTTTCTCCCTGATCTCACCACGTCGTGACGCCATTTCCTGTTGCCAGCGTATATGCTGTGAGTCCGGATGATTATCAGGCATGGTCTGGCTCCTCAACTGAGTGGTGGATGCTTTAATCGGCAGCAAGGCAGATGAACAATTGGTCGCGTCGGCACCCACGATATTATTTACCAACAGGCTGCGCAAACGGACTGTGTTCCCTGCGTTGAGATTCACACTAAAGGTTAAAACCGCGCTGGCCCATCTGGGGATCCGGGGGCGACGGTCATCATCTGCAGCAGGGCATGGAGCGTGGTGGCGCCCGCCGACATCGGCGTGGAAGGGGGCGCCACGGCGGCTATGGCGACGTGCTTCCTGCCATAGCCGTACCCGCCAAAACCGGCGACGGCCCGCCGCCAGTCGATGCCGATGCTACGCGGCGGTAACGCCCTCGAGAAAGACGCGGGGAAAACTTAAGCATCAACAAGCAGAAATAAACCGTGAGTATCAATGCGCGTTTTGCCTTGATGGAACTCCCCCGCCGGCGATTGCCAGAAGGGGAGCGGAACCATTATTCCCAACGTTTCAGCAGCAGGCTGGCGTTGACGCCGCCAAAGCCAAAACCGTTCGACAGCGCATAACGCATCTTCTGCGGGCGGGCCACCCGCGCCACCAGGTTCAGGCCTTCCGCGTCTTCATCGGGGTGATGCAGGTTCAGCGTCGGCGGTACCACCTGGTCACGCAGCGCCTGAATGGTGAAAATAGCCTCAATCCCGCCGGCCGCGCCTAACAGATGGCCGGTTGCTGATTTCGTTGACGTAATGGCGACGGGATGCGTGGCGAACAGGCTTTTTATCGCCGCCAGTTCGCCTTTGTCTCCGACCTGAGTCGAGGTGGCGTGGGCGTTGATATGGTCAATCTCTTCTGCTGCCACCCCCGCCTGACGAATGGCCATTTCCATGGCCCGACGCGCGCCGTTACCGTCTTCCGGGCCAGCGGTCAGGTGATAAGCATCGGCGCTGGTGCCGTAGCCGACCAGCTCTGCCAGCGGGGTGGCGCCGCGCGCCAGCGCGTGTTCCAGCGATTCAATCACGATAAGCCCGGCGCCTTCTCCCATCACAAAACCATCGCGGTCGCGGTCAAAGGGGCGGGAAGCCGCTTCCGGCTGATCATTGGCTGCGCTGGAGAGCGCTCTTGCTGCGGCAAACCCGGCAAGGCTAACGCGATGAATTGCCGCTTCTGCGCCGCCGCAGAGGGCGATATCCGCCTCGCCGCTGCGGATCATCCGTGCAGCATCGCCAATGGCCTGCGCGCCTGCCGCGCAGGCGGTGACCGGCGCGCCGATGGGGCCACGGAAACCGTGGGCGATAGACACATGTCCGGCGGCCAGGTTGGCAAGAAAAGAGGGGATGGTGAACGGAGACAGGCGACGCGGCCCGCGTTGGTCCGTTGTATGTATCGCATGGGCGATCTCGCTGAACCCGCCGATCCCGGTGGCGATTACCGTTGCGGTGCGATCTTGTTCTGCCGCTGATGCAGGCGACCACCCGGCCTGCGTTAGCGCCTCACGCGCGGCAACCAGCGCAAATTCGATAAAGCGATCCATCTTTTTGCGTTCCTTGGCCGGGATGGTCGCCTGCGGATCGAAGCCGTGCAGCGGATCGCGTTCGATGGACGGAACCTGCCCGGCCACTTTGCAGGGAATGTCTTCGACCATCTGCTCGCTAAGCCTGGTAATACCTGACTTACCTGCCAGCAGCGACTGCCAGACGTGCTGTACGCCGCAGCCCAGAGGGCTGACAATCCCCATCCCGGTCACGACAATGCGTTTAGCTGAAACGCCCATAATCAACTCTCCTGTAATATCAGTGTGCCGGCGGCTTTTTCATTAAGGGAACCAGCAGCGCGGCAATCAAAAAACCGATCATGATGAGGTAAAAAGCATCGGAAAATGCCTGTGTTCGTGCCTCCCGCAGCGTCAGTGCGGAAAGATTTTTCAGCGCCGCCGTATGAGCGGCATCCGGGGAGATCCCCTGAGCGACAAGGTTTGCCGCGCTGCGCTGAACAAAATCGCTCATTGCCAGGTTGGCGTTATTCAGATGATCCGCCAGGCGGCTGTAATGCAAATTGGTCCTGTCGTTAAGCACCGTTCCGCACAGGGCGATGCCGATGGCGCCGCCGAGATTGCGCATTAAATTAAACAGCCCGGAGGCCAGCTTAAGGCGTGCGGGAGGTAAGCTGCCCAGCGTCAGGGTCACGGTAGGCGCGACGGCAAACTGCTGCACCAGTCCGCGAAAAGCCTGAGGCAGCAGCAACTGGTCGGCACCCCAGTCGTGGGTTATCGGCACAAAGCTGTACATCGACACCGCAAAGCCGATCAGCCCGGCCATCAGCAGCCAGCGCAGGTCGACGCGGTTGGCGAGCCACGAATAAAACGGGATCGACATCACCTGGAACAGGCCGGTGGAAAATACCGCCAGGCCAATTTCCAGGGCGCTGAAACCGCGCACGCTACCGAGGTACAGTGGGGTTAAATAGATGGTGGCGAAGATGCCGACGCCGGCCATAAACGAGAAATAGCAGCCGAGGCTGAAGGTTCGGTCCTGCAGGGCCCGGAGATCCATGACCGGCTGCGGATGGCGCAGGGTGCGGATAATAAACGCCACGCCGCACAGCAGGGCGACCCAGGCGGTCGTCGTCAGGGTGGCGTCGTCAAACCAGCCCCAGCGCGGGCCTTCTTCGAGGGTATATTCCAGGCAGCCGAGCGATAACGCCAGCAGCAGAATACTGAGGTAGTCGGCACCGCGCAGCAGCGAGGGGTCAGCGCTATCGACTTTCACCAGCAGCGGTACGGCAACCGCGATGTAAATCCCCGGAATAACGTTGATAAAGAACAGCCAGTGCCAGTTGAAGTTTTCGGTGATCCAGCCGCCCACCGTCGGGCCAAGCGTGGGGGCCAGGGAGGCCAGGCCGCCGATCGTCGCGGCGGCGATGACCCGCTGTTTACCCTGGAAAAAGGCGAAGGCGGTGGTGAAAACCAACGGGATCATCGATCCGCCCGCCAGCCCCTGCAGAGCGCGGAAGGCGATCATACTCTGAATGTTCCACGCCCAGCCGCACAGCAGACTCATCAGCGTGAAGCCCGCCGCGGAAGCGGCAAACAGCCAGCGCGTCGACATGACCCGCGCCAGCCAGCCGGAAAGCGGGATAATAATGATCTCGGCGATCAGGTAGCTGGTTTGTACCCAGACGGTTTCATCGTCGCCCGCCGAGAGGCCGCCGCCGATATCCCGCAGCGAGGCGGACACGATCTGGATATCGATCAGCGCGATAAACATGCCCACGCACATGCTGGCGAAAGCGAAGATCTTCTGCGTCATCGGCATCGACAGACCCTGCGGGACGGACAGCGCCTGAGCGGTGCTCATCGGCGGCTCTTTTCGTTCACGGTGACGACTACCGATAGCCCTGGGCGCAGTACGTCAAGTTTTGCCCCTTCTCCTTCCAGCGCAATGCGAACCGGTACGCGCTGAACGATTTTAGTAAAATTCCCCGTCGCGTTCTCCGCAGGAAGAATGCTGAAGCGTGAGCCGGTCGCCGGTGCCAGGCTGGTGACATGGCCCTTAAAGGTGCGGTTCGGCAGCACATCGGCCACGATGGTTACCGGTTGGCCGGCACGCATATGCGCCAACTGGTTTTCCTTGAAGTTGGCGTCAATCCACAGGCCGTGCGCGGGAACCAGCGAAAGCAGCTGCGTGCCGCTGCTGACGAACGAACCGGACCACGCGCGGCGGTTGCCAATCACGCCATCGAACGGCGCGCGAATTTCGGTATAGCTGAGGTTCAGCGTGGCCATCTCGAGGTTAGCCTGGGCCTGGGTCAGGGCGGCCAGGGTTTGTTGCTGGCGGGCATCCAGCACCGCCAGCTGGCGTTCGGCGGCGGTTTTATCCGCTTTTGCTTTATCCTGCTCGGCGCGCGCCCGGCGGTAATCGGCGGAGGCGTTATCGCGGATTTGTGCGGAAATCGCGCTCGACGCGGCCAGGGCGTTATAGCGCCGGTTGTCGTTAGCCAATTTTTCGGCCGCCGCGGCGGCGGCCTGTAACGAGGCCGCAGAACCGGCAATCGTCGCCTGCTGTAGCTGGCGGGTGGCAATGATATCGGCCAGCGCGGCCTGCTGCGCCGCCACTTCTCCGACGGCTTTTGCCCGTGCGGCGCGGTAATCGCGGTCGTCGATGCGAATCAGCAGATCGCCTTTTTTCACCGCCATATTGTCCTGCACCGCCAGCTGCTGGATATAGCCAGAGATTTTGCTGGAGATGGCGCTAATGTCACCGCCAACATAGGCATCATCGGTGGTCTGGATAAAGCGCCCGGTATGCCACCAGTAAGCGCCGTAACTCGCTGCCGCCAGTGCGGCGACGGCGAGTGCCGCCAGGACGAAGGCGCTTTTCTTACTGGCCGGGTTCATTGCTGGCATCCCGGTAGGGTTCGGGTTGGAATTTTTGCCCGCTATCGCCTTCGCGTTTGCGCAACAGATAGTCGTGACGGTATTTCATCATCGGCGAAGCGGCGGGTCCCGGCACCATGGTGTATTTACCCGGAATAATCTCTTCGCCGGTCGCTTTATCGACCAGGATCGGTTCCACGCGCCGCTGGGTTTCACTTTCCACCAATTGCATCTGACGGCCTTCGGGTGAGAAGTGGCGGTTACCCCATTCCGCCAGCGCCAGCAGTACCATGCGAAAGTCGCGGCCGCTTTGCGTGAGGTGGTATTCGTAGCGCGGCGGTGTGCTGCTGTAGCAAACCTTCTCCAGCAGGCCGTCGTCTACCAGCGCCTTCAGGCGGCGTGAAAGAATATTCGGCGCGACGTTGCTGCTTTTCTGGAACTCGTCAAAGCGGGTAAAGCCGGCGAAGGCGTCGCGCAGGATCATTATGCTCCAGCTGTCACCGATGCGGCCAAGGCTACGGGCGATGGGGCAGGGAGCGTGGCAAAGCGGTTCATTTTTCATGGACTGGCCCGGATAGATAGGTGGCTTTCGGGAGCAAATTGACATAGTAACTATCAAAATGCAAGTTACTTAAAAAACGATCTCTCAGCAGATTCATGGCGCAGGCGTTAAGGTACACAGGCGATAGACCAATATGGGGTGACACGGCTTAGCGCAAAACGGTGGTGCAGGGGCCGGGGTGGGTAAGAGCGTGACGGAAGCGAATTGAGCGGGCGCTAAGGGGGTTGATTGCCGGAGCGCCATACGTTATGCCAATAAACAATCGCATTGTGCCTGGTCCCTTCATTCTGTCGTATTTTTATTATTTATTAGCGTGTTAGTTAATGACTCGTGTCATAAAAGGCAGGGGAAGCCGGGATGTCGTCTATGGGGAAGGGGGGCAGACAGCCTGAAACCGAACGGAGCAGAGTCTGACGGTCCGCTCCGCGGCAGGAGCGGACGTTATGCTAATCAATGATGAAGTGGTCAGCCGGGATAGTGCGTTTAGCCAGTTTCTTTTGAAGTATTATGACCATTACGGGAAATACAGAGGCGGCTAATGCACTGACAACCAGCAGTCTGTTCAGATTTTGCGTTGTTATTCCCTGGTCCGGTAGTAATAAGGAAGACAGAAAGAATGCGAGAGTTGTTATCAGGTACATCATGGCTGTCTGTAGTGAAGTAAAGCTGGCTCGTTGTTCATCCTCAGGATACTGGACAGCAACCGACGACGCGCAAACCAGCCGACTGTATGAAGCGCCAAGAAATAAGGTTATAAATAGAAATACATTATGATAACCCATCGCCGGAATCAGCAAACTTGCCACCAGGAACAGAGTTGAAATTGTTGCCAGCATCAGAGCAGATAAACGCGATGTCAGCATGCCTGTTATTTTTGTAGACAGATAACCGGCTATCCCGCCACTTAAGAACAATAAAGGTAATAGGTTTTGTTGTGCGCCCATATACTGCGTCATTAAGGGCGCCAAAATGGGAATGATCAGCATTGGACTGAATTGTACAAGGGCAGTACAAGAGGCGAAAAGTAAGGTTTGAGCATCAATAGATAGATTCCTCTTCACGCCTGATGGGGCCGTATCCTTAGGGATAATAAATATTATCAACGGTAAAGATAACAGACAAAGCGAACTGATTAACCCTGGCGCAGTATGCCAACCATAGTGCGTGCATAAAAATAATATCGCTGGCATGCCGACGATACTGACCAGCGAAAATGACGCAATTACCGTTGCCAGCATTTTTCCACGTAAGTTTGCCGGGGCGTAATTTATTAAAATACTCATACCCACCCCCATTGTCGTACCACCAACCGCTCCTGCGCAAAATCGCAGTGCCAGAAGAATGTCAAAATGAGTAGTGAGGGTGGGCAAAAATGTTAGTGCTCCCAATAGCACCATATTCGTGAACAAGAATTGTTTTTTATTAAACAGATCGATGCAATAAAAAGCAACGATCCCAGAAAGCACCGCACCCAGCGTATACATACCAGAGACATAGCCAGAAAATGATACAGGAACCGAAAATCCCTCGGCCATAAAAGCAAAAACGGGCGTTAACGCCATATATTCCAATGCATTAGTGAACTGGACAAAAGCCATTACAATGGCTATCCGCATGAGGGTTTTATGATTAAACGTCTGTGTGACCAGTGGCATAGTAAGCAACCTGTGGCTGAAAGATATCCGAGTTTAACCACTATCAATGATGTTCATTAGATGGTAAAAATGGCACTTATTATTATCAAATATGGGATAGTTGATGCGTTCAGCGCTTGATTTTAATACACTGAAAGTGTTTATCGCGGTGGTTGAAAGAGAAAGTTTCGTTGGGGCCGCAAGAGTCCTTGCAATGCCGACATCAAACGTGAGTCGCTGTATTTCTCAGTTAGAAGAAAAACTGAATCTTCAGCTTATTGAGCGTAGCACCCGACATATGAAACTCACCCAGGCGGGGCACCTGCTCTATATCCGCGCGAAGCCATTACTGGAGGCGCTTGAGCAAACTGAGACCGAGCTAACGTTGCGGCAAATGCAGCTCAAGGGGCCACTACGCATCTGTATTCCCAATGAAATAGGTCCCGCATTGTTGGGTTCTGTTATTGCCGATTTCGCCTGTCAGTACCCGGACCTGGAGATCAGCTGTGTTACAAATTTGTCAGGCCTCGAATCCCTGAGAGATGATCTGGATTTAGCTATCATTATTACTCGTGGTCAGATGGATGACAGTGACTACATAGCCCGGCATCTGGTGACTATCCCTTGCACCATTGTTGCAGCCCCTTCCGTCATTCAGCGCTATGGCACCCCTTCTCATATTCGGCAATTTGAAGAATTACCCTGCATTACAACGGTAAGTGCGCTGAAAGGTGCCCCCTGGCAGTTTGTCAATATGAAGGGGGGATTCGAGACAATTAAGGTTAAAGGGCATTATCGGGTAAACAGCGGAGAGATGGCAGGACGCGCTGCGGTAGCAGGCGTGGGTTTTGCAATCCTATCGAAACAAGCCTGCCAACCCTACATTAGCGATGGACGGTTAATCGAGATTGAGTTTGAACAATCGCCAGCCCCATTGCAATTGTTCGCCCTTTATTCCGATCGGCGTTACTTGCCCGCTAAAACAAGAGCGCTCATTGACTTCATGCATCAGAAATTGAGCAATATCTCCTTAGCAACATAAGGCGGCATTGAGTCGCGACAGTGGGTCCCGTTGGTAAAATGAATTTCCAGCGCCTGTATTTCGCTGTGAGCTCAACGGCTCGATGCCACGCTATTGTTCAAGAAGAGGGGACGTTGCCATGAAACGAAAACCCACATTGACTACACGCCAGAACTAAACGCCATGTCCAGTCCGCTCTTTGCCAGAGGCGGAAGTTGCTGACGTTGTGCTATGGTGACAATTGGGAGCGATCCATGAGATGTGTGGTTCGACACTGGCTGACGTTTAGTATGAGGGAGAAGATGAATGACAAATGATTTGATTGCGCTTTCTGCGATTGGCGTTGCTATCCTTTTTGGCGCTATGAGCCCGGGAGTCAGCTTTCTTCTTGTTGCCCGCACGGCCATGTCCAGTTCAAGACGGACGGCATTATCTGTGGCGGCCGGTATGGGTTTTGGTGCGCTTATTTTTGCCGCCATCGCGTTAGCGGGCCTTCACACCCTGCTGACATTGGTTCCATCGCTTTACACAGGCCTGAAGATTGCCGGTGGTTTATATCTGTTATGGCTTGCGTTAAAAATCTTTCGGCGTCCTGCAAACAAGTTTATCGATTCTGCCGTGACAGAGGAAGTCAGCGCCTCAAAAGCTTTTCTCACTGGCGTATTCACGCAAATTAGTAATCCGCATACCGCTCTGGTATTTGCCAGTATTTTTTCCGCAGCGCTTAGTAAAAACATTCAGCCTGCCATGTATATTATCCTGCCCTTAATGGCTTTCGCTATTGATGTACTGTGGTATGCAGTCGTAGCATACGTATTATCAACGGACGGGCCGCGTCAGACTTACATTAAATACCGTAAGTTCATCGATAAATTAAGCGGGGGAGTCATGGCCGTTCTGGGAATACGGCTTCTGTTAAAGTAATTCATACGATTACAAACTAGCCATGGATGTGCAACATTAAGGTCGGCCCCTCGCACAAAGCAGACAGTAAGTCCTACAGCTGTCCGCTTTGTGCCGTGAGTTCAACGGCCGGACTCGTCAATATTCGAGTGACTCATTGAGTGAGTATAAGTGTGGGTAACTGGAAACAGTTTACGTAGTGGGGCTAATGAAGGGTCAGTAATACCATCACCCCGCAAGACAAGCGCGATATCGTTGGACGGTGATAGTAAAAAATATGCCTAAAGACATATCCTTTTTTATTGCCAACTGAAAACCACGCCCTGTGGGCGGGGTTTTCATCTGGTTTTGGCTCTGTCTTATTGTGTTTGGCTTTCAATCTCCCACGACTGGCAGAGACTTCTTTTTAAGGGGCTTGCTACGCCCTTCCCGGGCATAATAAATGACTACATTTTGGCATAATCAGTATATCCTTTGACACCACCGCCATAGTAGGTCGTCGGATCTGCGCTGTTCAACGGCGCCTCTGTTTTCACCCGCTCTGGAAAGTCCGGGTTAGCCAGAATCATCTGGCCGTAAGATTCCAGTTCGGCAAGACCGGACTGGATATCATCACCGATGTTTTCTCTGCTTTTCCCGGGGCGATTCAGGATCAGCGGTTGCGTCCATAACGCCCGCAGTTCACCCAGCAGTTCCTCATTGCCCATGTGCATAATGTGCAGGTAGCTCAGTCCGAGCTTATTCAATTCAGCAACCAGGTAACGATAAAGCGCCGGGCCTTCCTCACCTTCATTAATACCCCAAATCTGGCTGCCCGGGGAAAGACGGATCGCGGTTTTGTCTGCACCAATCTCTTCTGCAATGGCTGCCGCCACCTCCAGCGCAAAACGGGCACGGTTCTCAATGGAGCCGCCATATTCATCGATGCGCTGGTTGGCGCTTGGTGCTAAAAACTGGTGTATCAGATAGGCATTAGCGCCGTGGATTTCCACGCCGTCGGCACCAGCCTCAACAGCACGCCGTGCCGCATAACGGAAATCAGCAACCGTGCTGCGGATTTCTTCCGTTGTCAGTTCGCGTGGCACCGGAATATCCTGCATGCCGGTTGCAGTAAACATCTGTACGCCGGGGGCAATAGCGGAAGGCGCCACGCCCTGACGATGGTGCGGCGTATTGTCAGGATGGTTCATGCGGCCGGTATGCATAAGCTGGATGAACAGATGACCGCCCTTATTGTGAACGGCTGACGTGATTTGTTTCCAGCCCGCCACGTGTGCGTCGGTGTAAATACCGGGCGTCATTAAGTAACCCTGTCCGTCATCGCTGGGCTGCGTCCCTTCTGCAACGATAAGGCCCACCCCGGCGCGCTGTGCGTAGTATTCAACCGCAATGTCAGCCGGCGTACCGTCATATTCAGCACGGCTACGGGTCATGGGGGCCATCACCAGACGGTTATTCAGCGTTAACTGCCCGAGTTTGAACGGGGTAAATATTTTATCCATTTTTCTTTTCCTGTAGCCTGATAAAAAGTCAGGTCGGTAAAACAGCGCGGTATTAATAAAGAACAAAAAATTAATGCAGGTGTTCAGTATGCTGACTGGATACATAAAAATTTCAGTAATACATGATGTTTTTAATATTGAATTAAAATTAAAAAGTAATATCCGGATTCCGGGTGATAAACATCACTCAACGTCGGTGAGTGAAAAATTCAAAGTGCTGTATTCTGCTTGTCAATTGAAAAGAATGACTGAGCTGCTGTGAAATTTTATAAATACCTTTACCGGTGCGGGCGCATATTGCCACTGAACATACCGCCACGGAATACTTTTGCCGCGGGATCAGTGGTGAAGAGCACCAGATCAGTGGTATCCAGCGCGATGACGGTGTGAACGTCGCCGTCTTCGATAATCATGCTCTCACCAGTATTTAGGGCGATTTCACCAACCCGGGCTGCGCCCTCAAAGACATATAACAGGCGCACCGCGCTACTGACCGGAACCGCCGGCAGCGTCAGCTCGCTACCTTCAGCAAGCCGCGCGTCCTGTACCCACGTCTGAGAACGAAAAGTTAACGGTGCGTTTTCAGGGCCGGCAATCAGCCGCCAGTTATTGTCACTGTAAGGCGTGCCGAAATCATGAAACTGAACCTGAGGTGTCAGGTTGGTTTCTGAGGGGCGAATGAAAATCTGCAGACACTGCATTGATTCACCTTTTTCACCCAGAATGCGTTCCTCATGCTGGAAGGTATGTCCGGCGTTCATGAGCATCAGTCGGGTATCAGTAATCTCTTCCTCATTACCGACCGTGTCCAGATGCAGCATTCTGCATTTACGCATGTAAGTGAGAATTTCATCATCCTTATGAGGATGCATGGGAATGACCGTTCCCGCTTTTACGTTTGCCTGGTCAATACGGCCAATTGCCCCAATACCACTGTCATCTGAATTCTGTACCATTCCCGGCCAGAGGATATCGATACCGAATCCGCCAGAGCCATGCGATTGTTTTCTGCTGTTTTCAATTTTAAGCATTGTTGTGATTCTTTTATCCGGGAAGGCAGACCCGCACGGAAGGCGTAAAGCGCTGCCGCACGAGGCTGCTGGCTTATTCATTACTGAAAGGATTCCATTAATACCTGGACTAATTTCTCCCCCTCAGGTGTTGCCCAGCTTCCTGCCAGCTCAGCAATTAGCTGGTTAGTTGTCGTCAGGGTAATGCCATTTTTGTCCATACGGCGTAGCGCAATGTCATCAGCCATTTTGGTTGGTGAGGCACCGGCGTCCGCAACAACCTGTACGTCAAACCCGGCAGCAACCAGCGACAGCGCCGGGTAGACCGTACAGACATCGTTAGTTACGCCTGCAATAATCAGTTTCTTTCTGCCGGTAGCGTTAACCGCGGCGGCAAAGTTCTCATCGTCCATGGCATTAACAATGCCCATGCGTTTGATTCGTGCTTCAAATTCTTCTGGCAGAATAGTTTTCAGTTCTGCAAGCAGCGGCCCCTGCGCATATTCTTCCATGCTTGAGGTAAGAACCACCGGCATATCCAGAATGGCGGCAGATTTAGCCAGCATCAGCGCATTGCGTTTAAGTTCGTCAAACGCCATGGATTTAGCCCAGCCCATGGTGCCGACCTGATGGTCAATCAACAGCATGGCGGCATTGTCAGAGGTGAATTTTTCAAAGCTCATAAAATTAATCCTGTGGGTTTTGGTTAACTGACTGACGTATATAGTATTTGTCAGGGGTTATGCAGGTTTTCCCCTGCGAATATTTAAAGTATATCCTGTTAATTTTTGGGATAAATAGCTAAAATCAGAATTGAATATTCCATTCATGGCACAATAAACATGGAACTTCTTAACCACATGTCCTACTTTGTCGAAGTTGTCAAAGCGCGCAGTTTTCGTGGCGCAGCTCAGGCTCTGGGCATGCCAAATTCCACGCTGTCGCGTAAAATAAATGAGCTTGAAAAGTTTATCGGCCTCAGGCTGTTACACCGGACGACGCGCAAGATTGAACTGACCGAAGCCGGTCAGATTTATTACGAACGAAGCCGGCGCATCATTGATGAAGCACGTCTGGCGCATGAGCAGCTGGGTTCTCTCCTGGCTCAGCCGCAGGGTATGCTGCGAGTCTCTTTGCCGGCCGATTTTGCGGTGGTGATTCTCGCGCCGCTGATTAAAGCGTTCTCGGACTGCTATCCGGGTATCAGCTTCGATTTTGATTTAACGCCGAGAAATGTTGATTTGGTGTCGGAGCCCTATGATCTGGCAGTTCGCATGGGGAGTCTGCCCGATTCCGGCCTCATTGCACGCAAGCTCGGGTCGCTTTCACGCAGCCTTTACGCATCCCCCGACTATTTAGTTCAGAATGGCAATCCCGGTAACCCTGATGAGCTGACGGATCATGAATGTATTGGTATGCGGCAGGATAAGCCCGGTCACTGGCACTTATATCGCGAAGAAAGCCGGATTAGCATCAGAACTTCCGGGCGCTTTCAGATGAACAGCATTGGTATGATGCGTCGTTTTGCCTCAATGGGAGCAGGTATTGCGATTTTGCCTGACAAAATTGTCGGGGAAGACGTTGCGGATAATAAACTGACCCGGGTATTGCCTGACTGGAAGGCTGAAGCGGTCACGGTTTATGCTCTGACTGAAACGCGACTGCTCCCTGCGAAAACGCAGGTTTTTATTGAGTTTATGCGTGAGAAGCTGAGCGAGAAGGCGGACTGACGCGCGTTGTGTTGCTCCCGGTCATACTCGTTACAGTGGGTGATTTACCGCTGATTGAACCCACCATCATCGCTTTTGCATTCAGCTTGACCTGGAAGCAGACCAAACCTATCTGCCAGAGCCGATATCGCTGGCAGATCGGTTTCGCAGCCTGAGCCAGACCTTTTTCAGCAGAACTGAATGTTGTTGTAACAAGGGCAGGTACAGGAAGTTCCAGCCTGGACCAAAGAAGATAAGCGCGCCAGCAAAGGAGTAAAAGCCAGTGCCGGTGAGAGCCAGACCCATGTGACAAACATACAGCACGATCCCCGCACCGATCGGATCCTGAAGAATCCCATTGGCTTCATTTTCAAAGAGTAAGGGTAAGTGTGGCGCTATCTCATTTGCTGCGGTATCAGTCATGCAAAGAGTTCTTCGCAATTTTTTTAAGCCTGATGTTAGCAGCGAAACGGATAGCGGTATGGGGTGAAGAACAATATGACTGATGAGTCAGCAGCAAATCCTGCAGGCCGCCCTTAAAAGCAAGGCGAATTGCGTCGATACAGCTATGCAGGCGCTGACTATCTCGCTGCCTCTTTGTGCCATCTTCATTGGGTTGTTTGGCTGTGTACTTAACCATTAAGGATATCTATCATATGGTTAATTTTAAGACATGGACGCTTTATGAAATCTATCAGACTACTCACTCTCATCCTGCCATTTCTTCTGGCTGTCTGCTTTGGTACACAGGCAAGCGACAGCACACCCTCTGGCAGCACTTCCTCTGCAACTATAGCTATCACCACTCACGATAAGAACGGAAAGCTACTGCCGGGTGCCCTGCGGGTACAGTTTGATGTTGATGCAAACGGAAGAGTTCAGAATACACAAATCCTTGAATCGACAACTACTCCGGAGTTTGAACATAAAGTCATCAGTATCATGAAAAATGAATGGCGCTATGAAAAAGGGAAACCGGGAAAAGATCACAGAATAGTAGTCATGATTCGCCCCACCAGACGTTAGCACCTGTTGCTGACAACATAACCCGTCCAGGAAAACGTCCGCATCCCCAAGACGGATATCTCAATTTAGCGACTACATAGCAACAACGCATAATGCATTGGGAGTGACACTCAGACACTCTGATGTAAGAGATGTACATGTAAAATGCTGAAAAAAACCAAATTCACGACCTCAATCGTGTTCCAGGACGCCCGGATACCGAACCTGATATATACAAGTTGCACAAATTCATCTCCACAGGAATATTATGATGTGCATACGCGTTTTTTGTTTATTGTCTGTCTTCTTTTACGTCATACAAGTACAGGCATCTCCAGGCTTTCGTCAGATAAAGTTATCAGACCCAAAGTCGGAAACTCTAAATGTGACGGTGTGGTATCCAGCCTCTTCTGAGGGAAGAGCAGTGAATACTGGAGGTAATCCCGCTTTTGTTGGCGTTATGGTGAACCCCGATGCGCCACCATTACCTGGAGCACATCCTCTCCTGGTTATTTCGCACGGATACAACGGCAACTGGCGGAATCTGTCCTGGATTGCTGCGGCGATGGCCGCAGAGGGATATATTGTTGCCGCCCCGGATCATCCAGGCACGACTACGTTTGATCAGAATCCTCCAGAGGCTAAAAAGCTGTGGCGACGTCCGCACGATATTTTCCGGGTTATTGATTTCGTCATCGACTCCCCGGCACTTTTCGGGGCAACGGACAAGGAGCGTATTGCGGCTTTAGGGCATTCTCTGGGCGGATGGACAGTAATGTCGCTAGCGGGTGCGCGATTTAACCCTTCCTTGTTTATCAACGATTGTCAAAACCATCCCAAACGCGGCGACTGCCGGTTAACAGAAAAGCTGGGCATTAATGACGCGCTTTCCGTGGAAAAAATATCCGCAAATAACAGGGATGCAAGGATCCGGGCTGTCGTCTCTCTTGACTCAGGATTAGCGCCGGGGTTTACCCCTCAGAGTCTGAATGCTATTAACATTCCAGTCCTGATTTTAGCCGCACAGGCGGACAGATTGGCAGAATTACCTGCAGGACAGGAGTCTGGGTATCTGGCTGCCAAAATGAACCCAGGCTGGAGGCAATATGAGATCGTCGAAGGCGCAACACATTTCAGTTTCATGCAGCTTTGTAAACCCGGTGCTGAAAATCTCCTGAACGAAGAATCACCTGGCGATGAAGTTGTTTGCCAGGATGGCCCCCATGCAAAGAGATCGAGTATTCATCAAAATCTGGTTCGTAAGATCAGTGAGTTCCTGAATTCTTCGCTTGATTACACTGCATCTTCTGCCGGAACAAAGTAGGTGACACACCACAAACGCGCAGAAATTCACGATTAAAATTTGATTTAGTGGTGAATCCCGACTCCAACATTATATCCGTCACGGGCAGCAGGGGGTTTAACAGCAGCTCCTTTGCCCGTTCAATCCTGAAGCCATTGATCCACTGCGATATATTGCACTGACTCACAGAATTCACGGCGCTTGAAAGATGTCGCGCGGGTATGCCTGTTTTTCTGGCCAGAACACTCAGCGTCAGGTCGGGATTAAGATAAATCTGTGTTTCACGGACTTGTTTCTCGAGTCTGCGATAAATCGCCTCAAACTCTCCTGAGGATCTCACAACACTTTCGGGGGGCGTTTCTTCCCGGTTATCATTTCCTGATACCGTTGTCCTTCCCGCGCTGACAATCGCCGCGGCGATGAGAGGAAGCAGCGCCATCTGGAAAATGACAATCATACCCGGGGCCTGTTTTCCACCGGTGATGTTGAAGTCAAATATAATCGCAAGATCTGTCAGCGCAGATAGACACAGAAAGCTGCCGGCGAAAAAAGCCATCTTTACCGTATGTGCTGACTCCGCCAGTCGGTTCAGCGTGAAGTGATGCTCCCCCTGCCATGCAATACGAAAGAGACCATATCCGTATCCCATAAACAGGATAAACAGGATGAAATCAGTCGCAACCGGCCAAACTATCCTGATCAAAAATGCAATGGTCGGGGGTAAAAGCAGCACTAGCCAGCGACGTTGCTTACTGGTTTCAGTCATTGAGATGAAACTATGCCATGCGAGAGGGGGCAGAAGTATTGCCAGGACGGATTGAATATTCCTGAGCATGGCTGACTCGTATTCCCAGCGCAGCGTGCTTACAGAAAGAAGGACTGTGCAGGCGATAAGAAAACGCAGGGTACCGCTGTGGCGATTTTTTTCAGGAAATAGCGCAACGACTATTAAAAACAATAGTGCAAACAAAGTAATAACAGGGAAGGGAACAGAAAACATAACCACAGTACCATCATAAAAATTCACGAGGAATATTTGCACCCATGAAGGCAATCTGTCTCCTTCAACCATAAGCGGACATAGGACGCCATTAATGCAATGCCTTTGAGAAACAAACGGCCTCTTTCCTGCCTATGTAGGGACCATAATTTTCAATACGGACATATCCATTTTTTTCGTAAAAACGGACAGCCTTATGATTGATGAGCCGGGTTTCTAGCCAGAGTTCGCTGTATCCCATCTCCCTTGCCGATGTTTCCAGAAAACGGAGTAAAGCACGGCCAACACCAGGCTCGCTTCGGTCTGAAAACATCCTCTTAAGCTCAGCTATATGTTGTGTTACTGGCCTGATAGCGCCACATCCTATCGCATTGCCACGAGTATTCCTTGCCAGGACCCATAATGAATTGTCGCCATTTATTGCGTCAATGGCAAAATGGCTTTTGCCATTATCACCGGTAATAGCGGCAAGTTCTGATGACAGCATTTCGATTAACCGATGAGATTCTGCATCTAACGGGTCTGCTTTCTCTACTATTATCATGGTCATACCCTGTACAGGAGTTTGGCACAGCATAAAGGATTTTGACGGCAAAAGCTGCAGTCCCACTCCAGCGACTTAACAGCCGGGAGCGAAATCTCCCGTTGCGGCAACGTCTGATCTGCCCCTCGCTCAGAGCGCACCTTCCACTCAGTTAACTCGTCCGCTTCGTGCCAGAGGCGGGCATGCCCGGACTTAGAGTACTCAAACAGGGTTCAGGGCATGTCCAGTCCCGTCAACAAAATATCTGTCGATGCTCAGCGAGGGGAGATAAATGACCGTGATAAAATCAACAAATGTTTAAAATGATAATTTTGTTTAATTGCAAATGAAGTCATGCTACCGTGCTACTCAACTTTCTTTAGGGCAAATCTGACACATGTCTATCGTACGCTACCCCACGACCAAACCGTTTCCCTTTTCAGACGCCGTGAGGGTGAACGGGTTTGTTTTTCTTTCCGGGCACGTCGCCATGAGCCCCGAAGGTGAGCCGTTGTATGGCTCTGTCGCCCAGCAGACCCGGCATATCATGCATGCCATCCGGGAAACTCTGGCGCGAGCGCATACCACGCTGAACAACATTGTGAAAGTCCAGGTTTGGCTAAGCAGCATGGAGCACTTTAGCGAATTCAATACCGCTTACAGCGCGTTCTTCCCGGAAGGTTTCCCCGCAAGGAGCGTTGTCACCAGCCGCCTTGCTTTTGATTTAGACGTCGAAATAGAAGTCCAGGCCGTAGTCTGATGGGGAGAGCAAAATGAAAGACGAACGTGAACGTTTAATCACTATTCTGACGGCTTCGCTTGAAGCATTGAGAACCACGCTTCCCTTAAACACAGAAGCGGTGCTGCATGACCTTACCCGTCCCGAAGCGTCCGTGATAAACATCATTAATGGACACGTCAGCGGCAGGAAAGCCGGTGATGCGCTGTTGTCCGGCCCGGAAAATGACACGGGATTCTTAGGCTTACTGGATGCCTCGAAGCGTGTTCCCAGTCAGGTATTCAGTGGATATACCACCACCACACTCTCTGGCACCACGTTGAATAGCGCATCGACGATTTATTACAGCGATGACGGCGTGCCGTTAGTCGCTTTCTGCATTAACGTCGATATGGACGTGGTGTTAAAACTCAAACGCGATCTGGACTATTTACTCCATCCGGCCGCCGCGGCTGAAACACCAGAAAATCCGCTGGGTGATATTCAGGATAAATCCCTGGATGAGGTTATTTCGAAATTCAGACCTACGGGTTCAGAAAGTAAAATCGATTTCAGAAAGCGGGTTATTTCTGAAATACATGCTCAGGGCTTTTTCAAGATTAAAGGCAGCGTTAATCACGTCGCTAAAGCGCTGGGTGTCACCCGGTACACCGTTTACAACTATCTGGATAAATTAAATGACAAAGCCTGACACCGCAGTAATTCCTTTTTATCAGGTTGATGCTTTCACCACTCAACCTTTTGGCGGCAACCCGGCGGGCGTTTGCCCGTTAACTGAGTGGCTGCCTGATGATGTTCTGCAAGCCATCGCCACGGAGAATAATCTTTCTGAAACCGCTTTTTTTGTGCCGGTCGAGGAGGGGTATCAACTGCGCTGGTGTACGCCTGCGGTTGAAGTGGATTTGTGCGGTCATGCCACTCTCGCAGCATCCTGGGTGCTGTTCAACAAGCTTGGCTACCAACAAGAGACTATCGGCTTCCACACCCGTAGCGGCCTGTTGACGGTGAGTAAGAACGGGGATGAGCTGTGCATGGACTTCCCGGCTAAATCGGTCACGAAGATTGATACGCCTGACGGACTTCTGGAAGCCCTTGGCATTACCGGCGGCGTTACAGGGGTGTGGAAATCGGACGATCTGATTGTACTGGTCGATGACAAAACCATCATCGACGGGCTTAATCCTGACTTCAACAAGCTGGCTGTATTCGACACCCGCGGCGTGATCGTGACCGCCGCTGATAACCAGTTTGATTTTGTGTCCCGTTGGTTCGGCCCGCAGGTCGGCGTGAACGAAGATCCGGTCACGGGATCGGCACACACCTTCCTCGCTCCGTTCTGGGCGGCGCGTACGGGGAAAAATGTTCTGACCGCTCAACAAGGCGGGAAGCGTAAAGGGGCGTTGCGCTGTGTGGTTCGCGATGACGGGCGCGTGGAACTGCATGGCTTCGCACGCATGACCATCGAAGGGATATTCCAGTTGTAATGACGATGTATGACCGGAACGGTGACCGGGCAGATAATGACCACGCCTTCCAGAGTATGATATTTATATAATAAGAGTTAATAATGACAGCAAACACCAGACTTTCATTGCCAGAGACAATGGCTCTTGGCGGGATGACACTTGCGCTTTTTTTGGGCGCAGGCAATATTATTTTCCCGCCGCTGGTCGGCATGCAGGCGGGCGCAAACGCCTTTAATGCAGGCTTTGGCTTTATTATCACAGCGGTTTTATTCCCGGCGCTGGCGATTATTTCCCTTGCCATTAATGGCGGTGATATTGCGGAATTAACGAAACCCTTAGGCAAATGGCCGGGCTTGATTTTTATTGGCATTTGCTTTTTAACACTGGGGGTGTTCTTTGGCACGCCGCGCACCGCGACGATTAGCTACGAAGTCATCACCGACGGCACGGGTAGCTCCCTGATGCAGAAGATGATATTTTCCGCCGCTTTCTTTGGCCTTGCTGGCGCGACGCTGGCAAAACCGGGAAAACTACTGGAAATTGTCGGTTTCTTCCTTTCGCCGATTAAAATAAGTGCCCTGATTTTTATCGGCGTGTGTGCCTGGTTACACCCTATTGGCGAACTCACAACAGCAACAGCCGCGTATGAAACTCGCGCGTTCGGTACAGGATTCGTCAACGGTTATCAAACCCTGGATGTGATCAGTGCGCTATGCTTCGGTGCCATTATCACTCATACGCTCAAGGAGCGGGGGGTCAACCATCCGCGGGGTATCTTCACTCATTCCACCGCCGCAGCCTTTATCGCTGCCGCAGGTCTGGCTGTGATTTATATCTGCTATCTGTCGATGGGGTCCCATAGTCCGGTGCAGGGCGCAATGAACGGTATGCAGGTGATGAGCGCCTATGTCGAAACTGTTTTTGGCGTTTATGGTCAGGTGCTGTTGGCGGCGATCATTACCCTGGCCTGTTTGGTCACGGCTATTGGTCTGACGACCGGAACGGCGCGCTATTTCAACCAGACGACCGGCGCGTCTTATGGGCTGCTGGTGACGCTATCCCTGATGGTGTCAGCAGCACTTGCCGTGCTGGGACTGAACTCTCTCACCGAAATGGCGGTTCCCGTGCTGTGCGCCATTTATCCTGCTGCGCTGGTCGTGGTTGCGCTGGGCATCGTTCGAAAATGGATAGAAGTGCCGACTAATCTGTATCAGTTGCTTTTCTATAGCGCCCTGGGAGTGGGGATAATGAGTCTGTTCGTAAAATCCTAAATGAACAGCCGCGACTTCGGAAGTTGTCCTTCAGTTAGCACGTGAACTTCAGCTTCCGCTCTTCGCTCATAGCGGATCTTATGGCCTTGCTTTCTCTGCGCTTCGAGCCAGGTAACGTAACGGTGAATTAAAATACGGGGAGCAGGCCGTCGATTTCTACTCATTTTCCAGCCAGTCGATAAAGAACTGAGTGAAGGCGGTAACCGGCAGCGGCTGCAGCCGTCGCTGCGGGTAGACAAATTGCAGCCCGACATTTTTTTTATCAAGGCGGCTAAACCCAATAAAACTTTCAGCAAACAACAGTTGCAGTCTGCCTTGCTCCACATCACGCTTTACATCCCACCATGACTTACTGGCAATACCCGCATCCGCCAGCACCCACTGGCGGAGTAGCGCGCCATCGTCGCATACCATGGCTGGGGTAAAGCGCAATGTGCTCTGTTGACCGTCGTGCTCAAAACGCCATTCGTTCATGACCCTTCCTCGCAGTTCCAGCGCCAGGCATCGGTGGTTGTGTAAATCATCAATGGAACCTGGTGTGCCTGCCGCCCGGAGATAGTGGGCTGAGGCGACCAGAACCCTATGATTCGGGCGGATATTTCTGACGACCAGGCTGCTGTCGGGCAGGTTTCCGAAACGAATGCTCATGTCCAGACGATTGGCTACCAGATCTTTGACGCTTTCGCCCAGGTATACCGAGCTTTTCACTGCCGGATGCAGCCGGGAAAAATCGAGCAGGGCCGGGCTGAGATACTGTCGGCCAAAATCGGAGGGGGCCGAAATGCGGATATTACCGCTGAGCACCCCTTCTTTTTGCGTAAGTAGCGACTCAGCATGGTTCATTTCATCCAGTACGCGCAGTGCAGCGTGATAGAACTCCTCACCGGCACGAGTCATGGTAATGGCGCGAGTGGAGCGGTGGAATAGACGGGTCTGATAACGCTCCTCAATCGCCTTCAGCCTGGCGGTCATGGTGGCGGGCGAGAGTCCCATATGGCGACCAGCGGCTGAAAGCCCGCCTGCCTCCACCACTGCAACCAGCAGTGCCATATCTTCAAGCTTTCCCATTATTCAGTAATCCTGAAAAGACAATCATATTTTAATGCCATTATCAAAATATCTCTCACCACGTAAAGTATTTTCAACAATTCATTACGGGGGATAGAAAATGGAAAATCGTACACTTTTTGATAGCTACCAGCTGAAGACTCTCAGCCTGAAAAACCGGATCGTGATGGCGCCAATGACCCGGGCGCGGGCGTTACAGCCGGGAAACGTGCCTTCAGCACTTATGGCGGCGTACTACCAGCAGCGCGCCAGCGCGGGTTTGATCATTACGGAAGCTACGCAGATTTCACCTCAGGGGCAGGGGTACTCCTGGACACCCGGTCTGCACTCCGCTGAACAGGTTGCAGGATGGCGGCTGAGCACAGAAGCCGTTCACCACGCAGGAGGCATTATCTTTTCCCAGCTCTGGCATGTTGGGCGCATGTCATATGCGGGTTTCCATGCAGATGGCAAACCTGTCGCGCCCTCTGCGCTCGCGCCGGATGCTCAGGTATGGGTTGTTGATGAGCAGGGGGAAGGACATATGGTCGACTGTCCGGAGCCGCGGGCACTTGAGCATGCCGATATTCAGCAGATAATTGCTGATTACCGGCAGGCCGCGTTAAACGCCATCAGCGCCGGTTTTGATGGTATTGAGGTGCACGGCGGTAACGGTTATCTGATCGATCAGTTTCTTCGCCGGACATCGAACCAACGTACCGATGAGTATGGCGGCAGCCTGGCTAACCGGATCCGTTTTGCGCAGGAGGTGCTGGAAGCCATCAGCGACGCCATCGGCGCGACGCGCACGGGCATACGCCTTTCCCCGTTCATCACCCAGCGCGGAATGAACGACCCGCAGGTGATTGACGCGATCCTCGCGCTGGCTGCATGGTGTGAAAAGAAAGGTATCGCTTATATCCATCTGGCAGAGGCTGACTGGGACGATGCGCCCCAGGTTCCTGCTGATTTTCGTGAAGTATTACGCGCTACCTTTAGCGGCACTCTCATTGTCGCCGGAAATTATACCCAGGACAAAGTGGACAAACTACTGAAGGCGGGGCTGGCCGACCTGTTTGCCTTTGGCCGCCCGTTCATTGCCAACCCTGACCTGCCGTACCGGCTCAGGAATAACCTTCCATTAACGACGGTAAGCAATCCCGCCACGCTTTTTGGCGGAAGCAGCGCAGGCTATACCGATTATCCGTGCTACAAAACCGACGAGGCATAAAGTGATGGTGAAAAAAACATTAATCATTGGCGGGACTTCCGGCATTGGCTTTGCTGTGGCTAGTGCTCTGGCTGAACAGGGAGAAAGCCTGATCCTTGCCGGACGGGACAGTGAAAAGCTGGCGCGGGCCAGACAGTTACTGAGCCAGAAAAGCGCATCTGTGGATACTGTCGTCCTTGATATCAGCAAAGAGGAGGAGGTGATTCAGCTTAGCCAGACGCTCGGAGAGGTAGATAACGTTATTGTGACGGCGGGATCGCAGGCACCCGGCGGGGCGCTCGCTTCACTGAATCTTAACGAGGCCCGACTGGCTTTCGATACCAAATTCTGGGGCAGTATCCATGTCGCGAGGCATCTGAGTAAAAATATTAAGGCCCGGGGTACCCTGACGCTGACCAGCGGCTTTGTTTCCCGCCGCACTGTCGCGGGCGCTATCGTCAAGACCACCATGAACGCGGCCCTGGAGTCAGCCGTTAAGGTGCTGGCGAAGGAGCTTTCTCCGCTGCGGGTCAACGCGGTGAGTCCGGGGCTGACGGATACCGAGGCTTACGCAGGCATGGATCCTGCTGCCCGCGAAAAATTGCTTGCGTCTGCCGCTGAAAATTTGCCGGCAAAAGCCTTCGGGCGGGCAGAGGACATCGCAAAAGGCTATCTGTTCGTGATGGACAATCCCTTTGTCACCGGAACCCTGCTGGATATCGAAGGCGGCGCGCTGATTCACTAATCCTCACGTTTTACCCGCAAGCGGTTGAATGTGCCCGGGTCACCTGTTTCTTTGAGGCAACACACAGGACTTTTTTATGAAAAAGTTGACGATTTATCCTTCCCGGCTGGTGGCGCTTATGCTGCTATCCGTGGCCAGCGCTGCGTTTTCTGCACCGCTTGAGCTGGTGAAACCCCATGAATTGATTGCGGAAAACAACCTGTTATCAGCTCGCGAGGCTGCGCTTGAAACCGTCGCGAGACGTTACGCGACATTCTGGAATACGGGTGATGAAGCTCTGGCCCGTGAGGCGTTGGCCGATAATTTTGTCGATAAGACGCCGCCTGAGGGCCGCAAACAGGGACCGGAAGGCGCACTTCTGGCCTCTCGCGCCTTCCGTACCGCTGTCCCGGATCTGAGTTGCGAGGTTGAGCAGATGATTGTTGCAGGCGATCGAGTCGTATCACATCTGCATTTCCGCGGACATTTCACGGGAACCTTCGGCAAACTGAAAGGTAAGGGCCAGCAGGTTGATTTTATCGCGACGGATATCTATCAGGTCAGAAATAATAAAATCATCGCCAACTGGCATCTTGAAGATAACCTGGCTCTGATGAAACAACTGGGCGTGTTATAAAATGACGGCTCAGGAAGGAGCATGCTGCCCGGGAGCCAGGCAGACTGACTGATAAAGTTGATGAACTGACCGGGGCCGAATCTGATAGTCGGCTCCGTGCCAGAAGCGGACGATGCTTAGATCAAATTCATACCACATCTCACTACAGATGAAATTGACTCTACAACTTGACTTAAAGTGATTTCTGTCGAAAAATTCATTAAAAAAACTGTATGTAATAACATGTTATACTTGATTTCTATAACTTTCACTGCACACAACTTAAGTTGCACAAAGAGATTGGAAAGAGGTGTTTCTTGACTAATATAATAAAAGTTTGGCTAATTTCTCAAACATTGTTCTGGAAAGTTAGAACTAATTTAATGAGAATTGTTTTTTAATTGAACGTAGTTCATATAAAAATCAAACGGCTCTTTCCAAGGTTAGTAATGGTGCCCACATCTTAATATCAATAACATTAATTGGCATCAAAAGTTTATTGTTTGTTGTTTTTTTGTTATTAGCTCTTGGGTTTTTAGAGAATTATATTCGAAGTAACACGGACTTTCTTCATCCTCTGAGCTCCGACGACAAAAAGTTCAATATTGACCAACTGAGGCTATATGCACAGCTGCTTACAGCTATTTTTTCGATATACTTCGCTACAATTGGTATCATTGTTAGCTCTGGATATACGAGACTTCGGCGAGACATAATACAGATACTTACTACCGAACAAGTTGGTAGCGTATATTCGCGTGTTATGGTTACTTCTGCCGTATTCTGCCTCAGTGCAACAGCCTTACAGTTGTTCGGATTTGAGCCCGGACTTTTCATTTATGCGGCAGGAACGCTATTAACGCTTATAAGCTCGTTGGCTCTTTTTCCATTAGGTCAAAGATTATTTAATTTTTTTGATCTCAATCAGTTAGCTCGTAGCGAGATACTCCCCAGAATTGCTCGCCACATAGAGGGGGCATCAAATTCTAAAAATTCTATATCTTTAGCCAATCATCACTCCAAAGCCGCACATTCAGCATTTGAGCAACTAAACTATATTGACGATCGCATGGGGTTAGAAAAAGTAGGACTTTGTGACAATCTACCAGCTATAAACGATGATTACTCTGCATTACTTTTGCATTATCTTAATCAGAAACACAAAATCAACCATCAAAGTTACTGGTATCCTAGGCGACAAAAACACAAGCAATGGTTTTTTGCCGGAGACAGTGCAACGACTATGGCGTTGCAAACCCGCAGCCAATTAACGGCCGATGAAGAGGTTAATTATGATTGGCTGGAGAGTGAGATCATAAATAGATTGATAGGCCATATTGAATTAGCGTTAAATGTTGGCGATTTCAAGCTTGGGTTGGATCTCATCAGCCGATTCTCCTCTCGAGTGTATACTTATGCGCGACAGTTTCATTTCGATATAGGTATGAGTGAACTTCGGAGAATGAAGGTACTTATCGAAGAATATTTTTCTTCATCGGATATCCTTGATAGCAATGAAGCAATAGTTATGAGAGTTGGAATTGCGGATACGTGGGCCGCGTTAGGTAGTAATCTCTGCCTTGAAACGTTGCGCCGCATAATTACTTTTGAGCAAGAACTCAGAGAGTTCTTTCAAAAAGATATTTGGACAGAGAGAACTCTACTTTCTCTTCCTGCTTTTTTGCAAATTGATCTGGCTTTTATCATTGAGCGTATTGAATTCGAAAAAGAGATCGAAGGGCAGCGCTTATCCAAGCCAAGGTATGTTCAACAGTTAGTAGTTCAGAAACTACTACAGAAATACGCAAAAATACTACCAGAAATATGTGATTTTCACGCAAGTTTGGTTCCGGATTTTGTTAGTTCAATGATAAAAATGAAGATGCCAGAAGCTGCAACACAAGTTATTCTTGGAAGCCTACATAATCATTGGAAACTTCCCCGTTGGTTTGAAGATATCTCTTTGGTCTTGGATAGATATAGAGAGTTCGAGCACTACCCTGAAAAACAGTATGCTCTACCAGAGATTAACATTGCTGATATACTAGGAAGGCTAACCTCTACGCAGAATGAAGCAGTAGCCTTTCTAGGTCGGAGTGATATTGTTAGGCATATCCTAGATCAAGAACAAAATGAAGAATTGCCAGATCATTTTGGACAAATATATTTTGAATTAGCTGAAGCATGTATTCAAGCACTGGAACAGAATGATGAAAATAAGCTTAGCAAGGTTTTCCCTATGTTCATGTTCTTATCTCTGCAAGCATCAGAAACCAAATTTGTGGATCCAAAACTTGATGTTAATGATGAGTTTCGGTTACACCTTCGTTCATCCGTTATCAATGACCTGATGTCTGTTTTAGGTTTCGCTATTCTATACAGTGCTTATTTTGATAACGAAAAATTGTCTGAGGCGGTACTTAATAGTTTCAGAGCATTAATCGAACGTATTCCCGATAAACAAGAATATTTCAAAAGGATGATGATTCTTTCAAATCCGTACAATTTCAGCTTCCGTGCCTCCCCAAGAGATATGATCCGCAACAAGTGGAAAATGACATTTGAACAACGTGCAAGACATGATGGTTTCAGTGACCAAATGGGAAGGAGTAGAGGGGTACACCACAAAAACAAGGTTGTAAGAGAGTTTCTTAGTTCCCATTCTGATGCTTCTCACCTATTTTGCGCACTCGAGATTCTTCCACAACTGAATCCAATTGATTTCAAGATTGACTATCATGTTACTTCTCTTGCCCGCAGTCTAGATGTGAAATATGAAGGGGGATTATAATGAAGATTTTAAAGGGCGCCCCTTTTTACTGCTATCATGATTATGACTATCTGAGTTTTATTGAAAGGCTTTTAATAAAGCCTAAATATGAGCGACCAGGTTTCTACCAAGGGATGTTTAATGAGGATTTTCCTAGAGTTTTTCACTCAGCAAGACGACAAGTTAACAATATGTTTAACATTGAATCTAACGATGAGGGGCTTACACAAAAACTGCTTGGAAACGTACACACTAGGAATAGGCAACATTCAGTCGATGACACAATACGGGAATTGATAGAGGAAATAGCTCAATCGTTAGTATGGTTTGGAAGGACATACTACTTCGTTCACAACATTTGCGAACAAGATAAAGTCTTTATCAGATCTTTAAACCCTAATGGGTTATTTCGATTTTTTTCTGCCTTTTTTCAGTTTGTGCCAAAAAGGATCGAAAGTCATATAGACAGAGAAAATGAGATGCTCCCTAGGGAGTTAAGAATCTTGGATAAAACCAAATTGATGTGTTTTGAAATGCCCAGATCTTTGAGGATAATGCTGTCTAAACAGAATCGGATTTTAGCTGTTTTAGATAAGCACCAATTCGATAGTACTAAATTTTTTGCTCAAGTAACGCACGAAAATCCTTATCCCAAAAAGCACTTTGATTTTCACATTTGGAAAAATATACAAGAACGAACATTGTATAGTGCAACGCGGAAAACTGGGTGGAATGCTAGAAATTATGATTCGAATAAACGTTCGGACTTTTTCCTATGTTATCAACTTATCCGATTCAGACGGAATCAGTTAGTTTTACGTGACTATATATTGCTTCAATTGGGTAAAGAACTCACGAAAGCAGGCCGCGAACTGAATCTGGATTTCTACGTCTCGATTTCACCTGGAAGTGATCTACCTCAGATTGATGAACTTGACGATCTTGAATCTAAACTTTCTAAGGAAGAAATTAGTTTCACTGAGGTGTTAGATTACTGTTACGAACGCTAGATTCATCACGAAAGTAATTATTAGTTTAGATATTTTGTCTCTCTTTCTTCTAAAGGAAGACCATCTAAATAAAATGTCCGCTCTTCGCTCACAGCGGACCTTCACCTCAGTTAACTCGTCCGCTCCGTACCAGAAGCGGACGTTGTTAATGGCATGATGTATGAACCAATGGAGAGTCAATCATCTATACTCCTGTTAATCCATACTGGAAATATTGTTATCAATAGCCCCGCAACGGAAGCGTTAACTATATATTCTAACGCTCCCATTGAGCCTGCCACTTTATTGAGGCAATTCTTACAGCTTAAAAGGGCTGTAGGGGCATTTTACTCGGCTAAATAACCACCATCGATTGGATAAACTCCTCCGGTACAGAACGCTGAATTGTCTGAAAGCAAAAACAATATGAAGTCTGCTATTTCTTGCATTTTTGCCATCCTTTTCATAGGGTGGCTATTTGCGAAACTACGTACGATATTTTCAGGAAATTCAGTCATTCGTGGGGTCTGGACATAGCCGGGAGCGACTGCATTGATTCGAATGCCTTGACTTGCAAACTCTAACGCTGCGGTTTGGGTTAAACCGATTATACCATGTTTAGCCACGGTGTAAGGTGCTAATCCTGGAATGCCAACCAGACCATTTACTGCAGATAAATTAACGATAGAACCACCAAATTTCATCATCTCAGGTATTTCATATTTTAGGCAGTAAAAAACGCCGCTCAATGAGGTGGCAATAACCTTATCCCAGTTTTCAACTGTCTGCTCTGTTATGTTTTTACCATGTTCACCTGTTAGGCCTGCATTATTTACAGCATAATCAAGTCTGCCGAAATGTTTGATAACCTCATCTATCATTTTCTGTACTTGTTCGGGTTGTGACACATCACATCCGATCCCCAGCGCCTGCTGTCCCTGTGAGGTTAATCGTTTCGCTTGTTGTTTAGCCTGCTCTGACGAGCGGGATACAATAACGACCTTAGCTCCATATTTGTGTAATTGCTCTGCGACTGCCTGACCTATACCTGCAGTACTTCCTGTTATGACAGCAACTTTATTCTGGAAATTCATAATTCCCCCTATGAAGTAGAATTGAGTCTTTCATCTGGGGTAGTATACAAACTAGCTGTGACAGTTTTTGTCAGTACTCTTTCTCCTCGCTGATTCCTTCTTTTATTCTCCATTTTTTCAATAAAACCGTCCTGCTTTCACTATATATGGAATCCAGTTGTACCATCTCTTCAATTTTGTCAGTTCTAAAATGACGAAAATCATTTCTCATCTCACACCATGCAACCAAAAGCCAGCAGGACTCCATATATACCAATCCGATGGGCCATATGATTCGAGAAGAGTAAGTATCTTTCTTGTCACAATACTTTATTTTGATTCTCTTTCGCTTTTTAATAGCATTGCGGATATCTTCAAAAAACATCTCATTATTTTCTGAAGGACCGATCAGATAGGATTGACTCTCAATAAGATTCTTTAATTCACCAGGAATGACGGCGTGTATTTTGGCAAGTGCATTCCTTGCGGTATTCTTGAAATCATAATCCGTATTATGAGATACCCAATTTAACCCAAGTGTAATAGCATTGATTTCTTCATGAGTAAGGTTTAAGGGTGGTAAATGAAAGTCAGACTTAACGATATAACCAATTCCAGCACCACCTTCAATACACACTCCTTGATGCTGTAGCGTTTTTATATCTCTGTAAAGAGATCGCACACTTACTCTTAATCTTATAGAGAGAGTGGATGCAGTGATCGGATATCTTTGCGCCCTTAATATCTGTAGTAATTCGAGAAGCCTTTCTGTTCTGGTCATGCTGATAAATCCATCTTGATCCTGAGACGATATCTTAAAGCATCTGTTGGATAAGCATTTTAGTACAAAGTAAGCGTACATGCTTAAGTTGAACTGCTCCCAATTGGTTAATACAGCGCATCTGACTCGCCACAGTGCCCAGAAGATGGGCGGAGGTGTTCGACAGCCTGCCGTTCGTTCGGAGGGCAGGGGATACGTATCATCAATGCCGCGACTACTGGCAGAAAAACGGTGTGTCCTTATGAATAATGCAACGTTACATGAAATTATATTATTTCCTGAATCCACTTAGCAATAATCAACAATGGCTATGCAATATATACTGTAATTTTATTCAGTGCGATATAATGAAGCTGGATAAAATTTCACTTTTCATAACGGAAGGGTGAAAATAAGTAGAAAGAGTTTTAAAGAGCGCGGTAAGAAGGTGGTTCGCAAATATAAATTGCAGCTATCAGTGTTGATGTGACTGCCATGCTTATCTGCGCATGAGAAGAGGTATAGATAATGATATTGTTTTAGCGCAGGTCCGCAGGAACAGTAGGTTCTTAGATGCTAACTTAAACATAACCCTACGCCTGCCAAATATAAGCGAAAGTCCGCTTCTCTCTCGCTCATAGCTGACCTGTACGGGCCTTCAGCCTGGCGGTTAAGCGCCAGGAGGGGACGTTGGACATTTTAGCCACCGCGGGGGTGGCTCCAGGTTCAGGCTCATTTCTCAGAATGAAAACTCCAGCAAGCCGCGGTTGCGAGTGTCACAAACGGTCCAGCCAGCGTAACGTTGTGATGGGCAATGATTTCACTCGCTGACAAATATTTGTTATCCATTGTCGTATGCGCATCTGAAATCAGCACAGTCCTGAATCCATGCTCTGGCGCTGCGCGGCAGGTAGTATCCACACAGAATTCTGTTTTCATACCGGCGATAACCAGTTGCTTAACACCTCGCAGACTGAGCTGAAGCTGAAGCTCTGTATCACGGAAGCAGCTGGGATACTTTTTAATAAACACGATATCCTGTTCAGCGTTTACGTTCAGCTCGGGTATCAGTTGTGTTAACGGACTTTGCTCTGAGAATGGGGAATCATCGGGTCCGATGTGGCGGGCAAAAAAAACGGGCACCTGAGCCTGCCTCGCATTTTCAATCAGCAGACGGATATTCAACAGAACGGTGTCTGAGGAGTGTGGGGAAGTAGGGCCACGGAAAAGCCCCTGCTGCATATCGATAACTAAAAGTGCATTTTCGGATAAAAGCATGATGTGTCTCCATTCAGAACGTTATGAACGGAGATATTTTCTTCCCCGTCCGGTTTGGCGGGGATTCAGAATCTGTTTTGTCAGGAGCCTGTCACAGATACGCCCACACCGCCGAAGGTGCCGGTGGTAGTAACTGTGGTTGTTGGCTGAAGTGACTTAAGCATTTTCTGACCTTCTTGTATTCGTTGAGCATCTGGAGCAGTAATTATAAAAACTGCTCTGTTCTTGTAGCACTGAGTAAATACCGATTTCAATAAATATTTATCCTGCAGAAAGTCGGGCCTTAGATGCTACATACTGGGTGGGCAAAAACCGTTAAACCAACTTCCGCACCTCGCTCATAGCAGAATGGACGTCTTTCCAGCCTACATGGAAGGGGAAGGTTCCTTTATAGCCTTTGTCTACGTATCCACTCATCTACCACGTCACCCTAATTTATTTTTGGTATCATCGCGGATCCAATCCATGAACTTGTGATCGAGTAAGGCGCTATACCAGTCCAGTCAATTTTCAACGTCTTAATCCCTTGATTGTTTACGCGTTAAAAGTAGCGGCTTTGCCTGGTATATTTAAACTATTCAGGGTCCGCTTCTTGCTCACAGTTGATCTGACAGCCCGCTAGTCTGTTCGCTCTGTGCCAGAAGCGGACGTTGCTGGCCCTTAGGTGAAATTGCCAGTTAGGATAGATCGCAAACCGCAAAACATCGATTGGCTGCACATTCGCAGAAATGCAGCCGTTCGGCGTTGTTTCCTCTTGCAGAACTATCAGAACCTTGCATTATTGGTTTCGTTTCACCTCGTATCGCAGGCACACTACGCCCGACGGGAAAATTTTACTATTCACCAGCATGAGTGAGGTTCTGTCTTTTATGTTTTTGAACAAGGGAATGCCTTGCCCCAGCAGAATCGGATTGACGAATAGCCAATACTCATCGATAAGGTTTTCCGACATTAGCGCGTGAGTCGCTGAGGGACTGCCAAACAGTAAGATTTCGCTGCCCGCGTTGTGCTTGAGCTTGTGGATTTCGTCGCTTAAATGGCTACTGATAATTTGCGTATCAGGATGATTTTTTTGCAACAGGGTTTTCGACAACACCACTTTGTGGGCAGATTTATACCAACGCGAATGCGCATGGTCATGCGGGCTGGCGTCAGGATTATCGGCAGCAGTTGGCCAGTACGACTCCATCATCTGGTAGGTGGTGCGCCCATATAAGGCGGTGTCGGTCTGCTGAATCCGCTGCTCCACGTATTCAAACAAGTCGGGGCTCAGGCTTATCCAGGCCAGACCCGCCGGGCCCTCAGCGGTAGAAGCGACAAAACCATCCAGCGACACATGAACAAACGAAACTATTTTTCTCATGATTATCTCTTTGATTAAGTTTTGATTACATAGCCTGCGAGGCACGCCAGGGTTTGGTTCCCGTCTTAAATAGCACCCATTTTCTCCAACCCCATCTTGCGTGCTTTCGCATCCGGAAAACACAGATGTATCGTCACTTTGGTTTATCCATCCACCACTGATCATACCGGAGTTGGTGACGACGGTGTTCCTGAGCACACTCAAGTTGTATCGGATCAAGATGAACAATAGAACGAAGCAGTGAGAAAAACAGGTTGTTCCCCATGGTAAGCTCCTAATCCCGGAATATCTGGAATTAAGTATAAATCTTGTTACCCATACGGTTCTGGAATATCGCCTATTGGATACATGACCCTGTTTTGTGTGATAAGTACTAACTTCCGCTTCTCGCGCATAGCAGCCACTGGCCGTTACCATAGACGGCTTTGTGCCATAAGAGGGGACATCTAGGACATTACGACACGGTAGGTTAGATATCTAAAAGTGCATGGTTCGATTTACAGGGATGCTTACAGAAGGGTTTCCGGAGGCGCTGAACGATACCGGCGATCTGCCGGTAATTAGGCGTAGGGACGGTGGCTGTTTGTAACGGATGATAAACAGATCCCGGCTCAGACGGTCGGGATTTTTTAAAGATCCGTTAATTTTCCTACCTAAACGGATTGTTTCATTTGGGAATAGAGGTTGTAATATTAATTCATTATTAAAAATGAATATTTTTGGCGATAAGGCAGTAACGTCATAGATATTCTCAGCGATCAAAACTAGATTAGTTTTGAAAATGGGAGTGTTGATATTATCAACAAAAACAAATACATCGTAATTTTTATTATGATTGTCTGATATAAGTTCGTTTATCTCTTCATAATCTACATAATTAAGTTCAGCCCATAGTATATTCCCATTGGAAAATGGAAATTTGTACAAAATATTAAGAGCTTCTTTCTCTCTCTGACCTTCAAGTACGTCAAAATCAGTACTAAGAGCCTCTTTACACTCATCATATAGAGTCATGTTTTCTACCTATTGTCAGAGGTATGTTTATCGGTAACCGCGCAGTGCCGCTGGGAATACCTCGGTTAGCCAGTCAATAAACACTCGTAATCGGTGCGTCATGTACCTGTTCTGCGGATAGACGACATAAAAAGGATAACTCGCGGGACGCCATGCCTGTAGGATCTCAACAAGTGTGCCGTTGTTCAGTTCATGTTTCGCCGCATAGCAAAAGGTCTGGATAATTCCCATCCCGGCCACGGCCGCAGCCAAATGCGCATTACTTTCGTTAACCCCGATGTAATGCTGCGTCTTCATCTCCCGCATTTCACCTTCTACAATAAAGCGAAAAGGAAAGGCTCTGCCCGTCAGCGGAGACAAATAGCTTACCAGCTTATGTCCATTTCTTAATTCATCCGGATGCGCAGGTACGCCAGCGGCTTTCAGGTATCCCGATGTAGCGCAGGTCACCATCGCGGCATCACCAATATGACGGGCGATCAACGATGAGTCATCGAGAGAGCCGCCACGGATTACACAGTCCACATTTCCGCTAATAAGATCTACCGGCCTGTCGGATACGCCTAAATCGATTTTGATTTCCGGATAGCGCTGCAAAAAATCCGGTAACGCCGGGATCAGGACTTCACGTGCGGTAGAACCGCCGACATCAATACGCAGATACCCTTTAGGTTTGATCTGCGAGGTGCTAAACGAAGTGTCTATCTCCTCAATATCAATGAGTACCCGCGAGGCTTTTTCATAATAGTCCTGACCCTCTGGCGTTGCGACGACGCGCCGGGTCGTACGATGTAAAAGACGCACGCCGAGGTGGGCCTCCAGTGATTTAACCAGCTTACTTAATGTGGCATTCGGCAGGTTCAGTGAATCCGCTGCCCGCGTAAAGTTGCCGGTTTCCACCACCCGCGTAAACGCACGCATAGCCATTAACTGATCCACATTCTGTTTCTCCATGAGGCATCTGATTATTCACCTGTAGAAAGAGTGTTTTCCATCTTTGCTAATTTATCAATAATTTCTCTGCGGCTAGAGTGTGTTCACAGGCTGAATGACGGCCAATTCGAAACAACGCCGAGGATATGAATAATGAGTAAACCACTGTCAGACAAAATTGCCCTGGTCACGGGCGGCAGCACAGGAATCGGTCTTGCCAGTGCTCAGGAGCTGGCGGTGCAGGGGGCAAAAGTCTACATCACCGGACGTCGTCAGCAGGAACTTGATTCGGCCATCGCGTTGATCGGCACGTCGGCTAAGGGGATTCGGGCCGATGTCTCCCGTCTTGACGATCTGGATAAGGTTTACGCTCAGATAGAAGAAGAGTCGGGGCGTCTGGACATTTTGTTTGCTAACGCCGGTGGCGGAGATATGCTGCCGCTGGGTGCCATAACCGAAGAACATTTTGACCGGATTTTCGGGACGAATGTTCGCGGAGTATTATTCACCGTCCAGAAAGCACTGCCACTGCTTGGTGCCGGTTCATCCATTATCCTCACCGCTTCCACCGTTTCGGTAAAAGGGACGGCTAACTTTAGCGTATATAGCGCCAGCAAAGCCGCAGTGAGAAACTTTGCTCGCTCATGGGCGCTGGACTTGCAGGGGCGTGGTATTCGGGTGAATGTCGTGAGTCCGGGTCCGGTCAAAACGCCTGGATTAGGGGGGCTGGTTGCCGAGGAACAGCGTCAGGGCCTGTTTGATGCACTGGCGGCGCAGGTTCCGTTAGGCCGGATTGGTGAGCCAGCGGAAGTCGGCAAAGCCGTTGCGTTTCTGGCGTCTGATGCCGCCAGTTTTATCAATGCTATAGAACTGTTTGTTGACGGCGGTATGGCGCAGATTTAGAGCTGATATCACACCGTCAAATCTCCCGAGGCGACGGGTTTTCAATGGACGGCTGGCGTCACGCAGTTTTAACGTCACAGTGTGACAGCGCACAATACGGCACCAGCCATTCTTGATGGGTTTTATTATCTCGCAAAGCATAGCGACCGTTCGCAAATCACTTCACCATCGTCAACAAAATTTGCGTATAACTTCGTTCTTATGACCACGTTCGGTCAGAACGGCTGCTCTGTGCCAGGAGCGGACATTCCACACTTCTGCTAATGTGGTCAAAATCGGTATGCCACTGCAATCTAGCAAAGGATAGATAATGGATAAAAATGAGCCATCAATATGGCCTCCGCACCAAGTCTTCTATATCCAATCGATGTTGTTCAATACAACATCGGCTCTACAGGCCGTGGATAGAGCATCTAAGTACATCCAAGCGATCAGTGAAGGGAAGCTAGGGCCACAAGATCGGAAAGATGAGCTTCTAGACTGTCTACAAAACTTCATCAATCATAGTGCTGCTATAGCTCGGTACTTCTTTCCATCAATGATTGGTGGAAAAGGTGAGAAGATTTTACATAAGAACCGTGCTGAGTTTCTGAGGCAAATTTTTGATGTGACAGAAAGCAGCCCTTTGCATGATAAGAAACTTAGAAATGCAATAGAGCACTTTGATGAACGACTGGATATGTATCTTGAAGGTGGAATTGTAGGAAATATCTTCCCAAGTCTAATCTTGAACAAGCCAGAAGAAACAGATGTGCCGCATCACATCTTCAGAGCCTACTATCTAAATGATGGAATTTATCAAGTATTGGGGGAAAGACATAATGTTCAACCTATTCTTGATGAAGTCATGAGAGTTCATGAACTGTTGGAGATATTTGATGAAAATGGTGGAATGTTTGGGAAATAAAAAAGTACCTTCGGGTGTAATGCCATTTTTTCTTTGCTCGTGTGCCATTCCCAAATCAGAAATGGATGACAGTCAATATAATTTTGTGGCGGGCATGGCGGGCGGCATTGACGTTTTTTTTAAATAACGACCTTATGGATTACCAGATAGCTGGGACAGGAAAAAGTTTTATCGGAAAATACTTGGACGTGTGGAACTAAGATAGCGCGAAATATCAGCAACGTTACCAACAGGCTGTCAAAACGTTTACGAATAAACCGATGACAAAAGGAGATTGTAATCAACTGAGTGCTGATATTTACAGGCAGAATCAGGCGCTGGCCAGCGTCGACCAACAGCGCCAGCAGGAGCAACAGGAACGCCAGACCCAGTCTCTCAATGATGTCTTGAAAGGACCTGTGCAGACCAACTGCACCCGGTACGGGAATTCCGTTTACTGTACGTCCTATTAGCTCTTTATGACGCGTATTGTCACCACTATCTGGCGCCACGCTGATTTATCCCGGTAAAGGAAATGCGCGCCTTTACACCCTGTTCAGAGGTAAAGTAAGAACATTCAGTTAGGAAATTTGTTTAGTGGAGTGATTGCATTTTGGAAAAGATCCAGGCGACTGCGGTTAAATATATCAAGCTGGGAGAGGGAGGCGAATGGGAACATGAGTGCCTGACATCTGGCATTATTAAGTTTGGGTACCACAAAACGCCCCATCAGATGTGCCTTGAGGGAAAGTGGGAGGATGTGAATAAAGTCTGGTTAGAAGAAAGGAAAAATAACCAGTCCACTGCCACCAGTGATGTCAGACAGATAAGGACGTTTTACACCGCCACCCCCGATATACTCTTCATTACGTTCAGCCAGGGGTTATTGCATTGGTGCCAGCCTTCCGGAGAGGTCACCGAACTGGATGATGGCAGTAGGACCCGCCCCACGGTGAGCGGATGGCACAGCCATAGTCTGGCCGGGAACCTTCTATCCCACAGCGTCCTGAGCGGTGCTTTACTCGCTACACAGAATTACCGGGGGACCATCTGCGATGTGCGTTTGGCCGATTACGCCCTGCGAAAAATCAATGATGAGCAATCGCCGGAAATCATCAGCGCTGATATTGCTAAAGCTCAGTACCTGAAGGCTATTACCAGGCTGTGTAGTTTGCTTACCTGGCAGGACTTTGAGTTGCTCGTAGATCTGATTTTCTCCGCCAGCGGATGGAGAAGAACCGGGAGCCTTGGCAGGACACAGAAGACTGTCGATATTGAGCTTGAACTGCCCACCACCGGAGAACGGGCATATGTGCAAGTGAAGTCTGTTGCTGAGCAGTCTGTATTCTCTGACTATCTGTCACGGTTCCAGACCAGTGACAGCTATGATCGGATGTTCTTTGTCTGGCATCAAGGGACATTGAGTGAGGATCTCCGTGCTGAAGGCGTCACTATGATTGGGCCCACGAGGCTTGCAGAACTCATACTGGACACCGGGCTGGCACTATGGCTTAGAAATAAGGTTTCGTAATAGCCCGGTACCTTATCGGTTACGGGCATTTATGCTAGAAGATACCTTTTCTTATTCTGTGTAGTGGATAGCTAAATTTGGCCACTTTCGAAGGTATGTTAATTTCCGCTCCTCGCTCATAAGGGACAACCATACTCAAATCTCCCACATTGCAGGAGATTTGAGTATGAACACGTCACCGTGGAACAAAGACCGTATCATCGGCCAAAAAAGACCACTTCAGATATCTCATATCTGGGGGATCCGAATCCGGCTTGAACTAGAAGGTAAAACGCGCGATTTGGCTCTTTTCAATATGGCCCTGGACAGTAAGCTACGAGGCTGTGATCTGGTCAAACTCAAAGTATCTGATGTTGCATATGGTAGCTCTGTTTCAAGCAGAGCTACGGTGTTGCAACAGAAAACCGGTAGCCCTGTGCAATTTGAGATAACCAAAGGGACAAGAGAAGCTGTTGCTGCATTGATAAAGCATGGCAATTTGCATAGTAAAGACTTCTTGTTTCGGTCTCGAGTCGGAACTAACCAGCCCATATCAACCCGGCAATACAACCGAATTTTTCATGGGTGGGTAGAAAAGCTTGGTCTCGATGATTCGCTATATAGCACACATTCCATGAGAAGAACAAAACCTTACCTAATCTACAAGAAAACCAAGAATCTCCGGGTGATCCAACTTCTGTTGGGCCATAAGAAACTGGAAAGCACAGTCCGTTATCTGGGCATTGAAGTCGATGATGCATTAGAGATCTCTGAATCGATCGAAGTCTAAGGTTGTCAGGGCTGCAACAGCAGCCCTGTGCCAGGAGCGGACGTTTCTATAGTAATTGTGTGTCAAAAAATGGGGTGCGAATAAAGCCGATGATGCGTTGGAGACCCCTGAGTTGATTGAAGTCTAAAATGGTCAAGCTGCAACTGTAAGCAGCCCTCAGTCAGAAATGGACAGATTCTAATGATCTGGTTTCTTAAAGAAAAAGTGCAAATCAAAGTACTCGTAGCTCTTCCTCTTATGTAAGTTTACATTTTTGAAATAAATGTTAAATTAAGGCAATGCACTCTAGCTGTCCATGCAATAAGCTAGGATAAACACCAATATAGTTCTAAATAACAACAATGGTAAGGATTTTAGAATGAAAATTTCATATATATGGGTTGATAAATATAAAGGATTTACGGATTTCGCCATAAATTTAGCAAGCGACAAGAGGTTTTCATACAATCAAGACTCATGTTCATTAAATATGATGGATAATGAAGATTATATTGCTAATTTATTCTCTACTAAAATAACAGATGTCACAGCCATTGTTGGAAAAAATGGTGTTGGGAAAACAAATTGCTTAGAGTTGATATGTACTATCCTAGAAGGAACCATGCGTCAGTACAACACAAGTTTTTTGGCTATTGTAGAAGATGATGAGAAAAAATACACTATTTATCACAATTTAGAACAAGGTATTGAAGCTAACTTTGAGTATAAATATGAGTCAGATAAAAATAAAATAAAAGGAATCAGGGGGGTGTTCTTCTCAAATATTCATGATAACAGGAGGTATAATTTTGGTCGAGAGATTACATATGCTACTTCAAATAATAACTATGGCTATCGTAATTATAGTTCAAGCGGAGACAAGGTTAACTTATTATCTTCACAAATCGATTTAATTACAAAACATCGCACCATTCTAAAAAATGAAATTAAAATATCGATACCTACATCTCTTGGGATAGACTTATACGTTTTTTCCGAGAAACTGGATTTTGAAGACGGTCAAAACTTCACAAGCCTGGTAAGAAAAAGGATTAAAGATATTGTTAACCCTAAAAATAAATTCATCTACTCTTTAAAGTATATGTTTTTAGTTAAACTAATAAACAATATATCAAATGATTTCGAAAAAAAATATCTAGAACAAATTAATTTCGAATCAATGGACAATGAATCAACGGATTTATATCTTCAAAAAATTGGCGAGCAAGTATCTGGTTGTATTGCTGAAATTATAGATGGTTATAAAATAGATAATAAAAAGCATGAAAAATACTCTGATTTACAGGCAGGTTTTAGTGATTTTTCTAAAATTGAAAATAATCTAAATACGATCAATCCAATTATTAATAATACGGTTAGTGGTTTCAGTTCTTACACTCGCTATACGATAGAAGTAAGTGAGAAAAATTTAGAGGTAATTAAAGATATAAATTATCTCTTCGGGAAAAGAGGGGATTTTCGGGCCGATTGGGAAGGTGTTAGTTCAGGTTCAAAAGCTTATTTAACATTATTTACTGTACTTAGAGAAAGATTGAAAAATGTAAGAACTGATACTTTAATATGTATTGATGAAGGGGATTTATATCTACATCCTTCATGGCAGATTGACTTCTTAAATAATTTAAATAAAATGCTCCCTAACTTTTCTAATTATAATATTCAGTTAGTGCTTACATCACATTCTCCTTTTTTATTGACAGATTTGCCACATAGTAATGTGATAATTTTGGAAGAGGAAAGTGTTCTGCTCTCTGAAAATAAGGATGTCAGAACTTTTGGCTCTAATATTTATGATTTATACTCAACCATATTTTTTCTTGACAACCAAAGATATGGCACGTTTGCAACTAACCATATAAAAAACATAATACGAAAAATTTCTAGCCGATCCTATAGTAACTTAGAAAAAGAAGAGATCAATAAATTCATAAATATGATTGGTGATAAGTTTCTTCATAACCAATTAAAGGCTATGCTTTATGAAAATGAAAGCACCTCAAGAATAAATGAGGGGATTGAGAATGATTAAGTTTATAAATAGTATTTCATCTGCTAACCCTAAAATATATTTGAATGGCAAAATATCAGAGTTTTGGGATGTATTAAATCCGCGAAAAAATAATGGTGAGTTATTTAAAAAATCTTTATGCGGCAGACTTTCCAAGCTATTGACGGAATATAAAAACGGGCAGCACTTAAATACTTCCGCATCAGGTTCCAAACAAACTCAAAAACGCCACATAAAATACCTTCAAAGATTAGAATTCAATAATTACAAGAAATTAAAAGAATTAATAACCTCAGAGCCGCAGTATTTCCCTATTAGAATCCGTGAGGCTTTTAATATTTTAGAAGCTGAAGATATTTCTCAATGTGTAAATGGAGTTTGGCAACCGACTAAACTTGGAGAGCTTTTGTTAAGACGAGTATTTTTCTATGACACATTTAGAAGTAGTTCTAAATGTGTTGAGTTTTATAAAAACACTCACATTAAAAGAATGCATTGCTTTTACTGCGGAATTTATGATCTGAAAGTTATATCAAATATAAAACCAACCATAAATAATAACTATAGAGACGGAAATAATAAAATTCTTTTCGACTTGGACCATTTTTATTTAAAAAGCAAGTATCCTTTTCTATCTCTGTCTTTTTATAACCTCATACCGTGCTGTGGTATATGTAATAGCCGAATTCGCTCTACAAAAGAATTTGACATAACCACACATATTAACCCTTATGCTGATTCATTTGATTCTCATTACAAGTTTAATTTTAGTAAGGAGGATATCCTAATGGCAACACTTATGGGGAACTCTGAAATCACTAATTTAAATCTAGTCATCAACGAGCAATCAGCAAGAGTTAATGACACAACAGCAATTGATTTGCAACTTGAGAATCGATATCAAGAATATAAAGGCGAGCTGAGTGTTTTTTTGAATGAGATATTCAACTATAGAGATAAAAGTTTACAAGAAATAGAAGATCAAATTTACGCACGTGGAAGGCAAAAAATACCGAAAAACAGCAATGAAATACCTTATTATCAAAAAGGTAAGTTCTATCTTGATTTTTGGGAGCAAGTAAAACCGAATCTAAAAAACCGTTTATAACAGAACGGTCTGTAATTAATTAGCCATTTAAAATGTTATGATTAATTTGTGTTGAAATCACACACACCTATACCAGCACGGTTCGGATTAAACATTTCTTCAACTGTGCTGCTTAGACAACTCCAAAAGAAGTACAACTTCCGCTCTTCGCTCATAGCAGCCACTGGCCGTTACCGTAGACGGCTTTGTGCCATAAGAGGGGACATCTCGGACATTACGACACGTTAGGCCAGATATCAACAAGTGAATGGTTCGTTTTACAGGGATACTTACATTACCACCTATGACAGCCGCGAGCTGTGGGGTTGCGTCGAAGGGTTAAGTGCGGTGGATTTCAGTAAGAAGAAGATGAATCAGTTTAAGGCATTTCCCGGTGTGCTTAACGATACCGGTGATTTGTGAGTAATCAAACGTGAGCGTTATGACTGTCTGAAACGGAACTGTGGTTGATTCTGAAAGTAAAACTCCCGGCTCGATGACCGAGAGTTTTTACAGTGACAAGAGGTGGATTGCTATTCTGATAGTTCGATATCATCAGGATAAACTGTTAAAACATCTAATGTATCTCCCTCTCTATCAACGAACTCGACTTCATAGCCTATTATGGGTTCTTGGTATACCAAAACGATTGCACCTAGACATCCTTGTGGAACTGTGGTAGATAAGTTTTTTTTTGCTTTTACTACATCATATTCTTTAAACATAAAGTAAATACCAGTATTTATTTCTTCGCTGGGATAGCAGTTACAAGTCTAACTACTCCGTCATTATTCTTAATCCAACCAAATTTTACGTTAATTGTTCTACCATTCGTACCAGTTATTGGTATTACCTGATCGTATTTAGTACCAAACTGAGTTTCTGTTGTTTTAACGGCTTTAGCAGGATCAAAAATTATTTGTTTTGAAAGCTCGCTCGAGTTTGTTTTGTTAAAACCAAGAGCACTATCGAACCACTCAGCCTTACTTCCTCCGACAGGATGTTGTTTATCCAACAAATAGTTAGCTAATTTCTGCTCGACACTAGATTGTGTTTCTACTGTATTTTTAATTGAATTTATAGCTGTACCATTTCCGGAGTTTTTCACTGCATTAGCTGCCACAGCCTCAGCTTTAGCAGCTGCCGCTTCTGATGCCGTTTTACCAATCCCTATCGCACCACCGGCTCCAACGCCACCTGGAACCAGCGCTTCTGCCGTGGCTATACCAGCATCATTTAGACAAACTATAGGAGCTAATTTACAACCAGCAAGCGCAGTCCTTGCCAATACAGCCACTTCCGCAGTTGCTGCAACTATGGTTACTTCACCCGCAGCAACTATCAAGTTACCTTTCGCTACTCCTTCTGCGATATTCGCTTTACAGGTTGTGTCACAATCCGGCGTCTTCCCTAACCAAAAACCAAGATCTGAACCAGCAGTCAGTGCGTTATTCTCCACCGTCGTCTTCCCGGCCTGCGCAGCGGTCACTGTATCTGCCGTGCTTCCGCCGGTCAACCCACCCGCCAGTCCCGCCGCCAGCGTTGCCAGCGTCGAGACGGTCTGCTTCTGCGTTTCGTCCAGCTCGCTGACCGGTTTACCGTACATCTGCGTGGCGATGATGCCGACGATTTCCGCCGTGGCTGCGCCAGCGGCACCGGCGAGGGCGCTCTGGTTCTGCGCGGCGGCAAGGGCGGCGTTGACCACCGCATGCACGGCGACCTTGCCCGCATCGTCCAGATTGCTGTAGTGGCCGATAACCTCCGCCACATACGGCGCCGCACCGCCTGCCAGCGCCGCCTTCAGGTCGCTGCCCGCCAGTCCCTGTACGGCGGCGGTTGCCGCCTGAATCGCCTGCTGAACGCTGCTGCCGGTGCCCCATTGTTGCTGCGCCGCCTTATAGCCGTCGGTGGCGGCCAGCTGAGCATTATATCGTTCCCAGGCCTCCTTGCTGGCGCCTTTCTCCGGCTCGGTGATCCCTTTCTTCGCCAGCTCTGCCTTGCCAGCGTTGATGGCGCTAATCTGTCCCTCGGTGCGCGCAATATCCGCCACCTGGTTGCCAATCTCGCCGATCAGCTGGGTCTGCTGCAGGCGCTGCTGCTCCTTCTCCTTATCGAATATCGGCGACAGGGTCTGGTTGGCGTGCTCCACGTCACGGCTGAGGTTCGCCACGTCCTGCTGTTGCCTGTCCTTATCCCGTACGATGATGTCACCCTCACTGATTGCCGCGTGGGTGGTGCTGCTGTCATGTCCTTCGTTGTTCCCGCCGGTCAGCAGGCCGTTGGCCATGTTCCCCGCAAACTGGCTGCCGATACTGCCGCCGCTGCTGAAGCCGACGCTCTGGTGCTCAGTTTTAAAATCGGCCCGGTTGTCGATATCGCCCCAGCCCAGCGTGCCGGTGTCGAGGCGGTTTTTATCTGCAGTCGCCGTCGAGCCAATCACCGCACCATTCAGCTGGGTATGTTCACCCACGGTGATGTCATACCCGCCTTTGCCGGCAAAGATGCCCGTCTGCTCCACCACCGAGTCGTAGTTGCTGTGCATCTTGTCCTTGCTGAGGTTGACGCTGGCGGAGCCGGACATCGAGCCAAAGGTGAAGCTGCCCCCGGCGCTGGCGTTCTGCTGTTTCGAGTCGTAGCGGTCGCTGTCCTGTTCGGAGGTGAGGGTGAGGTTGCGACCCACGTCCATCACGACTTTATCCCCGCTGACCTGGGCGCCGGTGAGGGTGGTGTCGCGCCCGCTGTTGAGGATGAGATTGTTGCCGGCATCGACAGTGGTTTCGCTGTGGGTGGTACCGTTGCCGCTTTCGCTGCCTTTGCCCTTGTTGGCGCTGGCGGAGACGCTGATCCCCCAGCCGCCGGAACCGACCCCAATCCCGACGCCGACCGTGCCGCCGTGGCTGTCGTTTTTGCCTTCCAGCAGTTGGGTGTTCTGCGCCGATTGTAAGGTGATATCGCGGCTGGCCGACAGCGCCACGTCGTTACCGGCCTTCAGCTGGCTGCCGACCGCGTTCAGGTCGCCTTCGCGGGCGGTGATACTGAGGTCGCGTCCCGCCGTCAGGCTACTGCCCAGGGCGGTGGTCTGCTCGCTGCGCTGGGTTGATTTCGACGACTGGCTGCCGTAAGAGAGGCTGACGCCAACGGTATTGTTGTTGGCCGGATCGTTGCCCTGCGCCGCATCCAGACGCGCGGCCTGGCTGGCCTGCACGCCGGAGAGCGCTGCTTTCACGCCCTGCAGGGCCTGCAACCGGCTGCTGCCGGCGGACCTGGCGTCCTGGGTGGCCTGCACCACGCTGTTGAGGGCGCTGCCGGCCGTGCCGGAGAGGGCGAGGGTCAGGCCGGAGGTTTTCTGCTCCACCTCGTGGGTCTGCCGGCTCTGGTTTTCGGCGGCGGTGATGGCGACGTTTTTGCCGCTGAGGGCCATGTCCCGGCCGGCGATCAGATCCGAGCCGGTGACCGTCAGGTTGTCGCCTGCGCGCACGGTCAGGTCGCCGTTGACGCTGCCGACGGTGCTGCCCGCCTGAGTGGCGTCCGCGCCGGTGTCGGTGGTTTTCACGCTCTGGGTGCCGTAGCTGAAGCCGATCCCGCCGGAGCTCATCAGCCCCGATTTTTTCTCCTGCTTCAGGTGCAGTTCGCTGCTGTACTCATTCTGAGTCCCGATCAGCAGATCGTTGCCCGCCAGCAGGGCCACGTCGCCGCTGCCGGCCACGCTGCTGCCGCGCAGGGTGAGATCGTGCCCGGCGGTGAGGCTGACGCTGTCGCCGTTGAGCTCGCTGCCCTGGGCCGTCATCCGCGACACGCTGTCCTCGGTGCGGGTGGTGGTTTTGGACAGCCAGCCGCTGCTGCCGGTGACCTTGTGGCGTTCGTCCAGCGTCTGGCTGTTTTCGCCCGCCGCGAGGGTGAGGTCATTGCCTGCGCCGAGGTTCAGCGCCGCGCCGGAGGAGAGGAGGGCGCCGCGGGCGCTGAGGTCGTGCCCGGCGCTCAGCGTGACGCTGCCTTTGCCGGTCACCTCGCTGCCGGTGCTGCGGCTCTGGCTCTGGCTGAGGGCGTTGTCGGCATCCCACACCAGATTATCCTGCCAGGCGGTGGTGACGTCGTTGAGCCGGATATCGCGCCCGGCGACCAGTTGCACCTCGCCGCGTTCACCGCTGGCGACCACCTGGGCGCCGCTGAGAGTGATATCGCGCCCGGAGTGCAGGGTCAGCCTGCCGTCGTCGCCCTGGACATAGATGCCGGAGACGCTGTCGATAGTGGTGCGGCTGAAGCGGTTCTCGCCGCTGACGCTCTGGGCGTCGGCGAGGGTGGTGGTGGCGTTGATGTCCCGCCCGGCCACCGCCTGCAGGCTGCTGCCGCCCTGGATGATGCCGCCGATGTTATTGATGTCGTTGCGGGCGTTCAGGCGCACATCGTCGCCGCTCAGGGTGCCCGTCTGGTTGGTGATAGTGTCGGCGTCAAGCTGCAGGACGCGGCGTCCGTTGAGGGTGCCGCTGTTGAAGAGGTCGCCGTCGAGTTTAATGTTGACGTTATTCCCGGCGATCAGCGCGCCGGAGCCGTCGAGGTCGCCGGGTTTGACTTTGGCGTAGACCTGAGGCACCAGCACGGTCTGCTGTGAGCCGTCCGGCATCTTCACCGTGGTGTTCACCAGCCAGACGATGTCGCCGGTCAGCAGCGCCATCTGCTCGGGGGTCAGCGCCACGCCGCTCTTCAGGGCATACTGTTTGCCGAAGGTAATCCCCTGATCCATCAACGCCTTAAACTGCTGTTCGTCGCTGGTGTAGCCGTCAAGGTAGCGCTGGCCGGTCAGGGCTACCACCTGCTCGCGGATCAGCCGCTGCTCATAGTAGCCGTCGCCCAGCCGTTTCAGCGTCGTGTCGCCGTCACCGGCTAACGCGTGCTGCATGTAGTCGCTACCGAGCCACTGCTTCTGGTTGGTGAAGCGCGGATCGGTCTCCACCAGATACGGTACGTCGCTGGCGGGATTGACCGTAAACAGGCTGTTATCCGGCAGGGTGGTATTCGGGCCGACGATGCGAATCGCCCCTTCCGCGGGCGTCACCTCAAACTGCTGGCCCGCCGGCGGCGTGACCGGCTCGCCAGGCGAGACGGTGTGCTGCCCGGCGACGGCGCCCGCGACGCCGATAGCCGCCGCCGTGCCCTGCGGGGTCAGCGGGTCAATGGTGAGCGGCGTGCCCTCGATGCTACCGCCGCTGATCAGCTGCCCCGGCTTCAGGGAGATGCTCTGAATTTCGCTCGGCGGCGTATAGGCGGTACGGTCGCGGCCCTGCTCATCGCCCCCTTTGTGGCGAATGCGGTAGTAATGGGTGGCGCTACCGACGTCGGTGGTCCGCCGTTCGCCCGCCACATCGTCGTTTTTCACCTCCTGCAGACCGGCTATCGCCAGGGTGCCGCCGGCGATGACCTGACTTTTATCGTTCAACAGGCGGTCGCCGGTGAGGGTCATATTGCCGCCGGCGAGGATCTTCGCCGGGTCGGATTCGAGGATCCGCGTCTCTTCCACCGTGCGGGTATAATCGAACTGGTTGAAGTTATCGTTGTTACTCCCGGTGTCGTCCGGGGTGTTCAGATTGCGCAGACCGTCGGCGGAGTTGCGGTCGACAAACACGCCATCGTCCGTGGCGTTCCAGCGGTTGGGGGAGCCGGTGTGCTGATATTCGGTCACCTGCTCCTGAGAAACGGTCACCACCCCGGTGGTGAAGCGATCGTTGATGTTGTTGATCTGCCCGGCGGCGAGGGTCATATCACCCGCGGACTCAATCGTCGCGCTGTGGTTGTTGATGGTTCCCGCCTGGCCGTTGGCCGCGCCGTTATCCGCCAGCGCGCCGCCAATCAGCAGATCGCCGCCGCTGTAGATCAGCCCGTGATCGCGGTTGTTCAGCGTCTGCACGCCAAGGTCGACGCGCTCGCGCCCGGCGAGGGTCGCCGCCGTGCCGTTTTCCGCCAGGTTATTGAAGGTGAGGGCATTGACGCCAATCGCGTTGCCGTAGATGCGCCCGCTGCCGCTGTTGGTGAGGGTCCCGGCGTTAATCCGCGTATAGCCGCCGTCAATCAGCCCGGCGTTGAACAGCGTGTCGCTGACGTTAAGGGTGTTTTGCCCGGCGTTAATTTCGCCGTTTACCCCGTTGCTCAGGTTGCGGCTGGTGATGTCGAGGCTGCTGCCCGCCAGCAGCTTACCGCCGTTGACGATATCCCCTGTAGAGGTGAGGGTGAAGCGGCCGTTGGCGACCATCGTGCCGCGGTTATTCAGCGACTGCCGGCTGCTCAGCGCCATGTTGCCGAGCGACAGTAGCTGGCCGCTGCCGTCCAGACTGTCCGCGTCGATGCGCAGCCACTCGCCGGCTTTCACCGTGCCATCCTGGTTAAACAGTGCCAGTTTATCGCCGCCGATATCCACCGTCCCGGATGCCGCCAGCCCACCGTTGCGGTTGTTGAGTTCACCGCTGTTGCGCACCGTCAGCGACCGATCGGCCAGAATGATTCCGTCCTGGTTATCGAGGGCGCCGGTGGTGAGCCCGATGGTTTGCGCCTCCAGTCCCAGATTGTCGCCGGAGGTATTCTGGTTGATAAGCCTGGCGGCCGCGAGCGTTAACGTCGCGCCGCTGCGTATCAGCCCGGCAACGTTGTCCACGATGCCATGGACGCTGTCGATCAGCAGATCGCCGACGCTCTGAATCTCTCCGCCGCCGTTTTGCAACTGTTGGCTGCGCAGGGTGGCGTTTGCGCTGCTGATAATGCTGCCGCTGCGGTTGCTGATGTCGTCGGCGGTTAGCGTCAGGCTATCGCCGCTCTGGATCAGGCCGCTGTTATCGTTGATCAGCTGCCCGCCGTTAAAGGTCAGCGCCCGCTGCGCCGCCAGTTGGCCGCCCTGGTTGTCCAGTCGGTCGGCGTGGAGCAGGGCGTCTGCGCTGCTGAACAGGGTACCCTGGCGGTTGTCGAGGGTAGTGACGCCGATATTGAGCGCACCGCCCGCGCCGACGACCCCGCGTGCGTTGTCCAGCGTGCCGCCGTTCAGCGTCATCGCACTCAGCGCTTTCAGGCTGCCCTCCTGGTTGAGGAAGGCGCTGAAGCTGGCGTCCAGCGTCTGCTCCGTGGCGAACTGGCCCGCGCGGTTATCAACATCGCCCCCTTTAAAGGTGAGCGTGCCGCTGCTGGCGAGATAACCATGCTGGTTGTTGAGCGCGCCGCTGTAAATAGCCAGCCCGCTGTGCGAGTACAGCGAGCCGGACTGGTTGTTGAAGGCGCCGTCGGCGAGCGCCAGCGTGGCCCCGTCGGCGACGATAACCCCCTGCTGGTTATTCAGCCCGGCGGCGCTGATTTCCTGCGTTTTGGCCGCTTCGATACGGCCCTTATTGTTGCTGACCGCCTGCGCGCTGCGGATGTCGCCGCGGCCGGTGGCGGCGGAGATCAGCCCCTCGTTATTGTTGAGGATCCCGGCGTCGATCCGGGTATCGCCTGCCGCGGCGAGGGTGCCTTTGCGGTTATCCAGCGTCGTCCGGGCGTGCGCCGTCAGGCTGCCGTTTTGCGCCGCCAGCACTTTCCCGCCCTGGTTATTAACAGACTGTGCGGCGAGCTGAATATCGCCATTGGCGGCAATCTCCCCCTCGCGGTTATCGATGTCACCCGGCAGTTTGACCACCAGGGCGCCGCTGCCGGTCTGCACCAGTTTGCCTTTGTGGTTCGAAAGATGCTGAGCGGAGAGGGTGATCGCGTCGGCGCTGAGCGTGCCGCCGTCGTTGTTAAGCGTTTGACCGCTGCGCAGAGTCAACTCCCGGGCGTTGACCTCGGCGTTTTGGCTGAGGAGGTTACCCGCGCCGCTGTCCAGCTCGACCCGCTGGCCCTGGGTCTGGCTGCCGCTGACGTCCACCCCCTGGCCGCTGGCGCGCAGGCTCCCGCCCGCCAGCGTCTGGCCGTGGGCGCTCAGCTGGCCGTCGGCATGCAGCCGCAGGTCGCCGCTCTCCGCCAGCTTACCGTCATTTTGTACCCCGGCGGCCAGCACGCTGCTGTGGCTGCTGGTGAGGCTTGCCGCCTGAATGTCAACATGTCGGCCGGCGGTCAGCGCGCCGCTGTTGCTGAACTCGCCGGCGGTGCGAACGGTGGCGTCTTCGCTGGCGCGCAGCGTGCCGCTGTTTTCAATGCGGCCGTCGGCGGTCAGGGTCACGCTCCCGGCCTGGGCGCCAAGCGCGCCGGCGTTACGCACCCCGACGCCGCTCTCGGTGCCGACCATGCGGATTTTTCCCGCGTACATACCGCCGAGGCTGGCGACATCCACCGCCAGCTGCGGACGGGTTGCCGGGTCATCGCCGGTTTTTTCGATGCGTTCGTGGGCGGCATCCACCCGGTTGCGCCCGGTGGTGACCTTCAGATCCTTGGCCCACAGCCCGGCGTTAACCTTCACCGAGCGGGCGATAATATCGGTGTAATCAGCGGCCGAGCTGTCCATCCCGGCGCCCTCGATGGTCACCTCGCCGCGTTCGACCTGATAGCCGGTGAGACTGCCGTTATTGAGCTGCGCCTGGCCGGTGGTCAGCGTGGCGCGATTGGCATTGATGAAGCCGCAGCCGTTACAGGTAATGCCGGATGGGTTGGCGATGACGACCTGGGCTTTTTTCCCTGCCACTTCAATCATCCCGTTCAGCCGGCTGGGGTCGCGCGAGTTGACCTCGTTAAGAATGACCTTCGCTTCGCCTTTCGCCAGCCAGGGATTTCCCGCCACCATGCCGCCCAGCTGGCTCTGCACGTTTTTATGCGAGTTATTGAGGATCGCCCCCTGCTGGTTAACATCGAACTGGCTGTAGGTATTGCGTGACACCCCGGCGGCCGACGGGGTCTGAATATTGACCTGCGGCGTACCGTTGGCGCTCTGCATCACCGTCGGCTGCTGGTTTTTCGGCGCCCCGGCGTCGGCGACGATGTTGGCCTGCGCCGGGTGAATCACGCCCATCGCCAGCCACAGGCTGAAGCTAATGGCGCTGATTTTGCCGTGCAGCTGGCGCGGAAGCCGTCCCGGAGCAGAAGCGCGCGCGGAGCCCGCGCGGCCGGAACGGGCGATATCCGCCACCACCATCAGCATGCCGCGCGCTTTGTTGAAGACAATACGATAGAGGTTCTTATTCATGGTTTAGTCCTTTAAACGCTTCCGGCAGATCGACGGCGAGCGGATGCGCCTGCTGCCAGGCTCTGGCTTGTACGCGGCTGACGCGGCGGCCATGGAACATCACCACCCGCTTGCCGCGTTGTTCGCCGCGGTGATACAGCGCCCGCGCGCAGTGGTCGGCAAAAATGTCCTGCCGCATCAGGGCGTTCATAGCGGCGGTATGGCCGAATGGCGCGATCCAGTCGCAAAACCACATCCGGTCGCCGCTGTTCCAGTCGGCCTCTGCCATTTCAATCGCCGGGCGGGTGAGGTAGCGGGCTTCGGACTCCGGGTTGAGCCACGCCCAGCTAAGAAAAAAGACCGGCCGTTCGTTTTCCATAATCAGCACATACTGACGACGCTTGATAATCGGCAACAGCAGCGTGGGGAGGGCGTGCAGCGGGGCGTCCCGGTGCATCGGCGAATGCATCCATAGCCACACGCTGGCCCCCAGCACTTCGGCTTCGTTGTCCTCGCCGCCGAATATCAGCGGCGCTTTGATCTCGTATTGTCCTACGCGCATCACCAGCTCCAGTTCAGGTTGAAGCCAAGAGTCACGGCGCTGGTGTGGAACCCATCCGGCTTGGAGAATGGCGTTCCGGCAAACAGGTCATACCCGGTGCGGAAGGCGTTGCCGCGCACGCCGACAACGCCGCCCGCCAGGTGTTGGCCGATCAGGTAATCAGAGCTGTAGCCGCCGACTTCACCGTAGTCCGCGCCGAGGTAGAGTTCCTGGTTCTCCAGCGGCGTGCGCCAGGCCAGATCGTTGCGGACGTACCAGCCGTGGCTGGCATTGAGGGTGCGTTCGCCGTCGAATCCGCGTACCGTCCAGCGGTTGCCAATGGCGAACTGATCCTGCGGGGTTAGCGGGGTGTTGCTGATCTGGCGCAGGTACTGCACGTTGTAGCGGAAATTTTGGCTACCGAGGGTGAAAGGCAGGTCGAGTTGGGCGTTGAGCTGAGTGATTTTGCTCAGCGCGGTGGCATCGCCGACGTACTCTTCCGGCGCCGGCTGCGCGCCAAACCAGCGGGTGCCGCGCTGGTAGCTGGCGCCGAGGTCGAGAGTGGCCTGGCCGATATAATGACGATGCTGTAGCCCCACGCGCCAGGCCGCCGTCTGGCGACGCTGTACGCCCACTTCGGTGTCGTCAATGTAGTTGCGGCTCTCGCGCGCCAGTACGTCATAGGTGAAGGTCGTCTTCTGCGTTCCGCTGCGGTGCAGGACCCGGCTGAGCTGCACGTCGAGATTTTTACTTTTGCCGCTGTAGCGATAATCGCCGTTCAGACCTGCGACCGTCTGGTGATAGTCGTAGTCGCTGCCGGTGATCCCCAGCATCCAGTAGCCGTACGGTACCGAGTAGTGGGCGATGTAGTTGCGGCTTTTCTTGCCGCCGTTGTCGTCGAGATCGTGGCTGGCGGAGAAATAGAGTAAATCGCTGAGCGAGAAGGGGTTATCCAGAGACAGCGTCACACCGCCCTGATAGCGGCCGGTGGTTTCCGTGCCCGAGTCGTCCAGCGACAGCCCCAGGCGCCACATCTTCTCCTGCTTGCGGGTAATGACGATATCGCTCTCGCCGGGATTGTCGCCGGGGACAATTTCCATACTGGCCTCAACGCCAGGCAGGCGCTGGAGGTTTTCCAGCCCCTGTTCGATATCGCGCAGGTCGAGCAAATTGCCCTCGTGCGCCGGAAAGGCGCTATACAGCTGGATATAGCGGTCGCTCTGTTCCGTCAGGCGTACGTGGCGCACGTAACCCGGCACAATCGTCAGCTTCAGCGTGCCGCTTTTTAAATCCTGCGAGGGGGCCAGCACGCGGGTGGTGATCCAGCCATGATCGACCAGCCGGTTTTGCAGGGTGCTCATCAGCAGGTTAATCCCTTTGCCCCCCAGACAATGCCCCTGTGCCTGGTCGGCGATGCGCTGCAGCGGCAGCCAGCGGGGGAGCGCCTGCTGGCCGCTCAACGCCACGCGCTGGATGGGAAAGCAGGGGGATTCCGTCGGGAAAGGGATACGTCCGAAGCTGGAAGAGGGCTCAGAAAGGCGCACGTCCGGCGTCGGCGGCGTCAGCTGCTGTTCCAGCGCCTTCTGACGCTGCTGCTGAATAATAAACTGATCGTCAGGGCTCGCGGCGTGGGCCGGGAGCAGAAAAAACAGGCCTGACGCTGAGGCGATCGCTTTGCAAATGGTAGCTTTGCGGCTCATTGGCATCCTTGCAATGTTAATAAATGAACAACTGTGAATTTATGTAAAATTGTTCAGTTATCGTCAAGGAAAGGAAATCAGGTTTATTCCGAAAAAGAGAACGTTCCCGCCGGGAGGCGTGAGAAATAATATGAATATAACTTATTGTATTTTATTAAATAATGCTGGTCTCTCGCGCTTTTTTAGCGATACAGGCGGGGGAAAAACTACCAGAAAAGGTACTGCTGGCTTCAGGGAGCGCCGTCAGCAGGAGAATAAAGATAAGAATTTACCCGAAAACGATACCTGGCTGTGGGCGAGGGTATCCGCCTGACATCACTGTCGCTGAACGGTGGGCAAGCTGCGCTATCAGATAAGTGGGCTGGCACGGTGCGTGCCGCGACCAGCCGCGGGCGGCGGGGCGTGACCTGCGCAAAACCGCAGGTCACGGGGGAACGCGAATTATTGCAATGCCGCCAGCTCATCTGCGGTCAGCGCAACGCTTTGCACCGTCCCTGATTCCGCCGACTGTACCGCCGCTTCTAATACTGCCATCACCGCCAGCGCCTGTAGCGGCTGGACCGGGTTCTCAATCTTGCCGGTTAACGCATCGCGCACGTTAATATAGTACTGGCGCTGGTCGCCCTGTGGGGAAGGGATTTCGCGCGGCTGCGAGCTGGCATCAAACGCCACGAGGCTATCGTCATCATGCCCCCAGCTTTCGCTGCCGGGAACCACTCCGGCCAGCAGCTGACTTTCCTGCCGATCGGCTTTCTGTTTCACCACGCTGCCTTTATCTCCGTGGACGGTAAAGCGCGATACGCCGCCGGCCACCAGCATGCTACAGTGCAAAATCACCTTATGCTGCGGGTAGTTTAAGACCACATGCGCCCAGTCATTAATCTCCGCGCCCTGACGCAGGGTGGCGATATTGCCCTGCACCGACTGCGGCAGGCCGAACAGCTGTAGCGCCTGATCGATCAGGTGCGGCCCCAAATCGAACCATAATCCGCTGCCGGGGACATTTTGTTCTCTCCAGCGCACGCGAACTTCCGGGCGGAAACGGTCAAAATGCGACTCAAAGTGCTTAACATTGCCGATAAGCCCTTGTTCGATAACCTGTTTAATGCCGAGGAAATCGCTGTCCCAGCGGCGGTTGTGGAAGACCGAAAGCAGCAGCTGCTTCTCTTCCGCCAGCGCAATCAGCTCGCGGGCTTCCTGCATATCCAGCGTAAAGGGCTTATCCACTACCACATGTTTCCCGGCATTCAGCGCCAGTTTGGCTAACGGGGCGTGCGTGGCGTTGGGGGAGGCGATCACCACCAGGTCAATATCCGGGTGTTGAACGGCCTGTTCGGGTGAGCCGATGACGGTGACATCCGGCAGATCGCGCTTCACCTTCTCTTCGTCGCCGGACGCAACGACCGCCAGCGTGAGGCCTTCCACTGACTGAATCAGCGGGGCGTGAAACGTTTTGCCGACGAACCCATAGCCGATCAGCGCAATATTAATGTTTTTACCTTCACGAGCGATGACTTTATTCATTACCCTCTCCACGTTATTGAGCGTCAGCAATGTTGACCTGCAGCGCGCTAGTATCCCCGAGCTCTTCCCAGGGCTTGTCTAAAAATAACTGATGTATGTCTGTTAATTCGGCCACCAGATGCGGCTCGCAGTGGTTCAGCTTCATATGATCGGCGACCAGCCAGTGCTCGGTGCTTGCCGCCAGCATGGCGCGTTTGATTTCGGCATCGGCCTCCTGGCTGGCGCTTAAACCGAGTTGCGCATGGATAGCGCAGGCGCCGAGGATGGCGATATCGGCGCGATAGCGCGCCAGCAATGCCAGGGTGGCGCTGCCGGCAAACAGCCGCTGCCGCACATCCCATGTTCCTCCCAGCATGATCAGCTGGATATCCGGGCGGGTGCTGAAATGCGCGGCAATATCTAAGGAAGTGGTGATGACCGTCATCGGGCCTTGAATCTGGGTAGCGACGGCCAGAACGGTACTGCCGGCATCTAAAAAGAGGGTCGAACCGGCGGGTATTTTGCTGGAGACCATGCGGCCTAAACGCTGTTTAGTCTGCGGCAGCAGGGCGTTTCTGCCCTGGCGATTCATCGCGGAAATGTCGAGCGCGATTGCGCCGCCGTGGTTCTTCTGCGCCAGTCCCTGCTTTTCAAGATCGGCCAGATCGCGACGCAGGGTGTCTGCAGAAACCTGCAGCTTTTCAACCAGTTCGCTGATGCTGACTTGCCCATTCTCACTAATAAGATCAACCAGGTACTTTTGTCTGGCGGTTTTATGCATGGTGACGAAATCCTGCAAAATGCTGCAATAACTCGCATAATACAGCATTTTGCAGGAAAAGAAATCTTCCTTGCACCCGGTTCAGGAGAGAAGCGGAGGCGCGGCGGGGCGGGGCGACACTTTTTTACGCGGCGGGTTTGCAAAACGGCAACAGCGGTCTACCCTTATCCTGCTCATAACCATGAAGGAGATAACAACATGTGTACAAATTTGCACGATAACGCTCGTCAGTACGCAGAAGAGAAAAAATGAACGGCTCCTGCTAGCCTGCCGTCCCGCCGGTATTCATTCTGGCGGTGGTTAATTCAGCGGGCTGGACATACTCTTATGAAACGCACTCATAACCCGCCGCCGGCGGGTTCTTTTTTTATTCTCCTCCTCGCCCGCTTTTCATCAGCGAATTCAGCACCCTGCTGACTTTACCCCTTGATTAACCGATGTGTCAGGCTAGACTAGCAAAAATAAGTACTGACTGACGGAGGTCTGGTGGACGCCATTAAGGGATCGGAATTGAACGTGCCGGATGCGGTTTTTGCATGGCAATTCGACGGGCAGGGCGGAGTGAAGCCGCTGACTGACAGTGACGCTATCGATAAGGATCGCCCCTGTTGGTTGCATCTGAACTATACCCACGCCGATAGCGCCGAATGGCTGGCATCCACTCCGCTGTTACCCAACAGCGTCCGCGATGCTTTAGCCGGGGAAAGTACCCGTCCCCGGGTCACCCGGGTGGGGGACGGGACGTTAATTACGCTGCGCTGCATCAACGGCAGTACCGATGAGCGCCCGGACCAGCTGGTGGCGATGCGCCTGTATATGGACGAGCGCTTAATCGTCTCCACCCGCCAGCGTCGGGTGCTGGCGCTGGATGATGTGCTCGGCGATCTGCGCGAGGGAACCGGGCCGGTGGATTGCGGCGGCTGGCTGGTGGATATTTGCGATGCGCTGACCGACCACGCCAGCGAATTTATCGAGCAGCTGCATGACCGGATTATCGACCTCGAAGATAACCTGCTGGATCAGCAGGTACCGCCGCGTGGTTTTCTGGCGCTGCTGCGCAAACAGCTGATTGTCATGCGCCGCTATATGTCGCCGCAGCGCGATGTTTACTCCCGCCTTGCCAGCGAGCGCCTGCCGTGGATGAATGACGATCACCGCCGCAGAATGCAGGATATTGCCGACCGGTTGGGGCGGGGCCTGGATGAGATTGACAGCTGTATTTCCCGGACGGCGATTATGAGCGATGAGATTGCCCAGATTATGCAAGAGGGGCTGTCGCGCCGGACCTATACGATGTCGCTGATGGCGATGGTGTTTCTGCCCAGCACCTTTTTGACCGGGCTGTTTGGCGTCAACCTGGGCGGGATCCCCGGCAATGAGTGGCATTTAGGCTTTTCTATCTTCTGTATAATGTTAGTCGTTCTCATTGGCGGTGTTACATGGTGGTTACATCGTAGTAAATGGCTGTAAATAATCGCTTTTCATCGCCGTCCATCGGGCGAAAACCCGGTAATGTTTGAGCGAAATCAATAAACCGTCCACCCATTCGGGGCAATATCTCTCTCGCAGGTGAATGCAACGTCAAGCGATGGGCGTTGCGCTCCATATTGTCTTACTTCCTTTTTTGAATTACTGCATAGCACAATTGATTCGTACGACGCCGACTTGATTAAGTCGGCTTTTTTTTGCTCTCTGGTTAGCAGCTTCTACGCTTAATGGGTGTACCCGCTCATTCCCGGGAGAACCAACATGCGCTATCAACCCCTGACATCCATCCCTGTCTCGCCAGAACCTAACGATCCCATACCGGTGCCCGATCCCCGGCCGCGCCCGCATCCACTGCCCGATCCGCCGCCGGATGATGAGCCGATTAAATTGTCGCATCGCAGGCGCAGATCTGCGAGGATACGCGCCTGCCCTTTGTGTGCCTGTTAATTCGAGAAAAAATTGTGACCGCTTTTTCAACACTGAACGTTTTACCCGCTGCCCAGCTCGCCAATCTCAATGAGCTGGGTTATCTCACGATGACCCCTGTGCAGGCCGCCGCCTTGCCCGCGATTCTGGCGGGTAAAGATGTGCGCGTGCAGGCCAAAACCGGTAGCGGTAAAACTGCGGCATTTGGTCTGGGGCTGCTTCAACACGTCGATGCTACCCTGTTCCAGACACAATCTTTGGTCTTGTGCCCGACCCGCGAACTGGCCGATCAGGTCGCGGGCGAGCTGCGTCGTCTGGCGCGCTTTTTACCAAATATTAAAATTTTGACCCTTTGCGGCGGGCAGCCTTTCGGTGCGCAGCGCGATTCGCTGCAGCATGCGCCGCATATCATCGTCGCCACGCCGGGTCGTTTGCTGGATCACCTGCAGAAGGGCACCGTGTCGCTGGATGCGCTGCAGACGCTGGTGATGGATGAAGCCGATCGGATGCTGGATATGGGCTTCAGCGAGGCTATCGATGAGGTGATCCGCTTTGCCCCGGCCGAACGTCAGACGCTGCTGTTCTCCGCCACCTGGCCGGAAGCGATCGCGGCGATCAGCGGGCGCGTGCAAAACCATCCGTTAACCATTGAGACCGATTCCGTCGACGCGTTGCCGGCAATCGAGCAGCAGTTTTTCGAAACCTCCCAGCGCGGAAAAATCCCGCTGCTGCAAACGCTGCTCAGCCAGCATCAGCCGGCCTCCTGCGTGGTGTTTTGCAACACCAAAAAAGATTGTCAGGCGGTTTGCGATTCACTGAATGCCGCAGGGCAGAGCGCGCTGTCGCTGCACGGCGATCTTGAACAACGCGATCGCGATCAGACGCTGGTGCGTTTTGCCAACGGGAGCTCTCGCGTGCTGGTCGCCACCGACGTCGCCGCGCGCGGCCTCGATATTAAATCGCTGGAGCTGGTGGTTAACTACGAGCTGGCCTGGGATCCGGAAGTTCACGTGCATCGCATCGGCCGTACCGCCCGCGCCGGCGAGAGCGGTCTGGCTATCAGCCTCTGCGCGCCGGAAGAGGCGCAGCGCGCCAACATCCTGGCCGAGATGCTGCAGCTGAAGCTGAACTGGGTGAGCGCGCCAACGAACGGCAATATCAAACCGCTTCACGCAGAGATGGCGACGCTGTGTATCGATGGCGGGAAGAAAGCAAAAATGCGCGCTGGCGATGTGCTCGGCGCGTTGACCGGAGATATGGGCTTTGACGGCGCCGACATCGGCAAGATTAACGTCCATCCTGCGCATGTCTATGTGGCCATTCGCCAGAGCGTGGCGCAGAAAGCCTATAAGCAGCTGCAGAACGGCAAGATTAAAGGCAAAAACTGCCGCGTCCGCCTGCTGAAATAAGCGATGATAACGCGTCTCAGAGGTGACTCTGAGACGCCGGTTGCTGACTTCGCTTCCCTCTCTGTTCAGGCACCGTTCATTCCGCCGTATGTGTGCTTCTTCCCGCTGCGCACGAACGCAATCGACCGGTAATGGTCGAGTGTTTTCTGACTATCTTAATGAAATTAAAGATATTTATTGCATCTTCGCGTGAAGGTGATGCCATCTTCGGCAGTGTTTCAAGACGGTTTAAAGTTACGTATAATGCTTTTTTAATCTGTAACCCAAAGCTGGCCGCCTGAATCGACGCCAGTTCTCTGAGAAGTATTTATGAATCAAGTAGATGTAAGAAAAGAAACGTTAGAGTTCAACAAACTCCAGAAGCGACTCAGGAGAAATGTGGGCAATGCGATCGCCGATTACAGCATGATCGAAGAAAACGATGTTGTGATGGCATGCATGAGCGGCGGCAAAGATTCGTTTGCGATGCTGGACATTCTGCTCGGGTTACAGAAAGTCGCGCCGGTTAAGTTCGAGGTCATTGCGGTCAATCTGGATCAGAAACAGCCGGGATTCCCTGAACATATTTTACCTGCATATCTGGATAACCTGAATATTCCATACTACATCGTGGATAAAGATACCTATTCCGTGGTTAAAGAGAAGGTTCCGGAAGGAAAAACCACCTGTGGTTTATGTTCACGTCTGCGCAGAGGGACGCTCTATTCTTTTGCTGAAAAAATTGGCGCAACAAAGATAGCCCTCGGTCACCATATGGATGATATCGTTGAAACGTTATTCTTAAATATTTTCCATGGCGCGCGTATGAAAGGGATGCCGCCGAAGTTACGTTCCGATGATGGCCGCAATGTGGTTATTCGTCCGCTTTCCTACTGCCGGGAAAAAGATCTGATCAAATATGCCGATCATAAAAACTTCCCGATCATTCCCTGTAATTTATGCGGCTCACAGGAAAATTTACAACGCCAGGCGATCAAGGCCATGTTAGGCGAGTGGGATAAGAAAGATCCCGGCCGTGTAGAAAGTGTCTTTAAATCTATGCAAAACGTCAGTCCAAGTCAGCTGGCTGATCGCGAGCTTTTTGATTTTGTTAATCTTCCTTTAGAGCGTATTGGCGAGAGAGAAGAATACGCGTTTAACGAAGCAACAATTTCATCCACCAACATTGATAAGTCATTGTATATCGACGTGACAAATCTGTAGCCCCGGTTACGGTGATACGGGCAGCATGGCGGTTATTCCCGGCGCCGCTGTCTTTTATCCGGCAGCGGGTGTGCTACGTGAATTTCGATCGGGTACACCCCTGTAACCCTTTCATTATTTATCCACGTAGCACAATATTCATCCGTAGAGGGCGGCAGGGTGCTCATCGCCGGCGCCAATGGTGCGCTATCACTGATAGGTCATGGTAAAAGTGGCGTAACTATTGGCTGCGCCCGGCGTCACCGTGCTTTGCGTCTGATAATAGCGCGCCTGTAATGGAATCGTCATCGTCGTTCCGGCAGTGCCTATCGGCAACAATGACGCTAACGCCAGCGGCGAGTTATTATAGAGCAACTGTATACCAACCCCGGAGGCCGCTCCGGGGACCGCGCTTAATTTTAATATCCCTTTCGCGCTATTCTCGGCTGTCCCATCCACCCGTAAACTGACTTTGGTGCCGGCAGTGCAACTTAAGGCAATATCAATATCTTTGGTATTCGTGCTGGCAGGCCAGCTGTCAATACCGCTAAAAGCGCTCTTCTTAATACTGCCCATGTTGACGCTGATTGCGCTGTTATTCACCGAACACCCGGTCGACCTGACAGAAAAATTTATAAACTGGAAGGTCGATTCCGGTACCTGCCAGGTGGATTGATTATTTCGCATAATAAAAGAACCGACTATTTTTCCGGTTACCACTCCGGGAGTGATGGGACCTGTTTTGTAAAATACAACCCCCGGGGTACTGGACATGTCGGTTGATGAAACCGGTCCATTGGCTTTGCACAATAGTCGGGTATCCTGATTACCGGCAAGCGTATTTGTTCCATCCACGCTAACCCCTACGGTGCCAGTACAGGCAGGCGTCAGGCTGTAGACAGAATAGCCAATACCCGGAAGATTGGTGCTGTATACCCGCCGATTACTAATCATCATCACGTATGTGCCATAGGCTTTGACGCCAAATTCCTGATAGGTCAGGCCGGGCGAGTCGTTAACGCAGTTAAAGGGGGTGATTTCCTGAAAAGCTGCGCCCAGAATTGAGCCGACAGGGGCGTCTCTGGGGATGTTCATATCCGGTATGCTCCTGATACTTGTCGGGACGGACGTGGTACAGCTGTATGCGGCCGCCATTTTTGAAAACGACAACAGTAAAAGCAGACCTAAAATAATACGCATAATTTCTCCGGTTAATGACAGGCAGCTGTCACGTTAAGCACAGAAGACGAACTGGCCGTGATCTGATAAGGCGCCGTACAGCGGCCGCCTTGCCAGCGAACCTGCAGGCTTCCCTTATCAGGTACGCCGGTGAGCCAGACCCGTTTCTGATCATCCACAATGCCTTCTGTCGTACGATTATCGTTTTGTACACTGGCTGTCGCACCAAAGGGAACGTTGGCACCTTGCAGCGTAAACATCACCTTCTGTCCGGATGCCGTTGGGAAGTCAGCCAGCGCCAGCGCGCCATTAGTGGGTACGATGGTACGGGTATCGCCAAGTAAATCGACGTTCTGTCCGAGGTCTGTAGTATCCAGCGTCAGATGGGTACGATGGTATGGCGTGACATAAGGCACCACCGCGTAGCCATGACGGTTGGTATAGAGGCCTGAATTATTGAGGACTTTTACCTCGGCTGCATCTTGCGCCTTAACCAGCGCCATTGTCTCGCCCAGCGGTTGTGTCAGGGTCAGCCCGTAGGGATGAAGAACAACGCCACCCTGGGCACCATAGGTGAACTGCTGGTTCTGTCGGGAATAGTTGTAGCCGGCCTGATATTCACCGGTTCGGCTTTTATAGTCCGCCGCCGCGGAGCCTGTGGTGTTGGCATTCTGGCTGTTATAGCCCTGCATTACGCTCCATGAAAGGTTATTGTCGGCGAGGGCAGTCCCGGAAAGGCCTGTCATCAGGGTAGTATCGCCGCGTTTATTGCTGGTGGCTGAAGCGCTAAGCCAGCTTCCCGGCAGGAACCGGCTTAACGGAATCTGCACTGACAGTGAGACGGTCTGGTCGCTACTGCTGAAATGGGAGGTCTGCGCATAGCCGTAGCTCAGGGAATAATTGATATCATTATGGCTGGTGTTAAACCCGGCGTTAACGTTGCGATCTCTATCGCCTCCCCAGTACTGCTGCTCATAAACTGAGAGGTACAGACTGCCATAATCACCTAAGCTTTGGTTGATGTTGGCCTGCGTTCTGCTGCGTTTGGTATATTTACCACGCCATGCCTCATAGGCCCGTCGCTCTTCTTTGTCCTGATGGCCCTTTGACCAGTTGCTATATCCATCGCCGTTGGCCTCGCTAAAATCATGGTAACCGGAAGTCGAGTAGCGATATCCCAGCACCGTGAAAGTGGTCCCGCTGGTGGCGATATCTTTTGAATACTGAAAACGGAAAGCCCCGCCCGTATCGTTTTCATCGGCAAACTGCGTGCGAGAAAAGGTGCCATCCAGCGAGACCGAGCCGATATCTCCCAGGCTTTTGCCCAGGCCTACAGCCGCGGCGAAGTAGCGATCGGAAATGATACTGCCGCCATAGACCGTCGCGGTCCACGGGAGACCATAAATTCCCGTACCCTGAAAAAAAGTGGGTTCCCGGCCTGTCGTATCGGACGAACGATAGTTGCCCGCTGCGACGGAATATTTGAAGCGCCCCTCGCGTTGCATGACCGGAACCGCAGAGAACGGCTGCACCGAGCGTCGCTGCGTACCGTCAGATTCGAGAATAACGATCTCCAGCTCACCGGATGAAGAAGTTGGGTATAAATCACTGATTGCAAAAGGGCCAGGGGGCACATACGACTGCCAGATAGTGCTGCCATTCTGGCGTATCGTGACCTGAGCGTTGCTGTGGGCGATCCCCCGAACGATCGGCGCAAATCCACGCAAGCTTTCTGGCAGCATATTGTCATCGGAATAGAGCTGCGCTCCGCGAAAGGCAAAACTGTCGAATATCTCCGACTGCGTCTGGCCTTCGCCGACAACAAACTGGCTTTTCAACGATTTGACGTCCCGCTGCAGATAGGTATTAATATTGTCCCACTGGTTACCCTCATCACTGTGGGTGTAGGTGCCGTAATGACGTAGACGCCATGCGCCCAGGTTTACACCGCTGCGAAGGTTCAGGTAAGCGCTATTATCCACGCCTGCAGCGCCATCTCTTCGCGTTGTCGCCCCGGAATAGCTGTAGTTCAGAAACGCCATGTTTACACCGTCATCCCACTCTTGTTCCGGGATATATCCCTGCGGATTACGGAGCACATACTGCTGCGGCACAGAAATATTGAGCCGGCTCTGGGGGAAATCAAAAGCAAAATGACTTTCAGGCAGCAGTAAGCCGGGATCGGTTATTTTTTGGTGGACATCCGCTTGCATAAATTCGGCGGTGGCATTGTGGGCAACGCCCCAAAGCAGCAGATCTTCAGGGGTGAGCTCCGGGGCCAGTTTCCCGGCCTGGCGACTAAAAGTGACTTCCCGCTCGGTAACATAGGTTCCGTTAAGGTAGATGGCTACCCGGTAAATACCGGGGGCCTGACCACCCGTATGGCTAAATTGTGAAAGGTCGATATCCCGTGACACATTACCTCGAATTTCAATAGAATCCGGGGAAAAATAATCATCGGCCATGGTCTCTGATACAGAAAGACTGAATAACGTAACTACAGCAACCAGGATATATTCCGGCTTCAGGCATTTTTCGCTATGGTTAAATTGTCTCATGGGACTATCTTTTAGTTAATTATAAAGTTATTTCTTGCTCTGACGTAATGCCGCCGAAATCATTAATTGCGCGCCAGCGTATTTTCATGCCTGCCTCAGCTCGTGGTTCCAGAGAGACCTCCTGGCCAGGCAGTATCATCGGAACACTTTTAATTTCCTTACCATTCACTTTTAAATCGTAAAATGACACGCTGAAGGGCGTTGGATTGGAAACGAAAAGTGTCCCGTTTTTTCGGCTGAAGGTGAGTTTTTGCCATGCAATTGTGGGATCGCCTTGCAAACCCGCCGGGCGGTAAATTAATTTCATTCGGGTTTTTACGGCAATCAGCAGTTCGTTAGTCGCATGGCCACTGTTGGCCGGAATACTTTTAATATTCAGCCAATAAACAGACTCTTTATCCTGCGGCAACCGATCCTGACTTAACGCGACGCGAACAGAGTTTTGTGAATGCGGATCGAGACGAAACAGCGGCGGGGTGGTGATAAAGGTGGTGTCATTATCATCGCCATCCTCTTGTTTATTCACCCAGGACTGGATCAGAAAAGGTCGGTCATCCGGATTGCTGACGCTAATAGAAGCTTGCTTACTGCTACCGTCATAAATCAGGCGGGTACCGCCGATTTCCACGCCGGCGGAGGCAATTGCCGGTAGAAAAAACAGGAGCGATATCAGCGGGTGGCGAAAAAAGCGGAACATTTGTGAATCCTTTTGGAAAAAACAGGGCCGGAATCGGCCCTGCGATATTACGAATAGGTGATAGTAAATGTGGTGGTTGCGTTGGCGCTGCCGGCGCCGACGGTGGTATCCGTGGCCATATATTTGGCGATATACACCATTTCATTGGTACCGGTAGAAGACAGGGTGACGCCCGCAGAAGCCGTGCCAACCGGGATTAGCGTTGTGCTGTTTTGCTCATAAATAGCGACCCCTACGTTGGTGGCGGACTGCCCGGCGTTGAGGCGGAGGATTGAGGAGTTGCCGGTTGCCGTTGGGCCGTCAAAGCGAACTTTGGCCGTATTCACCGCAGACGGGCAGGTCGTCAGCTCAATGGTAAAACGAGAGGATGAGGCTGTAGAGCCAGCGCCGCTAAAAGAAGTGCTTGATACGGTACCCAGCGCAACCGTCTGGTTGGTGGAGGACGTATTAACGGTACAGGCAGTGTCGGTAATACTCCCAGTGAAATTAATCGTACCGTCGGCAGCATTTGCGTATTGCGCTGAAAATAATGCCGCGGCAGTGGCGATTAATGTAAATCTGTTCATGATATTTCCTCTGAGTGATTGCTTGGTTTATTTTTATAAACCGGTATAAAAGGCGAGCGCAATGAACACATGCTAATTAACGAGTGTTATACGCGTTGCTAATCTAGTGTATTTTAAAAACGTAAATATACGGGGTGTGATGTGATGAGACGGCAGTCTGCGTCGTCATCAATCATGCGGCCTATTATGCGTGATTTATTTTGAGAGTATATAAGGAATACCTTAAAAGAGGTAAGGTGCTGGTTATCAGGCAGGTCAACAGACGAGGATAGTAAAATAAGGCTTTCCTTATATATTGTTGTGGGCAGGGTTCTTATTATAGGCAGATGTTAAAAAGCAAATATGATGTTCTGTTTTATTCTTCACGGCAGGCTCCTCGTCTGCCAAAGGCATTACTGTGTTCATTTGCAATGGCGTTTTTAAGTTGTATCGCCGTTGCTTCTTTTTTTTACATTTACTACTCAGTGAATAACACGATTTCGGACTATCGTCGGCAAATGAACGCTGCGGCCTACAACGCACAATACTTCTTCGATGAGCGGGAGGCGATGTTGCAATCAATGGCGGCAGCCATTGTGCATTTACCCGGGCGTTTCTCCTCGGGCCAGGTCTCCGAAGCGGTTCCGTTCCCGGAAATCACGGTATACCCGCTCAGGGACAGCGATAATCAACAGCGCCATGGCGTCATCATGAGCCGTCGGGATATTGCCGGGTTTGACCGTAGCAAGACGCAATTGATCTATACCTCTGCCCGGACCGGGAGAACGACCACCGTCCTGCCGGCACCGAACCCTAAACCCGGACTCTCTTCGGAAAGTGAACGGCAAATTATGACGTTTCTCTCCAGTCAGGTATGGCAGATGGGGGAGGATGGCAGCCTGCCGATCGCATGGTTTAATCCGCCAGGGGATGAAGAAGACCGACTTTACCTCTACACCCCTGTAGATGTGGACGATCCGCAATCCGGCTGGTTAGGGCTGACCTTTTGCGAACTGGCGTCCAGTATCGACCTCTCCACGCTGAGCGGGGGGAAATATGATCTCATCGATCCGCAGGGATTGCTGGCGTTGCATGGCAACTCTATGCACGGGCAAAAGAGTTACTGGGTAGGGCGCTTTCTTGTGGACACGTTTGGCGTCACCGGCGGACGGCTGTTCCCCGAGTTCCTGGTATTACGTAAATCGGTGGGGCATGGCGGCTGGAGCCTCGCCTATTCGGTCCCGGTTTCGCAACTGGTAAAAAAGAATCTGCCGGTGTTGCATGCGGTAGTGCTGGTGGCCACTGCATTGATCATGTTTGTCATCCTCAGTCTCTGGTACTTGTCTCGTCGGGTATTGCAGCCGGCGCTTAGCCAGTTTTCCGCGCTGATGGATAGTGCGGCCCTGAACCGTAAACTGGTTGAGACGGCGCCAATAGGATTAGCTTTAGTGCGCGGTCGGGACGCCGAGCTGTTGTTCTCCAATGAGCTGGCGTATTCCTGGGTCCAGAGCGATCGGCAATGGTTTACGCGCATTTCAGCCGTTGATGATGCCACCGGCGCCCGCGAGCTCACGCTTTATGACGGGCGGACCATTCAGCTGAGTTGTACCGCCACTTCGTGGGGCGGCGAGGCGGCCATTCTGTGCGTGCTTAGCGATGTTTCCGGCTTGAAAGCGGTGGAGCGCTCGTTGGTTGAGGCTAAAAGTATGGCCGAATCGGCGAATCAGGCGAAGACTTTGTTTCTTACCACCATGAGTCACGAAATACGTACGCCACTGTATGGCATTCTCGGGACGCTTGAGCTATTTGCCCTCAGCGGATTGAGCGGACAGCAGCGCGAGTATATGAGGACGCTGTTGCACTCATCTTCCAGTCTGCTCCGCATCGTGAACGACAGTCTGGATCTCTCCAGCATTGAGGCCGGCCAGCTCACGCTGGAGCGCGCGCCGTTTTCACCGATGGAGCTTGCCGAGCTGGTAGTGGAGACCTATGCGGCGAAAGCGGAAAATAAAGGACTGCATATTTACACGCTTTCTGATGTCAACGTCCCGCCATTAGTCCAGGGGGATGCTACCCGGGTACGTCAGGTACTGGATAATTTGATCAACAATGCGGTCAAATTCACCCTTTCCGGGCACGTGGTATTGAGGCTGGAGGCGGGCCAGCAGTATGGCGATACCGTTAGCCTGATCTTCCAGGTGGTCGATACCGGGGTCGGTATTACATCCGAGCATTTACCCCGGCTTTTCGAACCCTACTTTCGTTCCGCAAATAAGCTGACCGGACAGGATTCTGGCTCCGGATTGGGACTGTCTATCTGCTCACGGCTGGCTCAGCTGATGGAGGGGCGGCTGTGGGCTATCAGTGAGCACAACCTCGGCACCCGCTTCACCTTTGAGGTTACTTTGCCGTTGGCGGAGGACAGTAATATGCCGCCAGTGCCGCAGCTGTTGCCAGAGCCGGTTTATGTCGATGGCGCGGTACCCGAGATCGTCAACAATCTGTGTGACTGGCTGCGCCACTGGGGAGCCCAGGCGCTCCCTTTTCGCAATGTCACGCTCAGCAACGACTCGCGAGGAATACTGGTTCAAACCTGGCCGCCATCAATCCATACGACCCACTGGTACGGGAAACGGATCATCGCGCTACCGCCTACCTTAGGGCATGAACAAACCACTGAGAGCGATACTACCGTCATTACCGGCGCCTATAGCGTCACGGGGATCGGACGTGTTGTGCAGTCTATGCAGCTGGATGCCGCTCCGCTTCCGGCGGCCGCCTCTGATTTTATTGGCGAAACGTTTGGTTTGCGCTTACTGGTGGTGGATGACAGTCCGATAAGCCACATTATTTTACGTGAGCAGTTGGAGCTGCTGGGCTGCGATGTCGTCCTGGCAACGAACGGGCGCGATGCGCTGAACCTCTCGGACATTTTGACCTTTGACGCGGTGCTGACGGATTTGCATATGCCCGATCTGGACGGCTATGAAGTGGCGAGAAAGCTCCGTGAACAAGGATATGAGGGGCAGATCGTTGGCCTGACGGGGAATGCCTATCAGCAAGAGAAGACAACAGGGCATCGGGCGGGAATGAACGCGCTGCTACGTAAACCGCTGTCGTTATCACAGTTACGTGCGATGTTGCGCACGATAATAATAAGCAGGAACTGAGGTTATGTTGTCAAAACGCCACGTACTGGTTGTGGATGAGCATCCCCAGAGTGTTTCCCATATGCAGGCCATGCTGAAGGGCACCGGGCTTTTTGAGGTGCAGGTTGCCCGCACCGCAGCCGAGGCGCTATCTCTGCTGGAGAGTCGCCATTTCCAGCTGGTAATTATTGATATGAATATGCCCGATATGGATAGTCTGCGGTTTATCAGCGAACTGTGCCAACGGCGGGTGAATACCATGCTGGTATTGGTTAGCGCTTGCTCACAAAGTTTGATGAACAGCGTCAGCCTGGTTGCTCAAAAAAGTGGGCTGACAGTGATGGGGGCGTTTCAGAAACCGTTTAGCGAGGATGCGTTGCGCCAGTTGCTGCAGCGCATGCAGCAGGGGGCGGAGACAACGCCCCAAAGTCATGATCGCGCGCCTTGCACCTTTGAACGACGCGCGATAGAAAACGCCCTGCAATCGCGGGGTATACAAGCGTGGTTCCAACCCAAAATAGCCTTAGGCAGCGGTCGGATTATCGGCGCCGAAGCCCTTGCCCGCTGGGACCACCCGGAGTATGGATTTATGCTGGCCGGTTCGTTCCTGGATGCCATTCATCATTACGGGCTGCAAAAGCCGCTGTTACTGCGGATATTAGAGGATGCTATGGAGGCCCACCTGTTGTGGCAACGATGCGGATATCAGATTCCGGTGTCGGTTAATCTCCCCGTTTCGCTGCTGGACGACCCACAGCTCCCTGATGAATTGTTTCGTCAGGTCACCGCCCGAGGCGTAGACACGGCGAATGTGAGTTTTGAACTGCTTGAGGATGAAGCAATTTCTCATGTGGTGAATTATCATACAGGTAGTAGTCGATTACGCCTGAAGCGGTTTGGCTTAGCTCAGGATGATTTCGGGCGCGGGTACAGTTCGATGTATCGCCTGATTTCTACTCCGTTTACCGAACTGAAGGTGGATCGGTCCTTTGTTCATGGCGTCGCCGATGATGATATCCGTAAAACGGCGCTGAACGCGGTGGTACAGCTGGGCAGGCAGCTGGGGCTGACCGTAACGGCCGAAGGCGTGGAGACGATGCGTGATTTACAGTTTCTTCGCCATATCGGCTGCGATTACGCGCAGGGTTTTTTAATCTCAGCAGCGATCGGCGCAGAGAGGTTTGGGATGCTTTTAGCCTCCGAGGTTAGCGACAGGTTTGTGCTGGCTTCACCCACCCGATAGGTGATCACGTCTATGCCGCATACGCCGTTCAGTAAAATTACCGACAGTTCGCGCAGGCAACATTGGGTATTTTTTGCTTTAATACCGGTCGCCATACTGCTTGCAGTCGGTATGTACTGGGGTACGCAGCGGGCAATAGAGCAGGAACAACGGCGGTTTACGCTGGATTTTTCGACGCTGGTGGGCTACGTCAACGAACAGGAGTCCTTTCTGCGCCAGCTACATGGGCAGAATGAACAGCTGGCCGTATTACCTTTACTCCGGGTCGCCAGTTTTCACGAGGTGAATGTTCCCCCCGACTGGGGAAGCCGGCTGTTTGAAGGGCGCGAGTCCGTGGTGGATATGCCATTTTCATTGGCCTGTAAAGCCCGGGCCGATTGTCCTAACGTTCCGGGCAAGCTCTTCGCTCTGGGGAGCTATCTGGCTGATTTTTACTCCTCGTTCTGGGCCTCTTCCTATTTTCCCGCGGCCGCCGTTTTTTTTGTCAACGAGAATGATGGCATCAGCATCGGCGTGCCCGCGGTTAACGTCAATGCCGGTTACGAACCCATTAGTATTCAGACCTATCGGGCCACCACCGACGCGGTACGCCAGCAGTTGCAAAACCATCCCCATAATGGTTGCCAGATCTCCGAAAATCGAGGTGATATTACCTGGTTCCGGACCCAGGCGCTCCCCGACCGTTTGATCGGTCTGATTCCGGCCGGCTTTCCGCCCGGTATCTGGGGCGGCACGCCGCGCCGGCCCACCTGCATCTACGCGGCGACGTTACTGAATCGTTCGCGCATTGGCGTAATGGAGCGCAATGTTGACCCGGCGCCGAATCATCTGTTCTGGCTGCAGTATCGGGATAATACCTGGATGGCGCATCGGGACCATGGCGTACTGATCGGCGAGGGTGAGCTGCCGGCGCTGCGACACCCCGGTTTGCACTACACCCTTAACGGGCTGGTACTGAAGGTCAGCGATAAAACGGGACACTGGACCGGGGTCTATCGGATGAACTACTCCAGCTTCTTCAGGGATAACCTCTGGCTGCCGTCCAGTACGGTATTGCTGCTATTGATCAGTATCGTGAGCTGCGTTTTCTATATGCGCTGGTATAACCGTCGGGTGATCCTGCCCGCGCAGGAAGCGCAGCGAGAAATACTTGAAAGCGATGCCTTCAACCGGACGCTGATTCAGACCGCGCCCGTGGCGCTCTGTCTTATCGATCGTGATGATGGCCGACTTGTCTTTGCCAACGAGCTGGCGCTGGACTGGTTGGGGGCGAGTCTGGGACAGCCGTTACCCCACTCGGATGCGATGGATTTACTTCTTAGCCAGGTGCTGCACGTTGTGCAGGCGGGAACGATTGCGCAACTGGCGGTCTCCGGGGAGCGGACGCTGTACGTTGCTTATGCCCCTACACGCTATATGCAGCAGGATGTGATTCTGTGCGCCTTTGCTGACGTCAGCTCGCATGCGGAAATGGAACGCCATCTGATGCGCGCCAGAAAAGCGGCGGATGAAGCTAATGAGGCAAAATCCACCTTTCTGGCAACGATGAGTCATGAGATTCGAACGCCGTTGTACGGTGCGCTTGGTACTCTGGAACTGCTCTCGCTGACCGAGCTGAACAGCCAGCAGCGCCAGTATGTCAGCCGGATTGAAGACGCCTCGCAAATGCTGTTGCAGATTATCAGCGATATTCTGGATATCAGTAAGATAGAAGCGGGTCAGCTGCAGCTGGAAGAAACCAGCTTTAACCCACGGGAGCTGGTGCAGAGCTGCACCGGCACTTATGCGGGGATGGCTCACCGTAAAGGGTTACTGCTGTTCTCATCCGTTACGACAGACGTGCCGCCGTGGGTGAAGGGCGACCCGACAAGGCTGCGGCAGATCCTTAATAATCTCATCAGCAACGCTATCAAGTTTACCGAGTCGGGATATGTCATTGTACGCATGAGCGCATCCGGCAGATCCTCCACCGCCGTCCGCTTATTACTCGAAGTGTGCGACAGTGGGGTAGGCATCAGCAAACCTCGCCAGGAGAAACTCTTTACCCCGTTCTACCTGGCCGATGCCGAACGCAATATTTCCGGGGGGGCGGGGCTTGGGCTCTCTATCTGCGCGCGCCTGGCCGAGTTAATGAACACCGCTATTCAGCTCAGAAGCGAAGCCATGATGGGCAGTAAGTTTTTTTTCGAGCTGGAGTCTGACCTGGCCGATGACGCTTTACCCACCGACCCGCAGCTCAGCGGAACGATCATCGGGGTACGGACTCCTCACCCGGAGCTAACGGCAAATATCTGCGACTGGCTGCGGCTCTGGGGAGCCCAGGCGGGTAGCGTCGATGACATGCTTACATCGGCCGGGACCGCATCGATACTCCTGGAGATCATGCGGCAGCCGCAGGATCGACCCGCCGACTGGCCGGGGCAGTATCTGGGGCTTTCTTTATCAGGGGAGACCGGGATACCGGGTATCGATGCCAACAGCGTTACCAGTATCGGCTTTGGCATCGAACGCCTGATACATGCTCAACCCTATTACGGGCCTTCGGAAGTGGCATTGCCTTCTTTTCATCTGCGCATACTGGTGGCGGAAGACCATCCGCTTAATCAGGTGACCCTACGGGAACAGCTGGAACGTCTGGGCTGTGAGGTGACGCTAGCGGATGACGGCGAAGAGGCGCTGGCACTATGGGATATGAGTCCGTATGACATGGTGTTGACCGATGTGAATATGCCATATCTCAACGGTTATGAGCTTGCCCGCAAGCTGAGAGCAGAAGGCGTCAGCGTACCGATAGTGGGGGTGACCGCAAACGCGATGCGGGATGAAGAGCAGCGCTGTGTAGCGGCGGGCATGAATGGCTGGTTGGTAAAGCCCATTGACCTGCGCGAGCTGGTCGCTCTGCTGCGTACGTATACGCCCGTGGGTCGGATAACCGAACGCGGGGAGAATAATTGTCTGGCACGGCTGGAACCTGACGTACTTGATAAGCATCGCCACCTCTTTTTGCAAAGTATGTGGGATGATTGGCACCAGCTAGATGCGGGAATAACGCAGCGCGATGCGGAAACGGTCGCGATGATTCTGCACCGTATGCGCAGCGCACTGGTGCTGGCGCAACAGCGGGAGCTGGCGTCACGGATGGAGCGGCTTGAACAACAGATTCAGGCATCCGGGATGGATGGGGACTGTATCGCTGACGTGCTGGCGATGGCGAAGGAAATATACCGGTTGATTGTTCGGATAGAAACAGACTCAATTGCATGAGAAAACCCATGAAAACACTACGCGTTGTCCTTCTGGACGATCATCAGGTTGTACTGGCAGGAATGAAAGACTTTCTCGAACAGACCCCGGGAATTTGTGTCGAGGGGACCTTTGCGACCTCGGCTGCGCTCATCGATCACGTTCGCCAGAACCCACCTGATGTCATTATTAGCGATTACAACATGCCCAAGGATGAGGTCCACCAGGACGGACTGAAATTTATCGATTATCTGCTGCGGACTTTTCCGGAGGTAAAACTGCTGGTGCTGACGATGATCTCGAACCCCATGATTGTCTCGGCATTATATGACGCAGGCGTTTCAGGCGTGGTCCTGAAGCAGGATCCGCTTAACGAAGTCTTGCTGGCACTGCTTGCGGTACGCGCTAACAGCCGCTATTACGCTCCGTCATTTCAAAACGATATCCGCCGCGATAAACGGGAGATTTTCTTGCACGAGCGGGTCAATAGCCTTTCCCCCAGGGAATATGAAGTTCTACGTTATTTTGTCGCCGGCGAATCGATTTCCCAGATCGCGGAAAAACTAAACCGTAGCGCTAAGACCGTCAGTCTGCAAAAGAACTCCGCGATGCGTAAACTGAACGTCGAGAGCAATCAGGAGCTGATTCGTTTTTGCGTGGGGAATCATATTTTTGATTGAACGTTAATCCCGGTGAGGCGATGAACATAAAAAGCCCGCCCAGAGGGCGGGCTGAAGGGGTTAACGCACAACCAGTACGGAACAGTCGGCATGACGAACGACGGCCGCAGCGTTGGAGCCGAGCAGATAGGTCGTAATATCCGGGCGGTGAGAGGCGATAATCACCAGATCGGCCGGCAGCGTTTTCGCCAGCTCCAGAATGTTATCCTTCGGCGAACCTTCCTTAACATGGAAATGCACCCGGTCTTCAGGAATGGCGAACTGAGCGACGATCTCTTTCAGACGCGTTTCCGATTCCGCTTTAAACTCATCCATCGGCGGTAGTTCGGTGGTATAGGCCATCCCCAGCGAGGCGTAATAGGGAAGGGATGGAATCACGGTCAGAAAGTGTACTTCGGCATCGTCAATGCGCGCTTCCGCCTCAACGTGACAGACAACGCGTTGAGTTAATTCTTTATCAGAAATATCAATAGGTACAAGAATTATTCTGGCCATAAAACCTCCTGTTTAAGTAACCGCTTAAAGTGTACGCCATTTGGCGGCGCGATGTACCATGACGGGTCACATTTTAGCGTGAGTTACCCCGGAGTTCGGTAAATTTCCCTTTGATGACGCCATCATAAAAACGTCCCTTGGACACCACCTGCAAAAAAAGGCGGTAGATGCGTTCGGGCACCTTCTCATAGCGAAGCGTGCTATCGTCGTGAAACCGGATTTCGAGGATGCCAGAGGCCTCGTCATAGGCGATGGAGGCGATTCGGGATGACTTTACGGGGTGATGATCCATGGCTGGCGTCCTTTACGGCAGGCTTTACCGGCAATATATCATTTATCGGGTAACGGTTTTAATACTCCAGGGATATTGTTTTGATTTGATTGACGGTTGCTGGTGAACCCGGTATCGGCACGGGTCGGTCCGGTCAAGGCGATAAGTAATGCCAGAGGCGCAGTGACTTTATATCAATGTTGTCATCTTCGCGCTGCAAACTGGCTTGCGCACAGACGCCGGGAATACTATTCGGCGTGAGCGAATAAATCAGAGCGATGCCCGTCTATTTAATGCAACGATTATCGTCATCGCTCGCGCTGAGAATTTTATTGCTGGCGGTCGTGGGGAATTGTCGACGGTTATTATGATGATTGCCGGGGTAATGGGCCGGGGGCTAATGGTGGGGGCGTCACACCAACGGCGTTTATTATGCCGATATTTTTAACTTAGCGCATTGAGGATGTAAAAGAAGGCAATACGGGCGAATCGGTGTGGAGTAATAAATTCTTCCGTGATGGTTATAGTCTTTATGAATGTATTAAACGGAAGTATGTTAAATAAAAATTATACTTCGTGACGCGGTGGGCGTATTCTGTGGGCGTTACATGCCCTTTATTATTGTCAGGTTTTATTATGATCGTCACATATTATATTCACGCATGATATTATTTTGACGATAAAAATGACAAGCCCGAATGAATATTCGGGCTTTTTTTATGGTGAAACTTAAAAACAGAGCCGATTAACTCTCGGTGGCCGGTTTCTCCGCTTTGCCGGCCATCTGGGCCAGGAAGTCATAGCGTTTTTGCAAATCCGCCGCCGCATCTTTCCACAGCTGCTCCGCCACTTCGGGCTGCTGGGCATTGAGGCGACGGAAACGTTGCTCATTAAGCAGCGTTTCGGCCAGCGCGTCTGAAGGTGGGCGAGAGTCCAGCGCCAGCGGCAGTTTACCTTCATCCGCACGACGAGGGTCGAAGCGGTACAGCGGCCAGAAGCCGGTGGCGGTCAGCTGACGCATCTGATCGTGGCTGAGCGCCAGATCGTAACCGTGCTCTTCGCAGGGGCTGTAGGCGATAATCAGCGACGGGCCAGGGTAGGCCTCCGCTTCCTGAATCGCTTTCACCGTCTGATTCAGCTGCGCGCCCAGCGAAATTTGCGCGACGTAAACATGCCCGTACATCATCATGCTGACGCCGAGGTCCTTACGCGCTTTGCGCTTGCCGTGCTCACCAAACTTGGTGACCGCGCCGAGCGGGGTCGCCTTCGACGCCTGGCCGCCGGTATTGGAGTAACACTGCGTGTCGAGAACCAGAATGTTGACGTTTTCAGTCAGGCTCAGGACGTGGTCGAGACCGCCAAAGCCAATGTCATAGGCCCAGCCATCGCCGCCGATAAGCCAGATGGATTTCTCAACCAGCGCATCGGCATCGGTTAAGAGCTCCTTCGCGCCTGCTTCATTAGCCAGAACCTGGCGTAGCTCAGCCACCTGTTCACGCCGCACCTCCGGCGTGGCGTCGGCCTGCAGCGCGTCGTACAACGCTGCTGGCAGTTTGTCGGCAAACGTTGACAGCAGGCGCATTACGCGCTGACGGTGCTGGTCGACGGTTAAGCGGAAGCCGAGGCCAAATTCGGCGTTGTCTTCGAACAGCGAGTTTGCCCACGCCGGGCCGCGGCCGTTGGCGTCGGTGGTATACGGAGTGGATGGCAGATTACCGCCGTAAATCGACGAGCAGCCGGTGGCGTTAGCGATCAGCATCCGATCCCCGTACAGCTGGGTCAGCAGTTTGATATACGGCGTTTCGCCGCAGCCTGAGCAGGCGCCGGAATATTCAAACAGCGGGCTGATCAGCTGCGAGGTGCGGATATCAATACGTTCCAGAGTGCTGCGGTCGATTTCCGGCAGGTTGAGGAAGAAGTCGTAGTTCACTTTCTCTTCTTCCACATGTTCAAGGCGCGACATCATGTTGATGGCCTTGATTTCAGGATTCTGTCGGTCTTTTGCCGGACACACTTCCACGCACAGGTTACAGCCGGTGCAATCTTCCGGCGCCACCTGCAGTACATATTTCTGCCCGCGCATATCGCGCGATTTCACATCCAGGGAGTGCAGGCTGGCCGGTGCCGCGTCCATTGCCTGCGGAGGGACCACTTTGGCGCGAATCGCTGAATGCGGGCAGGCGGCCACGCAGTGGTTACACTGGGTGCACAGCTCCTCCTTCCAGATGGGGATCTCTTCGGCGATATTGCGTTTTTCCCAACGGGTGGTGCCCATTGGCCAGGTGCCATCCGGCGGTAGAGCGGAGACCGGTAGCGCATCGCCGAGCCCGGCCAGCATGGCGGCGGTGACGGTTTTAACAAAATCCGGCGCGGCGTCGGAGACCACCGGCGGGCGGTTCGGGCTGGAGGCATCGACCGGGCGCAGCGGCACTTCGGCCAACGATTCGCGCGCCAGCGCCAGCGCCTGCCAGTTGCGTTCAACCAGGTCCTGACCTTTGCTGCTGTAGCTTTTAGCAATGGCGCCCTGCAGTTCGGCCAGCGCGCTGTCGCCCGGCAGAATTTGCGTTAAATGGAAGAATGCCATCTGCATGACGGTGTTGATACGGGCGCCAAGGCTGCACTCGCGGGCGATCTTCGCGGCGTTGACAATATAAAAGCGCGCTTTTTTCTGGTTCAGCGTCGCCTGCACTTCCTGCGGCAGGCGCGACCACACTTCATCGACGCCATAAGGCGTATTGAGCAAGAAGATTCCGCCGGGTTTTAACCGCTCAACCATTTCATATTTGTCGATAAACTGTAGCTGATGGCAGCCAACAAAATCGGCCTGTGAGATCAAATAGGAGGAGCGAATCGGTTTTTCACTGACCCGTAAATGCGAAACGGTCAACCCGCCGGCTTTTTTCGAGTCATAGACAAAATAGCCCTGCGAGAACCACGGCGTGGAGTTGCCGATAATTTTGATATTGTTTTTCGTCGCCGAGACGCTGCCATCGCTGCCGAGGCCGTAGAACAGCGCCTCCAGTTTGGCTTCTGATGGCAGGGTGTTCTCCCCCAGAGGCAGGGAGAGATTGGTTACATCATCATAAATGCCGACGGTGAATCGCGGTTTGGGCCGGGCTTCGCGTAATTCATTGAAGATAGCCAGCACGCACTCCGGGCCGAACTCCTTGGATGAAAGGCCGTAGCGACCGCCGATGGTGCGGGGCAGGGTTTCACGCTCGCCGCGGTTAAAGGCTTCCGCCAGCGCGGTCATGATATCGAGGTACAGCGGCTCGGCATGGGCGCCCGGTTCTTTGGTGCGGTCGAGAACGGCGATAGCGCGGGCGCTTTCCGGCAGCGCCTCCAGCAGATGGGCGGCCGAGAAGGGACGATAGAGGCGAACTTTCAGGACACCGACTTTTTCGCCAGGGCTCAGCAGCTCGTCCACGACTTCTTCGCAGGTGCCGATCGCCGAGCCCATAATCACAATCACCCGTTCTGCCTGCGGATGGCCATAAAACTCGAACGGTTTATACTGACGCCCGGTCGCGGCGGCGAAATCGTTCATCGCCGTTTCAACGTGGTCATAAACCGCGTCGTACCAGGGGTTCGTGGCTTCGCGGGACTGGAAATAAGTATCCGGGTTCGCCGAAGTACCGCGGATCACCGGATGTTCCGGATTCAGCGCGCGTAGACGGTGCGCGTCAATCTCGTCCTGAGGCAGCAGGCTGCGAATGGTGTCGTCCGCAAGCGGGGTGATTTTATTGATTTCATGCGAAGTCCGAAAACCGTCGAAGAAATGAATAAACGGCACCCGGCTCTTAAGCGTGGCGATATGGGAAATCAGCGCAAAGTCCTGGGCTTCCTGGACGCTGCTGGCGCACAGCATGGCGCAACCGGTCTGGCGCACGGCCATGACGTCGGAATGGTCGCCGAAGATCGAGAGCGCGTGGGTAGCGACGGTACGAGCGGCAACGTGCAGGACAAACGGCATCAGCTGACCGGCCAGTTTGTACAGCGTGGGGATCATCAGCAGCAACCCCTGCGATGAGGTAAAGGAGGTCGAGAGCGCCCCGGTTTGCAGCGCGCCGTGTACGGCACCGATGGCCCCGGCTTCCGACTGCATTTCGACGACGCGAGGCACATCCCCCCACACGTTTTTTAGCCCGTTACCCGCCCAGGCATCCGCCTGTTCCGCCATCGTTGAACTGGGCGTAATCGGGTAGATGGCGATAACCTCACTGGTGCGAAACGCGACTGAAGCGGCCGCGCCATTACCGTCGATAGTAATCATAAGAAGACACCCTAACATTGCGCAAAAGAAGAGACCCGACAAACGGCTACAGGTCCTGTAATTATAGTGGCTAGTATAAGGGCATTATCTATACCCTTGAAGTTGTGAGGCTTTCGAGTGCACAAATTGATCCACGAATTCTCCCCCGAGAGGCAGATTTTACCAACGACATCGAATTTATCTTACTGATTATTATAAATTTATATGGGGCGGGAGGCGTCATAACGGTCAGGCTCCCCGCGGTGACAGCCCATCTGCTGAAGGTATCGCAGATGAGAACGGTCATTCTGTTTTTGAGATCTCTGAACGGGTTAGAGTCTGTTCAGGTAGGGGTAAATTAGTCCAGCCAGTCTGGACACGGACCGCGCGGAATAACCGGAGCGTACAGGTTGTGTGCGAGGATTGTGCGCACTGCCCAGGTCTGAAATGGTAAATATGATTTTAATATTCTGCCTTTACAAAGATAAACAAAGGTTGAAATAAACTCTCTTCTGATGATGCTAATATCAGCTCAGCTTGCTGGATTAACTACGGAATGGTTAGCAAAAGTCAACCTGGAGAGTTTTTATGCAAAAATCTACCCGAAAAGCCCTTTGTACAAAGCGATGGTCACGGACGCCAGAATCACAGGACCTGCAAAAAGATCGGTTTGATCAAATTTGGTCAGAGCATAAAGACAGCCGTTGCCGTAAAAAAGAGTGGAAAAAAGCGGGCTCAACTTTGTGCGGTAAAAACTCCCCCCTGAGCTGTGAGTGATATTTGATTAGGTTCCTGCCTCCTGTATGAAAATTAAGGAGGCAGTCTCCCCCGGGACTTAAATTATACGTTCCCTTTGATGGCTGAAAATAGACTTTAAGGTATATCTAAAAACGCCGGATTTTAAATGAAAAAAGGTTACCCGATCGCGGGATTGCGATCTGTTAATAGCCTTAACACTATGACGGCGTCGGCGGGTGGACAAATAGCCGATCGGGATAACCTTCATAGCAGACCCGCGCTCCGGAGATAAGTGCCGGGAAAATGGATGCCATTACAACCCTGCCACCAGGCGGGGTTTTAACGTTATGGATGGTATCAGCCTGGTCGTGAGAGCGACGGGCGTATTAGCAGATGCTCTTCCCTCATCAGACGTACAACCCTGTGACGGCGAAAGTGACAATCCGCCATAGCGGCCAACGGCGCTCGTCGCGGGTATGGATGGCCCGCTGAATGTCCATCATTTTCCTTGCCAGGATAACGATCGGCGGAAAATTTGCTAAGAAATGTTAATGGAGCGCATAAATACGGTTTTCGCCTCTCGACGTCAGGCGCTGCGCTGCCTATTATTCTGGGGTTTGTTTATTTTGGGAAGTTTCTGAGGGGAGAGACGATGCGAGCAGCGTTTTTAGTAGGGTGTGCCGCGTTATTATTGTCGGCCTGTAGTAGCGAACCTGTTCAACAGGCGACAGCGGCACACGTGTCGCCGGGAATGCGTGCCGCGATGAGCAGCTCAGGGCAGGCGAACTGCGCGATGATCGGTGGCTCATTGTCCGTGGCACGACAGCTTGATGGTTCGGCGATCGGCATGTGCGCGTTACCTAACGGCAAGCGCTGCAGCGAGCAGGCGTTAGCGGGCGGAAGCTGCGGTAACTACTAGTTGACCAGGTCGGCGAGTTTATAGACCAGGGTCTGATCGGCCGTGGCCAGCGTCAGCTGAATTTCCGTCAGGTCAACCTGTGCGCCATCACGCAGCATTTTGCTCAGCGTATTATCCAGCGTATTCAGCTGAGGATCGGTGCACAGCATACGGGTCATCGCCAGCGTTTTGACCTTCAGCTCGCCGCCGCTGATTTTGCCTTTACCGCTAAAGCGGTTGCACATATTTCCTGAAACATACATCTCTTCGCCAAAACTCAGCTCCAGCGGTTTGGCTCCTGCCGCCAGCGCCTGGCCATTCACGCTGGTCAGGACGAAACGATGGTGCTGAAGTTGCTCCGCGCCGGTGGAAACTTTGCTGTTGTAGACACAGCCAGATAACAGCATTCCTGCCGCCAGCAGTGCAGCAAACTTGTTCATTTTTCCTCCAAAAACATTTATCACATCTGTTAAATACGCACAGTTTAACTTTACTGCAGGCAATTTCTGTGGGGGTTATCTGAATGTGCCCCCCGCGCAAGGAGGGCACAAAAGGGAAAGGACTTTCAGACCAGCGCGTTCGGGCAGGTTTCGCCAGCATCGACCTGGCGCAGGTTATCCAGGGTCGTTTGTGAAATGCTGATCAGCGCTTCGGCGGTCAGGAAAGCCTGATGCCCGGTGAACAACACGTTATGACAGGCAGACAGGCGACGGAAGACGTCATCCTGAATCACGTCATTGGACTTATCTTCGAAGAACAGGTCGCGTTCGTTCTCATACACGTCCATGCCCAGCGCCCCGATTTTCTGGTGTTTCAGCGCATCGATCGCCGCCTGAGAATCAATCAGCGCCCCGCGGCTGGTGTTGATCACCATCACGCCGTCTTTCATTTGCTCAAACGCCGCATGATTCAGCAGATGGTAGTTCTCTTCCGTCAGCGGACAGTGCAGGGAGATCACATCGGACTGTGCATACAGCGTCGGCAAATCAACATACTCGACGCCGAGATCCAGCGCTGCGGCGCTTGGATAGGGATCGAACGCCAGCAGGCGCATGCCAAACCCTTTCAGAATACGCAGCGTGGCGACGCCGATTTTGCCGGTCCCGATCACCCCGGCGGTTTTACCGTGCATGGTAAAGCCGGTTAAGCCTTCCAGCGAGAAGTTAGCATCGCGGGTACGCTGGTAAGCGCGGTGGATGCGGCGGTTCAACGACATCATCATGCCGACGGCATGTTCAGCCACGGCTTCCGGCGAATAGGCGGGAACGCGGACAACGCGCAGACCCAGCTCTTTTGCCGCATCCAGATCGACGTTGTTAAACCCGGCGCAGCGCAGGGCGATGTACTTCACCCCGTATGCTTTCAGCTCTTCCAGCACCGGACGGCTGCCGTCATCGTTGACAAATATGCACACGGCTTCACAGCCGTTGGCCGTTTTCGCGGTTTTTTCGGTTAACAGGAAGTCGAAAAATTCGAGTTCAAAGCCATATGTATCATTAACATGCTGAAGGTACTTTTTATCGTACTGCTTCGTACTATACACAGCGATTTTCATAAGACTTTTCTCCAGTGATTATACCGTCACGGTAGCATATTTAAAATAATCGTACAAATATTAAAAATTAGTTTAGCCTGGCGGATATAATATTAATTCTAGAGCATATCACTGAGTTGAGGTATCTCTTTAAAACACAATGTATTTTACCAAAAACTGAAGCTGAAGGCACCGGGAGCCAGCAGGAGCAGCGGCCAGAGAAGTCCCGAGCTGACATTGGCCAGTTGAAAACGCCAGAACGGAGTGCCGCTGACGCCGCTGGCCAGCGGGAGGGTGGCGCGAAGCGGAGAGAGAAAACGGCCGAAAAACACCGCCCATTCGCCGTGGCGATGGAGAAAGGTCAGGCTACGGGCCAGCCGATCGCCGCGCAGCCAACGCAGCCGTAGCAGACGATGCTGATGCCGCCGTCCCAGCCACCAGGAGATCCAGAATCCGCCGATTGCCCCCAGACTGGCGCTGAGCCACATAAATAAGAAGTGATTCAGGCTGCCGGAGGCGAGCGGGCCGAGCAGCAGCAGCCCGGAGGTGCCCGGCACCAGCAGAGAAATCAGGGCACAGGATTTGCTGAACGTCAGCAGAAAGACCAGCAGCAGCAGGAATGAATAGTGGCGCTGTGCATACTCAATTAGCGAAACAAAAAACTCCACGGGATCCACCCACTTATTTGAACAATTCCCGCGAGTGTGACAGGCGCTGGCTAAATGGCGGTTAAATAAGCGAATGGCAACAATTCACCATAACGATGATGTCACAGCAACTATTCTTAGAATCTATCCCGGCAGGGCTATCGGCACAGGCAATTTGCGCGCGAAACAGCGCGGAGAAAGCGGAGCGTGGAGGGAGTCGGTGAGAATTTGATTCGCTTCGCTCACCCTGTGGCCGCTCTGAAGGGCGCTCAAAGATAAATCGTTGCGCGCACTGCCCGGGGCAAAATGACAAGCAAAATAGTCCTGCTGAGATAGGCTCTTAAGCGGGACAGAAACTTTAACTCACTGGTCGAACGTGCCACAATACGCGCTACTTTCGGCTTTTACTTTTGTTTAATCAGGATATTAACTGCCCATGAAGGGTAAATATAAAGCCGCCATCGCGCTATTGTTAGCACTTATTCTGCTACCGCTGGCCTTGTTGTCGACGCTTACCCATTGGGTACCTACGCTGGCAGGGATCTGGCTGCCAGAGGGAACCCGCATTTCGCTGCATGACAGTCCGCGCCTGACGCGTTCTGCGCTGCGTATACCCGATTTACGTTATCTGGTCGGCGACTGCGAACTGGCGCGGATAACCGATGCCCGACTCTCACATCCCAGCCGCTGGCGGCTGCAGGTTGACGAACTTGATATCAACAGCGCCTGCCTGAGCAAGCTGCCGGAAAGTGAGCCGGCATCCGGCGCGCCGCGTACGCTGGCGGAATGGCAGTCCATGCTTCCCTATAGCTGGTTGACGATTGAGAACCTGCGTCTCTCTCCGTGGGAAAAGTGGCAGGGACGACTGGTTATGTCATTGACTCCGCAGCAGCAGGATATCGGCTACAGCGGTAAAGAGGTGACGCTGCAGGCGCGCCTGCGCGGGCAGGCGCTGACGGTGAGCGACTTCTCCGCGCAACTGGTCGAAGGACAGGCGCCGGTGAAGCTGGTGGGCGAATTTCATATGCCGCTGGTGCCGGATGGTTTGCCGGTAGATGGGCATCTGATCGCCACGCTCGCGTTCCCGCAGACGGCAGGACTGGTTGATGCGGAGCTGGAGTGGCAGAAAAACCGTGGGCAGCTGCTGGTGACGCCGCGCGGCGATGTGCAGCCGATGCTCGACTTACCCTGGGAGATCACCCCGGAGCGTATTGCCATCAGCGATGGTCGCTGGAGTACCGAGTATGCCGGGTATCCGCTGAGCGGCCGCGTGGCCTTGTCGGTTGGCAACTGGCAACAGGGCACCGAGCAGATGCGGGTCAGCGGTCGTCTCAACGTTCTCACCCACGGGGAAGGCGGGAAGGGGAACGCCGTACTGACGATAGGTCCTGGCAAACTGAGCATGGACAACAGCGACATGCCGTTGCAGTTAACCGGCGAGGCCAAGCTCGGCGATCTGATTGTTTATGCCGTGCTGCCGGCGAACCTGACTGGCCCGCTGACCGCGCCGGCGCTGGCATTCCATCCCGGCGCGCTGCTGCGTTCCCGCGGCCGGGTCATTGACTCGCTCAATATTGATGAAGTCCGTCTGCCGCTGGCTGGCGTGAAGGTGACTCAGCAGGGCGTGGACGGCCGTCTGCAGGCTATTTTGCGCGCGCACGAACAGCAAATGGGCGACTTCTCGCTGCATCTTGACGGCCAGGCCGACAACTTTATGCCCGACAGCGGCCGTTGGCAGTGGCGTTACTGGGGCGAGGGCCGCTTCACACCGATGCAGGCGAAGTGGGACGTCAAAGGGGCGGGGGCGTGGATAGACAATTCGATTGTGCTGAACAGCCTGTCGACGGGCTTCGATAAGCTGCAGTACGGCACGATGCTGGTCAGCACGCCGCGGTTAACCCTGGACGAACCGGTGCACTGGCTGCGCGGCGAGCAGCACCCTAAACTGACCGGCGCGCTGTCGCTGGACGCGGGTAAAACCAGCTTTAGCAGCGGCAGCGAACTTCCCCCCTCCACGTTAAAGTTCAAGATCGACGGACGGGATCCCACCTGGTTTCAGTTCAACGGGGCGCTCCACGCCAGGAAGATCGGTCCCGTGCGGGTCACCGGGCGTTGGGATGGTGAACGTCTGCGGGGCCAGGCCTGGTGGCCGAAACAGTCGTTAACCGTGTTTCAGCCGCTGGTGCCGCCAGACTGGAAAATGAATCTGCGTGAAGGAATGCTGTATGCGCAGGTCGCCTTCTCCGCGGCGACAGATCAGGGGTTTGAAGCCGGCGGCCACGGCGTCTTAAAAGGCGGCAGCGCCTGGATGCCTGACAATCAGATTAATGGCGTAGATTTTGTTCTGCCTTTCCGTTTTAGTCAGGGGACCTGGCAGCTGGGAACCCGCCGACCGGTGTCGCTGCGTATTGGCGAAGTCGTCAACCAGGTGACGGCGAAAAACCTCTCGGCGGATCTGCAGGGCTCCTGGCCGTGGAGCGAGAGCGAACCGCTTCAGCTGAGCAACGTCAGCGTGGATATTCTCGGTGGTAAGGTGACCATGCAGCAGCTGCGGATGCCGCAGCATGACCCGGCGCTACTGCGTCTGCAGCAAATTTCCAGCAGCGAGCTGGTGAGCGCGATAAATATTAAGCAGTTTGCCATGTCCGGCGCATTCAACGGCGCGCTGCCGCTGTGGCTGAACAATGACAAATGGATCATTAAAGATGGCTGGCTGGGTAACCCGGGGCCGATGACCTTACGTCTTGATAAGGATATGGCGGATGCGATGGTCAACGACAATATTTCCGCCGGTGCGGCGATTAACTGGCTGCGCTATATGGAGATCTCCCGTTCATGGACGCGCATCGATCTCGATAATCTGGGCATGCTGACGCTGAAGGCGACCATCAGCGGAACCAGCCGCGTCGGGGAGCAGAGTAATACGGTGCATTTAAACTATTCTCATGAAGAGAATATTTTTGACCTGTGGCGCAGTTTACGTTTTGGCGACAATTTGCAGGCATGGTTTGAGCAAAATGCGGTGCTCCCCGTGCGCAGCTGTACGGACAGTAAAAAGTGTAAGGAACAACAATGATGAAATTGCTAACGCCGGTGCTGATGACGATGCTGCTGGCGGGCTGTACGCCACGAATTGAAATCGCGGCGTCAAAAGAGCCGATCACCATCAATATGAATGTCAAAATTGAGCATGAGATTCATATCAAAGTGGATAAAGATGTTGAAGAGTTACTGAAGTCGCGTAGCGATCTATTCTGAGGTGGCGATGAGAAAACGACTGTTAACGGCGGCGTTAGCGCTTGGCCTCTTCAGCTCATCGGCGCTGGCGCTGACGCTGGGGGAGGCCCGGGAGCAAGGGCGGGTCGGGGAAACGCTGAATGGCTATCTGGCGCCGCTGCGTCAGGACAAAGAAACGCTGGAGCTGGTCAAACAGATCAACGCGGCCAGGAGCGAAAGCTATCAGCAGCTGGCGGATGATAATAACCTGCCGGTGGATGAGGTGGCGAAAATGGCCGGGCAAAAACTGGTCTCCCGGGCGCAGCCGGGGGAGTATGTTCAGGGACTGAATGGCAAATGGCTGCGGAAATAGCGCCGCCGCTTTTGCCTCGCAGAAACGGCCGCTGATGAGACTCACTTTCATCAGCGGCGGCGGGGCCGGACGGCGATTAGCGTCAGGGTTAGCGGTGTTGTTGTAAAATCGTCAAGAAGTCCTGTTTACTGGAGATCAATGACAGCGCATTGGCAATGATTTCATCGCTGAAAATAGAGGCGATGTCCTTCAGAACATCAATATGCTCCTTCTCTTTGGCAATCACGCCAATGGCGATAAACATGACGTTGCTTCTGTCCCAGATGACACCGTCCGGGAACTGAAATATTTCTATCCCGGTTTTCAGAATGATATTGGTCGCGGATTTCGGCAGGTGCGGAAGCGTAATGCCATTGCCTAAAAAGGTGGACACCTGACGCTCCCTTTCAGCAAGAAAAGCGATGCAGTCTTCGCTAACGTAGCCTTTCTTTTTAAATTCCTCACCAAGCAGGGTCAAGACTTCGGTCTTATTTTTCGCCTTGTAACCAAGGTGAAGATTCTCTTGCGTAATATTAGCGATCATTGTGAGCGACCTCCGCGCCGTTATTCACCCGCGCATCATATTTATTCGACGATAACTCTTCTTCTAATTGTTCCAGCGATTTGTTCGAGGTTTCCGGGAGCGCCGTGACCACAAAGATAATCGCGATATAGTTGATAGCCGCAAAAATCAGGAATACGGGGCCAAGGCCGAGCTTGGCCTGGAGCAGCGGAAACAGGTAGCTGACAACGGCATTCATGATCCACATGAAAAACACGGAAATCCCCATGGACAGGCCGCGGAATTTCAGCGGGAACAGTTCGGCCAGCACCACCCAGGTAATAAAGCCCATCGTCCCCTGCATGACCCCGACAAACAGCGCGCCGAGTAGCCAGATGGCCGTCGCTTTGATATCGCCAACCAGCGTGTAATCGACGCCGGCAATGATCAGGTGCAGCGTCGCCATAATGGCAAAACCGTAAATAATGATGGTTTTGCGTTTAAAGCGATCAACAAGGAAGAACACCCCAACCAGCATCCCCCCCACGGAGAAGACCCCGTTGAGCACATTGCATATTAAGGAGGTTCTTTCAGAGAAGCCGGCCGTACTCAGGATTTCGGTGCCATAGTACATAATGACATTGACCCCGGTGGTCTGCTGTAACGCGGCCCAGATGATGCCCACCAGCAGTAATTTAAAAATCCACGGCGTACTGAGAATGGTGACAAACGCGTTTTGCGTACTGAATTTACGATCGGCTTCGACTTTGATGAGGGTAGAAATATCGGCGAACTCTTGCGCCGCGCGTTCCGGTGAGCGGATCTGCTTTAATACTTCCAGCGCTTCCTGATGTCGGTTTTTGCTCACCAGCCAGCGCGGGCTTTCCGGAGAGCGCAACATCCCGACAAATAAACAGATGGCCGGGAGAGCCTGGACCATTAACATATATCGCCAGACATCGGGGAGGTGGCCCCAGATGATGCCTATCACGGCGTTGACGGCGAATGCGGCAAGCTGCCCGATAACAATGGCGACTTCATTCAACCCCGTGAGTTTACCGCGCATTTCAGTGGGGGCGACTTCGGAAATGAACGTTGGTGCTGTGACGGAAGCGCCGCCAACGGCGTATCCGAGCAGAAAACGGGATATCAGTAATACGGTGATATCCGGCGCGAGGGCTGACATTAATGCCCCGACAAGGAAAATAAATGACAGGCAGAGCAGATATTTTCGTCTGCCAAAATAATCGGCGAGGGTTCCGCCAAAAACGCTGCCAATAGCGGCGCCCACCAGCAATACGCTCATGACCAGACCTTCCGTCGTCGGCGTCAGGCCCATATATTGCTTCAGTGAAGAAAATGCACCATTAATAACCCCAGTGTCATAGCCGAATAGCAGGCCGCCAAATGTTGCCACCAGCGTTATTTGGTGAAGCCGCTTTCTTTGCTGTACGTTCAGTTTCATGATAGCTGACATTTTCATACCTTTTATTTTCATTAACAGCACCGGTCATTCTGTTTCTCTTCGCCCGCGGCGACAGGTTTATCCTGTCGAACGATGACGGAGGGAGACGAGATGGGTGGTGCGATTATTCGTCTTCATCACACTATGCTGAGGAGCAGCGGGCGATGAGGCGTGTTTTTGATTGACGGTGTGTTATCAGTGTCTCTGGATTGTGTGTGGCATCTGTGATGCTTGCTGTCGACATTCACACGCTTACCCGACAGCGCTTTTGCACAGAACAGACTGTGCGGATCCGCCACCGCGTGTGGCCGTCGTTTATGCAGCGATGAAAGCCAATCTGCGGTACGAGGTGTTTTGCCGACGCCCCGTTGTTCTTTGTCACCGGCGTTCCTTTCAATGGGAAAACCATCGCGACCAGTACATAGTCAATGGCATGACAACGCTCCCTGCCGTCCGACGAGGTCAATCTTCTTGCTGTTTCCTTCATGGTCTCCTCCGTGCTTGCGGGTTTGCATACCGCCGAGAGTGGACAGATTGCGTTTTATCGAAGGGTAATATGACATTCGCTAATGAAATAAAATCACAAATAGATCACAAATTGAAAATTTTATTTCATTTAATTTTGTTTGAGATGAAACAAATTTCTCTTTGTGAGAAAAGATAATGTTTTTATATCATTGATAATTAAGGTTAAATTTTGATAGGGTTTGTGAGGGTGTTAAAAATAAGCTATTGAATTAAAAGTTAAATTTTTGATACGAGTCACGCTTTTAAATCCATACGATTATTGGTGAAATTAAAATTCCATTTTATATTTTTTATACGCTTTTGTTTTTTTTCCGGGTCACAGCCTGGTCAGGCGGGAACCGGGGCGAAACGCGCGGGACGAGGCCAGCCGGGAGAACACAGCAGACGTCAGGCGGGCACCCGGCGACGGATAGACGAACCAGAGGGCAACAGGGAGAGCGGCGGCCGGATAGCGCCGGGGGGGAACGCAAGTCTACGGCCCATTGGCGTATAAATCAGCGGCAGCGCTTACGGTATTCCCCAGGCGACACGCCAAAACGCTGTTTGAAAGCGGTCGAGAAGTGGCTGTGGTCGCTGAATCCCCAGCTATAGCCAATTCCCGCCAGCTTTTCGTCATCACGGGCACTGTGCAGCGCCTGCGCGCAGAGATCGAGACGCCGGTTCTTAATATATTGCGCGACCACCAGCCCCTTGTCGGCAAACAACCGGTACAGACTGCGAACCGACATCCCGGTCTCGCTGGCCAGCCACTCCGGACGCAGATGTTCCGCCTGAATGGACTCATCAATTAAATCCATAATCTTCTGAAACTGCTTCTCCCTGCGCGATGGCCGGGGGTCGTGATGATGCAGCATCGGACGCAGCAGACAGACGATGGCCTCCAGCGCCGCGGCGCTCTCACTTTCCGACAGCTCCGGGCTGCACATGCTCTCCTGCAACAGCCGCTGGCTGAGCTGGACCATCGGTAGCGATTTTTCCAGCCGCGTGGCGATGCTTATCTCACTGCCGCGCAGCTGTTGTTCAAGCAGCTGTCGGGGGAGTAGCAGGGAGGCCTGGCGCGATGTCTGCTGCCAGAAAATAGAGCAGGGGCGTGATGCGTCAATCAGGGTGATGTCGCCGGCGTCGAGGACCACCTGGCGATCGTCCTGCTCGATAGCCGCCTGGCCGGAGAGCTGGAAAACGGTATAAAACCAGTCGTCATTGCTGCGCTTAATTTCGTTGCGGGTGCGGAACAGATTGACGCCGCTGGCGGTGACGGTGCTGACTTTCAGAGTGCCGGCATAGCTGGCGTCAATCTCCCCATGAAAGCGACCTTCCAGCGGACGAGCGGCAAAATGGCCGCAGACCTGATTGATTTTCGCCAACCAGCGCTGGTAGTCCTGTCCGTGCTCCGCCGTCGCCATAGTCTGTCTCATGTAAACATAATGTTTTTGCATTGTTGCATTTACACGGTGGCATACAAGAGCGAGGCGCGGAGTATATGAAAGAACTATTACCTGAGGCACATTTCTGCGTCCGCAATATGTTGAATTGCGGCGGCTGTCACAGCGGCACAAACGAATGTCACAGAGAAAAAAGCGCGATCGTCAGCCTCGTCGTAGACTGAATTCACGATCCGTGAGCAATAAGGAAGCGATATGTCCACAGCACAGGTAGCGCTGCTTGCCAGCGTTCAACAGTTTTTAGACCGCCAGCATGGCTTATATATCGACGGCACCCAGCAGGCGTCGCAGAGCGAACAGCGCCTGACCGTCTGGAACCCGGCAACCGGGCAGGCCATCGCCAGTACCGCGGATGCCAACGCGGCCGATGTCGATCGCGCGGTGATGTCGGCATGGCGCGCCTTCGTCGCCCGCAGCTGGGCAGGGCGCACGCCGGCCGACCGCGAACGTATTCTGCTGCGTTTTGCCGATCTGGTCGAACAGCACGGCGAAGAACTGGCGCAGCTGGAAACGCTGGAGCAGGGGAAATCCATCCAGATTTCTCGCGCATTTGAAGTGGGCTGTACGCTGAACTGGATGCGTTATACCGCCGGACTGACGACCAAAATCAGCGGACGTACGCTCGATGTGTCGATTCCGTTCCCGCAGGGAGCACGCTACCAGGCGTGGACGCGAAAAGAGCCGGTCGGCGTTGTCGCCGGGATCGTGCCGTGGAATTTCCCGCTGATGATCGGGATGTGGAAAGTGATGCCGGCGCTGGCGGCAGGGTGCTCTATCGTCATCAAGCCGTCGGAGACCACGCCGCTGACCCTGCTGCGGGTTGCCGAGCTGGCCACCGAGGCCGGGATCCCGGACGGAGTATTTAACGTCGTGACCGGCAGCGGCGCCGGATGCGGTTCGGCGTTAACCTCTCATCCGCAGGTGGCGAAGGTCAGCTTCACCGGTTCCACCGCAACCGGTAAGCATATCGCCAGGACGGCCGCCGACCGCCTGACCCGCGTAACGCTGGAACTGGGGGGGAAAAACCCGGCGATCGTGCTGAAAGACGCCAACCCGGAGTGGGTAATCGAAGGGCTGATGACCGGCAGTTTCCTCAATCAGGGCCAGGTCTGCGCCGCCAGCTCGCGTATCTATATTGAAGCCCCGCTGTTCGATAACCTGGTGAGCGGTTTTGAACAGGCGGTGAAGTCGCTGCAGGTGGGACCGGGGATGCTGGAAACGACTCAGATTAACCCGGTGGTGTCAAAAGGGCACTGCGAGAAAGTGGCGGCTTACCTCGATGAGGCGCGCAAGCAGCATGCGGAACTGATTAGCGGACAGGCCGGGCCGGATACGCACGGCTATTATATCGCGCCGACGCTGGTGATTAATCCGGACGCCGGGCTGCGACTCAGCCGGGAAGAGGTCTTTGGTCCGGTGGTCAACCTGGTGCGCGTCGCCGATGGCGAAGAGGCGCTGCGTCTGGCTAACGACAGTGATTTTGGTCTGACCGCCAGCGTCTGGACCGGCGATTTAACACAGGCACTCAGCTACACCGAGCGCCTGCAGGCCGGGACGGTGTGGGTCAACAGCCATACGCTTATCGATGCCAACCTGCCGTTTGGCGGTATGAAGCAGTCCGGAACCGGGCGCGACTTTGGCCCGGACTGGCTGGACGACTGGTGCGAAACGAAATCGGTCTGCGTGCGTTACTGACTCTCGCCTCAGCGCCTGACGCCCGGAGTTCGAACTCCGGGCCGGGCGCTCTCCCGCTTCTCATTCTTTTTGCCATATGCCTGAGTTAGCCGCGGTTTATCGTGAAGAGTACGAGAAACAGCAGTGCGGGCATCGGTATGATGCCTGGTGACGTATCCTCGTGGGTAGTCCAGAAATCAACAATCATCTCCCTTCATGCCGACCACTACCTGTCAGTCTCTGCACCGATGATGGCAGTCACGTTTGACGATTGCCCTCCTGAGGTGATTGCCGTCTGCTATTTTTACTTTGTCAATCCTGACCGCTTTTCACGCAGCCTGCGATGAGGTTCCTATGAACTTACTGGTGTTTTGCGACGGTACCTGGAATACGCCCCAACAGCTTGATGATGGAAAACCCGCGCCGACCAATGTGGTCAAACTCAGGAATGCCGTGGCGGAAAACACCCAGCAGCGAGTCTATTACCACTCCGGCGTCGGTACCGATGGCGGGGTGGTCGATCGCTATATCGGCGGCGGCATCGGCGAAGGCCTTGATAAGAATATTATCAGCGCCTATTACTGGCTGGCGACCCGCTATCAGCCCGGCGATAAAATATGGCTGTTTGGCTTTAGCCGCGGAGCTTATACCGTCAGGAGTTTAGGCGGAATGATTTCGCGCTGCGGATTATTGAATGCCAGCCAGGCAGGAACCGGCGACGATAAAGTCTGGGAGGATATCAACGATCTCTTCAGCTATTACCGCCAGCCTGCAGGCAGCGCGCCGGCGATCGTTGCCAGCGTGGGTAGACCTTTTTATTCGGTGGCGACGGGGCGTCCGACCAGGGAGAGCATCCCTATATATTTTATTGGCGTCTGGGAAACGGTGGGGGCGCTGGGTATTCCCGACGATATGGCGTTAGCCAATCTGCTGGATGATCCCAAAAAGTATGCCTTCCACGATACGTCACTCAGCCCGATTGTCGAACATGCCCGCCATGCGCTGGCGCTGGACGAGCAGCGGCAAAGTTTCATTCCCACGCTGTGGGACAATGTGGCGGGTAACCCGCAGGTGAAACAGCGCTGGTTTGCTGGCGTGCATGCTGATGTCGGCGGCGGCTACGCGCAGTGCGGATTATCGGATATCACCCTGCAATGGATGATGACAGAGGCAGCCGGACTGGGACTGATGCTGCTGCCGGGTATCGATGCCCAGCTGGCCCCCGATCCCCATGGACTGCTGCATGATTCGGTCACCGGTATTTTTAAACTGCTGCATACCTGCCCGCGCAGCGTACCGCGGATTGTCGCCGGAAGCCCCGATGTTGATGCCAGCGTGATACAGCGGCAAAGTCAGCCGATGCTGCTCCACGGTCGCTACCGACCGGTCACCGATGTGACGGCAGAACACCCGGCGACCTTTGACGTTTTTGCGCGCGAGCGCTGGAATGCAACGGGGATCTGGCTGGAAGCGGGAGTGGAGTATCGCTTTACGGCCACGGGGAAATGGCTGGATGGCTCGGTGCCCTGCGAGGCGGGCGGGACTGATGACGGTAAGTTTTATCCCGGCGAGGCCGCGCAGATTATGGCCTCCGTTTCCGACAAACTGGAAGCGTTATGGAAGGGGGCGACTAAAAACCAGGATGTGGATTTTTGGCTGAGTCGACGCGTCGGTACGGCACCGTGGTTCGCTCTGATTGGTGTAGTTGCCAATCACGCAGATCCCGCACCCGACGCGCCTGAGCCGCGGCATGAGATTGTGGTTATCGGCAGCGGATGCCGGTTCACACCGGCCAAAAGCGGCTATTTTTACGCTTACGCCAACGATGCGTGGCAAATGTATGATAACAATCGTGGCAGCGTCTCCCTGACGATTTCCCGCTAAGCGCCATTGAACGCCGTGCCTATCGTTATCCACGAACAGGACTTGCTGAATCACAGTATTTATCGCTACTGTTAATGCCTTCCCGCCATCGTGGCGGAGCTTATCATCAGGAGGCGGATATGATGTCGGAGGGGCCTACCGTTGCCCTTATCGGGCCCGGCGCGATTGGGACCACGATAGCCGCGGCGCTGCATGAAGTGGGGCGCACGCCGGTGGTGTGCGGGCGAACGTCTCATGCACAGCTGTTGCTCAGATTCGATGGCGGAGAGATTACGCTTCCCGGACCGGTACTGACCGACCCGGCGGCCATTGTGCGGCCATTTTCGCTGGTTTTCGTCGCGGTCAAGGCCACCCAGAACCCTACGATTTCCGCGTGGCTGAGCGCATTGTGCGATGAAAAAACGGCGGTGTGTGTGTTGCAGAACGGCGTCGAACAGCAGGCGCAGTTTGCCGACCGCGTTGCCGGGGCGACGGTGTTGCCTGCGGTGGTGTGGTTTCCGGCGCAGCGCGAACCCGATGCCTCCGTCTGGCTGCGAGCGACACCCCGGTTGACCTTGCCGGATCTGCCGCAGGCCCGGCTGGTACAGCAAACGCTGCAAGGGACCCGCTGCGCCGTGGATCTCGCCGATGATTTCACCACCGTCGCCTGGCGCAAGCTGCTGCAAAATGCGGTGGCTGGCCTGATGGTGCTGACGGGCCGCCGTGCCGGTATGTTCGCCCGTGGCGATATCAACGACATTGCGCTGGCCTATTTACGTGAATGCCTGCTTGTCGCGCGCGCGGAAGGCGCAAGGCTGAGCGACAGCGTACCGCAGGAAATTATCGACGGATTTCATCGTGCGCCACCCGATCTCAGTACCTCGATTCAGATTGACCGCGAAAGCGGGCGGCCGCTGGAGTGGGAGATTCGTAACGGCGTGGTACAGCGCCGCGGGCGTCGGCACGGCATTCCGACGCCGCTGAGCGATCTTATCGTTCCGCTGCTGGCAGCTGCCAGCGACGGGCCGGGCTGACGGGATAAAGCGGCGGCGCTTGCAGCCGCCGGATAGCAGGCGGCATTCCGCGAGGTCTGGCCGCTGTGACTGGCAACGCGGTTGCCGTCTGTGTATGTTATCCCCTTGAGCGCTGACAAGCGGAGATCTGCTTGCTCACTGTCCCACCGTCGCACCAAAATTGTGTTTGATCTCAGCCTGCTATGTGCAAGCTGCCAATATATTTGGCGAAGAGAAGCATAGAAACTTGATCTCTTGTTAGAGCTGTCTACCATAAAAAGTAGCGCTGCGTTTAAATGCAATTCTTGCGTAGCACCATTCTGATGCTGGATATTCATTTCATTCTCTGACCTGGTTGTTGCCCGGGGTATTTATGCCTGTAACTCATCGTGTCGTTGAGCGAGGTATCACATGACAAGACCTGCCTCTTATTTTAAAGATAACCTGTTTATATTTATTAAAAATGACTCCGGGCAAACATTGTAAATAACAGTCTGACTCAGCAGGTAATCGAGAGGCCAGATTTTATTTTTGGTGAGTATTAATGTTGCTGCTAATTATTGTATGCGTTGTACAAACCTGAATTTATTAAATCACCTGAATGCTACGGGGGCTCTATGTTAAAAATCGGTGATGAAGGTAAGGCGGTAGCACAATTGGTTGACGATCTCCGCAAGCTATCATTCGGTCTTGCGCCAACGGATAAATTTGATCAGGTAGTAAAAAAGTCAGTAGAAGCTTTCCAGGTGGCCAACGTGGATGCCTCAGGCCAACCGTTAATTGTCGATGGTAAAGTAGGACCACACACCCGTTGGGCTCTCGATGCTGCTTTGGGTAAACACAGCCTTGTGCTTCAACACCCGACTCTCCCGACGTTCACCCCGTCAGGGGGAAGCCATGCGGGCCTGGCCGCGCTGAAAGTCGCTCAGGCGGAGATCGGCCATGGTGAAGAAGGTTCGGATAATCACGGTCCTGATATTAAAAAATATTTCGCCGGGTACGGAAACCAGGGGCAAAGCTGGTGCGCGGCCTTTGTCAGTTACTGTTTTAACCAGGGAGCAACTGCGGTATTCGGCTATCAAACATCAGCTCAGGCATTGCATAATAAAATGAAGTCATTAGGCTATTCTTACACCCCTTCATTGAGCAATCCACCACAGCCGGGTGATATTATTTGTTGGTTGAGAGTCGATCCTAAAAAGCAGCAAGAGACTGCCTGGATGGGGCATGTTGGTATTGTTCAAGGCTATGCCGATGGCATTTTGTGGACTATTGAAGGTAATCGTGGAGCTTACCCCTCAAAAGTGAATATCTTCCATTATTCATGGTCAGTTTTAGTTGCTTCAGCAACTAATGATAAGTTTAAGGGACTGTATGGGCTCTCGCGCCATCCCTGATAATATTTAAATTCTACAGGATAATAAAATGGCCAATAAGAAAATGCCTTTTTACCCTATTATTTATGTTCGTGGTTATGCGATGACTAATCACGATATTAATGAGACTACCGCCGATCCTTTTAATGGTTTTAATCTTGGCTCAACGATGCTGCGAGCCTCTGCGAGCCAGAAAGATCGCCCGAAGAAATTTTATTTTGAATCGCCCGTTATTCGTCTGGCCTCGGAGTTTGGTTATAGCGATGTTTTTGAGCAGGGACTGGATATCACGGACGCTGGTTGGGCGCTGGATCCGGAGGGTAAACCTACCGGAAACATCCTGGATGATAAATCGGTGATTGTGTATCGCTATTATGACGATGCGTCCACGCTACTGGGAAGGGGTAAAACGCCCGACATAGCAACGGCGGCAGTTGGACTGTCAAGCCTGCTGGCCACGATCAGGCAGCTTTTGCTGGCAAACCCCAACAGCGGCGTGCAGGAGCCCGACGACTTTCGCTGTTATCTGGTGGCCCACTCGATGGGAGGCCTTGTTTGCCGGGCTTTTCTACAAAATCAGGCGCTTGATCCGCAGCAGATGGCCAGAAGCGTCGATAAATTTTTCACCTACGCTACGCCACATAACGGGATTGAGTTTGCGGAGATTAATATCCCGAATCTTCCCTGGCAAAGTAGCGTCGCTAACTTTAGTCGTGACCGTATGGCGCAGTATCTCGACCTCGAGAATGCGTACCAGCGTTATAAACGGGTCGATTTGATCCCTGAGTCCCGACTTCCCTCATCGCGCATTTTCACTATGGTAGGGACCAATCGCCTTGATTATGACGTTGCCGCCGGACTCTCGAGAACCTTTGTCGGGAACGGCAGCGATGGTCTGGTAAAAATTGAGAATGCTACGCTGAATGGTCTTAATGATGATGGCTCAATCGGCGCGCCTTGTGCGAAAGCCTTCACCTATCGCGCCCATTCCGGCTATTTCGGTATTGTGAATAGCGAAGAAGCTTTCCAGAATCTGGCACGCTTTCTTTTTGGCGATGTCCGCGTGGATATATGGTTGGAACTTAAGGACATTCGTCTTCCGGATGCGGCGCTAAAAGCGGCCGGTGGAGAGGCGAATAAGATTGACGCAATCTATCAGATAGAAGCTATTGCCTCTCCCCGGGGTAAACCCTGGTCGTTAACCCGACGTGTCGCCGAAGAAGATTCCGTTGCCTGTGTGACGCAAAAAGAGTGGAATACACAGGGACATGCTACGCAATATCTCTCGAGCGTCTTCTTGTCCAGGCGTGCGCGAGTGAATAAAGCCCGGCGCTCTCTGGCCTACAGCCTGGTACTGGGAGTGAAAATTCCCGATTACGAAATAGAAAAGCGATTCTGGTTTAACGAACACTATGAAGGGGGGTATTTGTTCCGCAACTCTCTGATCCTTGAAATTGTTCCTCCGGCAAATGACGACAGCCCCTGGCGGATAAAATATGCCTGGCAGGACTCAGGGGTTTCCAACGCCGATATTATTCTGGACCCGCAGCAAATCGCCGATAATGCCTGTGAGGTCACGATTCCCGTAGAAAGTGTCTCCATCGATACCAAAGGCAATAAACGGCCTTCGGTGCCGGGGATCTCTGGGGCGTTGCGTTTTAACGTCCAGCTCTGGAACTGAGAAGCGTGCTAAAAGCGATAGCGCCACCGAGGTTACCCCCGGTGGCGGGCAGATTTCTCTCTCAGGCCTTGCGACAAACTACTTTTTCTTTTCGCCCAGCGTCGGGGTTTCGTCAAAGAAGTTCCACGGTTTCAACAGCGCATGCGCCCATTCGGTCGGCATAATCGGCCACTCCTCCGCGCGCGCCACGTGGGTGGTGCCGGTGGTTATCCAGACCACGTCATCGTGGTTGGTCAGCGACTCGTTATCCTTTGCATAGGCGCCAAGGCCAGTGTCATGGATCGAACGGTTCGGATATTTCCCTTCCGGATAACGCTCCGACTGATGATAGCGGGTGACCCACAGCTGCTTATCCATAAAGCTCAGACGGTGATAAATCCACTCATCCGGCGCGAATTTGGCGCCGGTTGCCGCCGGGTGAGTGCCGCCCGCGTAAGGGATAATCTGATACGACACCGGGTTACCCATCCGGTTCTCTTTGGTGGTATTACTCAGCAGGCGAATGGTGCCCGGGTCGAACTTCTGCGCCGCTTTTTGTTCGCTGTCGATGGTGTACTGGTTAATCTGCATGGTGCTGGTGCGCGGGCCACCGGCGGTATTGGGCTTCACTTCCGGGTCCATGGCCACCAGCGAGTTGTTCTCGCCGTCAACGTCAAGGTCAAGGCGGAAATTGTAGATATGCTGGTGCGTGGTGCCGACGATGTTATGGTCGATCAGCGTCCCGTAACGGGTATCTTCTTTCGCGCTCGGATCGTGCATGGTCTTCGCCATGACGCCTTTGACCGCTTCGATTCCGGTGGCGCCGGCGTCGATGCCGATGGTGCCGTTCTCGTGGAACACCCAGTCAAAGATATAGTCGTAGTTGCCGACGGTACTGATCCAGCGGACCACCAGCTCGCGTCGCTCGGTGCTGACGTTCGGTTGCCCCATCTCCTGGTGTTTGTATTCCGGACCGGCATAACGCTCGAAGATTGCGATAGCGTGCGGGATAGTGGTTGGCGCGCCGGTATAATCAGCAATGGTTTCATCCAGCAGCACCGAATTCGCCGGCGCATCTTTACCGCGGACGATTGGCGAGGTCAGGGTGCCCATGCCGTAGTCGCCGGAGTCGAGATAGGCTTTGAAGTACCAACCCACGTCCGGGTCACCATAAGGCACGATCATCCCGCCCAGCGAGCCTTCATACATTACCTGACGTTTCTGCCCGTTGTCGTTGTAGGTCACGGTGGAGAGAATCGGCCCGACGCGGGAGTTCAGCCGCAGGTGGAAATCCCAGTTCTGCCAGTGAATCGTGTCGCCGGTAATGGTGTAGTTTTTGCCTTCCGGCTCGGTGATATCCAGCGGTTTAACCGCGGCAGCCACGCGGTCGCGGCCATCATAAGGGCGCGATTCCATCGGCACCGGGATCACCGGACCCTCTTCAATTTTGATGATTTTCTTCTGCTCAAGATCCACCACGGCGACCAGGTTTTCAATCGGGTGCGCCCAGTAGTTGCCGTCGCCGGTATCCAGATAGCTCACCACTTTCAGCAGACGTGAATCCTGCTTCAGGCCATCTTTGCCGTCAAAATAACCGACGGTCAGCGGAGTGGTGATGACTTTTTTGCTGTCGGTGATGCCGTGTTTTTTGAGCACTGCGGCGAATTCGTCACTGGCGTTAATAATGTTCTGCACGCTGACGAAATCATCCAGCAGGACCATGCCGTGGGCGTCTTTAATTGGCTGCCAGGAGAGTATTTTCTTATTCTGTAAATCCACCACGCTTTCGATGACGTGTTTGCCATCGAGCATCACCACGTCAGCGGTCCGCGGCGCCTCAACGGCGGTTCCTTTTAACGCGAAGGCCCACACCACCGCTTTATCCGGCTCGTGCAGTGAGATTTCGGTAAAACGGGTGTTGGGGCGGAATTGCGGCGAGGCTTTGACAATCGTCACCGCTTCGCTGATTTCCGCTGCGGATAACGAGTTGAGCGGATGCGGGCGTTTCTCGACCTGGAAGGTCTGATCAAGACCGGACTGGAAGACATCGTTGATAAAGGTATCGGAGACCCACGCCTTACCGTCTTTCATCACCACCGGAACCTGTAAATCCAGCGACTTACCGTTGACGATGGCCGTTTTCGCACCGGGCTTCACTTTGACGTAGGCGCCATCCTTCATCAGGGTAAACATCTGGGCATAATCATCCCACTGCACGTCGGCACCAAACGCCTGCAGCGTTTTGTCCATTGGGACCATATGCGCTTCGTCGCCGTGCGCGAACACCGGTGATTGCCAGGCACAAAACAGCGCAACGGCCAGAGCTAAGGCTGTTTTACGCGGGGAACGAATTGAGTTATTTGCCATTGTGACCTCATCTTATATTTATATTCCCGTCATGCTTTGGGTTGCATCTACGGTGACCACGCGTCCCTGCTGATTGTCTGCAACGCCAATGATTCCGGCGAGTTGTGTTGTCGCTTGCCGCTGCGAAATGCCGGCTTTACTCGCTTTAACCTACCAGCGGTTGGTCGGTTGGCGTTTGTGTGCTCTTGCCAGGTTGTTTGTCAGATTTGCCAGTTATGCCCGGAGCAAGCGGGCGGGGCACAAAAAATGCCTCCGCAGAGGCATCGGGTACCGGCCCGGCGCGCCCGGCGTTAGCCGGAACGGCGGGGACAGGCATCGGTTAAACCGCGAAGTCGCCGTGCTGACGGGCCACCAGCGTCAGGATGGAATAGAGCGCCACCGGCTGCTGGTGCTGGTTGAATATCTCTACCGCCCACTCCACCACCCCGGTCGCTTTCTCCTCGGCGCTACGCTGGCGCTTCACCGTTTTACGCTTGCAGGTCAGACGCACCTGAATGGTGTCGCCCGGCTTCACCGGTTCGATAAAGCGCAGGTTTTCCATGCCATAGTTGGCGATGACCGGCCCGACGCCGGCATCGACAAACAGCCCGGCTGCCGCGGAGATCAGGAAGTAACCGTGGACCACGCGCTCGCCAAAAATGGAGTCCGCGGCGGCAATTTTGTCCATATGGGCATAGAAGTGATCGCCGCTGAGGCAGGCAAAATTGACGATATCCGCTTCGGTCAGCGTGCGACGCGGGGTCAGCAGGCTATCGCCAGGCTGGATCTGTTCAAAATATTTACGGAACGGATGAATACGGTCCTCGCTGACTTCGGCGCCGCGAACCCACTGCTGACCGATGGCGGCCAGTATCGTCGGGCTGCCCTGAACCGCGGTGCGTTGCATATAGTGTTTTACCGCGCGCAAACCGCCGAGTTCTTCGCCGCCGCCGGCACGACCCGGTCCGCCATGAACCAGCTGCGGCAGCGGTGAACCGTGACCGGTGGACTCGACGGAAGAGGCCTCGTTGAGGATCTGGATACGGCCATGTGAACGGGCGGCGCCGAGGATAAACTCACGCGCCAGCTCGCCGCTGGCGGTCACCAGCGTTCCGACCAGACTGCCTTCCCCGGCGCGCGCCAGCGACAGCGCGTGCTCACGATGTTGATACGGCATCAGGGTGGCAACCGGGCCGAAGGCTTCGATGGCATGCACCGCCGGCGTTTCATCCGGCTGCGGGCAGAACAGCAGCGTCGGCGGGAAGAAGGCGCCGGCGGCGTTAAGATCGGCCTTGCCGCCGAGCAGAACTTCGCACCCGGCCTGAATCAGCGCGTTCACCTTGTCCTGTACATCCTGGCGCTGGTCATGGCTGACCAGCGCGCCCATTTTCACCCCTTCCTGCGCCGGATCGCCGACGGTCACTTTTTGCAGACGGGCAATCAACGCTTCGCTGACCGCATGAAGCTGGGCCTGCGGAACGATGATGCGGCGGATAGCGGTACATTTCTGCCCGGCTTTGGTCGTCATCTCGCGCACCACTTCGCGGATAAACAGGGCAAATTCCGGCTGCCCGGGAGTAATGTCCTCTCCGAGCACGCAGCAGTTCAGCGAATCGGCCTCCATGGTGAAGGGGATCGATTTCGCGACCAGGTTAGGGTGAACACGCAGCTGCTGGCCGGTATGGGCGGAGCCGGTAAAGGTCACCACATCCTGGCTATCCAGATGATCAAGCAGATCGCCCGCGCCGCCGCAAATCAGGCTGATGGCCCCGTCCGGTACCAGTCCGCTCTCGACGATAGACTTGACCATCGCCTGGGTCAGCTGAGCGGTGGCGGTTGCCGGTTTGATGATGGCCGGCATGCCGGCAAGCCAGGTTGGCGCCAGCTTTTCCAGCATGCCCCAGCAGGGGAAGTTAAAGGCGTTGATATGCACCGCGACGCCGGATTTTGAGGTCAGGACGTGGCGGGCGGCAAAGCCCCCCTGTTTCGACAACGGGATCAGTTCATCTTCCGGCCACAGCGTATCGTCCGGCAGCTCGCGACTGCCGAGGCTGGCGTAGGTAAACAGCGTGCCGATCCCCCCTTCAATATCAACCCAGCTATCGACTCGGGTCGCCCCGGTTTGCGCTGAAATGGCATAAAACGCCTCTTTTTCTGCCAGCAGGTGTTTCGCTACCGCTTTCAGCATCGCGCTGCGTTCGATAAAGGTCATGGCCTGTAACGCCTTAGCGCCGCGGTCGATGGCAAAACGGCGCGCCTGTGCCATATCCAGCCCTTCGCTGGTGACTTCCCATAATGTCTCACCGCTGATGGCGTGGCGAAGCGGGCGGGCGTGGCCCCGACCGCTCTGCCAGGTGCCGGATAAATAGCTGGCTAACTGCTGCATGGTGAATCTCCAATATGTTACGTGAAATCTCTATAAATAGTTATTTTATGAATCATGAAATGCAAGCGACTATTTAATAATTTATTAACATTGTGATCGCGGGCGCGTCGTGCCCTGCCGCTTCCGGCCTGCGGTGTCGCGGTCTGGTGGCGATTTTTTGTCGTCATCATCACAAAAAACACAAACAAAATTTGTGGTTTTATTTAACCTGAGTGTAACTTTTATAAAACAAAGTGATTCACAAATACGCATTTGTTGAATTTATCGGAATCATAAAGGTGATGACGTGACAGAAGAACAACGCTTTGACCAGCGTATCGCGCAGGATACGGCCATCGAACCGCAGGACTGGATGCCGGATGCCTACCGCAAGACGCTGATCCGCCAGATTGGCCAGCACGCGCACTCGGAAATTGTCGGCATGCTGCCGGAGGGCAACTGGATTACCCGCGCGCCGACGCTGCGTCGGAAGGCGATTCTGCTGGCGAAGGTGCAGGATGAGGCCGGACACGGCCTGTATCTGTATAGCGCGGCGGAGACGCTCGGCTGCGCCCGGGAAGATCTGTATCAGAAGATGCTCGACGGGCAGATGAAATACTCCTCGATCTTTAACTACCCGACGCTGAGCTGGGCGGATATCGGCGTGATTGGCTGGCTGGTCGACGGCGCCGCTATCGTCAACCAGGTGGCGCTGTGCCGGACTTCCTACGGTCCCTACGCCCGGGCGATGGTCAAAATCTGCAAAGAGGAGAGCTTTCACCAGCGTCAGGGGTTTGAAGCCTGTATGGCGCTGGCCGAGGGCAGCGAAGCGCAGCGTCAGATGTTGCAGGATGCGATTAACCGCTTCTGGTGGCCGGCCCTGATGATGTTTGGCCCGAGCGACGATAACTCGCCGAACAGCGCCCGCAGCATGGCGTGGAAAATCAAACTGCACTCCAACGACGAACTGCGTCAGCGCTTTGTCGATAACACCGTACCGCAGGTCGCGATCCTCGGCATGACCGTGCCGGACGCCGATTTGCAGCTGGATGAAGCGACCGGGCACTACCGCTTTGGCGAAATCAACTGGCAGGAACTGAATGAAGTGATCAACGGGCGCGGCATTTGTAACCACGAACGCCTGGCCGCCAAGCGTAAAGCCTGGGAAGAGGGGGCATGGGTGCGGGAAGCCGCGCTGGCGCATGCGCAAAAACAACACTCCCGCGACGCGGCATAAGGAGAAGCATGATGAGCAACGTTTACTGGCCGTTATATGAAGTATTTGTCCGCAGCAAGCAGGGATTATCCCATCGTCACGTCGGCAGTCTGCACGCCGCCGATGACCAGATGGCGCTGGAAAATGCCCGCGATGTCTACACCCGGCGCAGCGAAGGCTGCTCGCTGTGGGTGGTGAAAGCCAGCCAGATAGTCGCATCCCAGCCGGAAGAACGCGGCGAGTTTTTTGATCCGGCGGAGAGCAAAGTCTATCGCCATCCGACTTTCTACAGCGTGCCGGACGGCATGGAACATATGTGAGGCAACGATGAACAACCTCAATCCCGTTGCAACCTATGCGCTGCGTCTCGGTGATAACGGCCTGGTGCTGGCCCAGCGCTTGGGCGCGTGGTGCGGCCATGCCCCGGAGCTGGAAATTGACCTCGCGCTGGCTAATATCGGCCTCGATCTGCTGGGCCAGGCGCGCAACTTCCTCAGCTATGCGGCTGAGCTGGCGGGGAGCGGCGATGAAGATACCCTGGCCTACGGCCGGGATGAACGTCAGTACGGCAATCTCCTGCTGGTGGAACAGCCGAACGGCAACTTTGCCGATACCATCGCCCGCCAGTTCTTTATCGATGCCTGGCATGTGGCGCTGTTTACCCGGCTGGTAAACAGTCGTGACGCGCAAATTGCCGCCATCGCCGCCAAGGGGCTCAAGGAGGTGCGCTATCACCTGCGCTTTAGCCGCGGCTGGCTGGAACGTCTGGGCAATGGCACTGAGGTATCGGCGCAGAAAATGCAGCAGGCGGTCGACGATCTGTGGCGTTTTACCGGGGAGTTGTTCCTCGCCGACGCGCTGGAGATTGCCCTTGTTGAGCAGGGTATCGCCGTTGACCCCCGCGACCTGCAGGCGGAGTGGCAGAGCACGGTTCACACCGCGCTGCTTGATGCCGGTCTGCAGATCCCGCAAGAGGCGGCGTTTCGCCACGGCGGCAAACAGGGACTGCACAGTGAACATCTCGGGCCGTTGCTGGCGGAAATGCAGTATCTGCAACGCGCTTATCCCGGTCAGCAGTGGTAACAGGAGGTGGCTATGCAACGTCTCGCCGCTATCGCACCCGCAGAAGTCCACGCTATCTGGGCACTGTTAAGTGAGATCCCCGATCCGGAAGTGCCGGTGCTGACCATTACCGACCTTGGCATGGTGCGCAGCGTGACACCGCACGGTGAAGGCTGGGTGATTGGCTTTACGCCGACCTACTCGGGCTGCCCGGCGACCGAGCATCTGCTGGGGGAGATTCGCGCAACGATGGCCCGCCACGGCTATACGCCGGTGCAGATTGTCCTGCAGCTTGACCCGCCGTGGACCACCGACTGGATGAACCAGGATGCCCGCGAGCGTCTGCGCCAGTACGGCATCAGCCCGCCGCAGGGGCACGCCTGCCATGCCGGTCTTCCGGATGAGGTGGTTTGCCCGCGTTGCGGCAGCGTACACACCACGCCGATCAGTGAATTCGGTTCGACGGCCTGTAAAGCGCTTTACCGCTGCGACAGCTGCCGTGAACCCTTTGATTACTTTAAATGTATTTGAGGTTGCCATGACGACGTTTCATTCGCTTACCGTCGCGAAAGTGGAGCCGGAAACCCGCGATGCGGTGACCATTACCTTTGCGATTCCCGACGCGCTGCAGGCGGAATATGCCTTCCGTCCGGGCCAGCATCTGACCGTGAAAGCCCGCCTCGGCGGGGAAGAGCTGCGCCGCTGCTACTCCATCTGTCGCAGCCGCTCGCCGGCGGAAATCAGCGTGGCGGTCAAAGCCATCGACGGCGGACGTTTTTCCCGCTATGCGCAGAGCGATATCTGCCAGGGCATGGTGCTGGAGGTGATGGTGCCGCAGGGGCATTTCGGCTACCAGCCGCAGGCCGGGCGCGAGGCTGACTATCTGGCGATTGCCGCCGGATCCGGTATCACGCCGATGATGGCGATTATTGGCGCCACGCTCGCCACCGAAGCGCATAGCCGCTTCACCCTGATTTATGGCAACCGCAGTAGCAGAAGCATGATGTTTCGTCAGGCGCTGGCGGATTTAAAAGACCGCTACCCGCAGCGGCTGCAGGTGGTGCATCTGTTCAGCCAGGAGTCGATGGACAGTGATTTGCTGCAGGGGCGCATTGATGGCGACAAACTGCGCGCGCTCTCTGCCAGACTGCTCGATTTCAGCCGCTTCGACGAGGCCTTTATTTGCGGTCCGGCGGTGATGATGGATGAAGCTGAAGCGGCGCTGCGCGAGCTGGGGATGGCGGAAAACCAGATTCATCTTGAGCGCTTTAATACCCCCGGAAGTCGCGCTAAACGCGCCACCGGCGTGCAGGCTGAAGGCCGCACCGTCACGATTCGTCAGGACGGCCGCGATCGGCAGATTGCCCTCACCGCGGAAGATGACAGCATTCTGGATGCGGCGCTGCGCCAGGGGGCGGATTTGCCCTTCGCCTGTAAAGGCGGCGTCTGCGCCACCTGCAAATGTAAAGTGCTGCGCGGCGAAGTGGCGATGGCGGCCAACTACAGCCTGGAAGCGGACGAACTGGCTGCCGGATATGTGCTGAGCTGCCAGGCGTTGCCGACCAGCGGCGACGTGGTGGTCGACTTTGACGCAAGGGGAATGGCATGAGCGATCTGCTGATAGCCCGTCACCAGCGGGTCCTGCTGCTGACCCTGAATCGTCCGCAGGCGCGTAATGCCTTGAATAACGCGCTGCTGACGCAGATTGCCGACGCGCTGGACGCGGCGGCGTCTGACCCGGATATCCGTGCCTGCGTGATCGGCGGCAACCGCCGTTTCTTTGCCGCCGGCGCCGACCTGAACGAAATGGCGGAAAAAGACCTGCCCGCCACGATGGACGATATTCGCCCGCGTCTGTGGGCGCGGATTGATGCCTTTCCGAAACCGCTGATCGCCGCTGTGAACGGCTACGCCCTTGGGGCGGGCTGCGAGCTGGCGCTGCTCTGCGACCTGGTGGTGGCGGGCGATAACGCGCGCTTCGGCCTGCCGGAGATCACCCTCGGCATTATGCCTGGCGCCGGAGGCACCCAGCGTCTTATCCGCTGCGTAGGGAAAGCGCTGGCCAGCCGGATGGTGCTGAGCGGCGAAAGTATTGATGCGCAGCGGGCGCAACAGGCCGGTCTGGTGAGTGAGATAACCCCGGCGCTGTTGACCGACGAATATGCCCTGAAGCTGGCGGCGACCATCGCCGGTCATTCGCCGCTGGCGCTGCGTGCGGCGAAACAGTCGCTGCGCCAGGCGCAGGAAGTGAGCCTTCAGGCCGGTCTTCAACAGGAGCGCCAGCTGTTTACATTGCTGAGCGCCACCGACGATCGCCGCGAAGGTATTGACGCCTTCTTACAAAAACGAACCCCGGAATTTAAAGGACGCTAATCGTGGACGCTTTTATTCTCAGCGAAGTAGAACAGGGTGTGATGACGATTACCCTTAACCGCCCGGATCGTCTTAACAGCTTTAACGATCTTATGCATCAGCAGCTGGCGGCCTGTCTGACTCAGGCCGAGCGCGATGACAACGTGCGCTGCCTGCTGATAACCGGTGCCGGACGCGGTTTTTGCGCCGGCCAGGATTTAAATGATCGCAACGTCGACCCCAGCGGTCCGGCGCCGGATCTGGGCCTGTCCGTTGAGCGTTTCTATAACCCGCTGGTGCGCCGTCTGGCGGCGCTGCCGAAGCCGGTGATTGCCGCGGTGAACGGCGTGGCGGCCGGCGCGGGCGCCACCCTCGCCCTGGGCTGCGATATTGTTCTCGCCGCGCGGTCGGCGAATTTTGTGATGGCCTTCAGCAAGCTGGGGCTGGTACCCGACTGCGGCGGTAGCTGGTTCCTGCCGCGGGTGGCCGGGCGCGCCCGGGCAATGGGGCTGGCGCTGCTGGGTGAGAAGCTCAGCGCCGAACAGGCCGCTCAGTGGGGGATGATCTGGCAGCTGGTGGAGGACGCCGAGCTGGCCGATACCAGTCGTCAGCTGGCCCGCCATCTGGCGACGCAGCCGACCTTCGGGCTGGGGCTTATCAAAAAAGCGCTCCAGGTCTCGGAGACCAATGGCCTCGATGCGCAGCTGGATCTTGAGCGCGACTATCAGCGTCTGGCCGGACGCAGCGATGACTATCGGGAAGGCGTCAGTGCCTTCCTGGCGAAGCGTCCTCCACAGTTCAGCGGGAAATAGACCATGAGCCAAACACTGCAAACCGTCGCCGTGATCGGCGCCGGCACGATGGGGGCCGGCATTGCGGAAGTGGCCGCCGCGGCCGGACATCCTGTCCTGCTCTACGATATCGCCTCCGAGGCGCTGACCCGCGCGGTGGAAGGCATTCGTCAGCGTCTGGCCGCCCGCGTGGCGCGAGGCAAGCTGACGGCGGACCAGGCGGATGCGCTGGTCTCCCGCCTTGTTCCGGTCACCGAGTTAGCCGCGCTGGCCGACGCCTGGCTGGTGATTGAAGCGGCGTCAGAGCGCCCGGATGTCAAAAAAGCGCTTTTCAGCCAGCTGGCGGCGATCTGCTCCCCGTCAACGCTGCTGACCAGCAATACCTCATCGATCTCCATTACCGCCATTGCCGCCGATGTAAAGCACCCTGAACGGGTGGCCGGTCTGCACTTCTTTAACCCCGCGCCGGTGATGAAACTGGTGGAGGTGGTGAGTGGTCTGGCGACATCGCCGGAAGTGGTTGAACAGCTGTGCCGGTGCGTTACGGCATGGGGAAAGCAGCCGGTACGCTGCCGTTCGACGCCGGGGTTTATCGTTAACCGCGTGGCGCGGCCGTTCTACGCCGAAGCGTGGCGGGCGCTGGAGGAGCAGGTGGCTCCCCCGGCGGTGATTGATGCCGCGCTGCGCGACGGCGGCGGTTTCCCGATGGGGCCGCTGGCGTTGACCGACCTGATTGGTCAGGACGTCAACTTCGCCGTCACCTGTTCGGTGTTTAACGCGTTCTGGCAGGACCGCCGTTTTCTGCCGTCGCTGGTCCAGCAGGAGCTGGCGCTGGCCGGGCGTCTGGGCAAGAAGAGCGGACAGGGCGTCTATCGCTGGCCCCTTGAGAGCGCATCCGTGCCGGCGCTGGCCGCTGTGGCTGAAACCTGCGGGGCCAAAGCAGTCCATACAACAGGTGACAGTGTCACCGGCAGGGTCACGATCGCCCTGGACGACGTTCGTGTGCTGGAAACGGAAGGCGAAACCGCCCAGGCGCTGAGCGTGCAGTATGGCTGCCCGGTGGTGGTATATGACTATTGCGCGGGTGACACCGTGGTTCTGGCAACGGCGGCGACGAACCCGGCGTCGGCGACCGACAAAGCGGTGCGCTATTTCCAGCAGCAGGGCAAGAAAGTGCTGCTGATTGCCGATTATCCCGGTCTGCTGGTCTGGCGTACCCTCGCCATGCTGATTAATGAAGCGCTCGACGCGGTGCAAAAAGGGGTCGCCAGCCCGGAAGATATCGATACCGCGATGCGCCTGGGCGTCAACTACCCGCATGGCCCGCTGGCGTGGGGCGAATCGGTGGGCTGGCAGCGCGTGCTGCGCATGCTGGAAAACCTGCAACAGCACTATGGCGAAGAGCGTTATCGCCCCGGTTCCTTACTGCGCCAGAAAGCGCTTGTGGAGCAGCGTAATGAACAATGAGGCCTGGCGCAACGCGCGCGCGATGTACGAAAAAGATACCTGCGCCAGAACCCTGGGCATCGAGATGATTGAAATGGATGACGGCTATGCGCAGATGAGCATGACCGTCTCGCCAGCCATGCTTAACGGCCATCAGACCTGTCACGGCGGACAGCTGTTTTCGCTGGCCGATACCGCCTTTGCCTACGCCTGCAACAGCCAGGGGCTGGCGGCGGTGGCATCTGCCGCCAGTATCGACTTCCTGCGTCCGGCGTTTGCCGGCGACCGGCTGGTCGCCACGGCGCGGGTGAAGCAGCAGGGGAAACTGACCGGCGTCTACGACATTGAAATTGTTAATCAACAACAAAAGATTGTGGCCCTGTTTCGCGGCAAATCGCACCGCATCGGCGGCACAATAACGGGAGAAGTCTGATGCGTGACGCCTTTATCTGTGATGGGATTCGTACGCCGATTGGTCGTTACGGCGGGGCGCTGGCCAGCGTTCGCGCCGATGATTTAGCCGCCATTCCACTGCGAGAGTTGCTGAGCCGTAACCCGGGTCTCGATCCCTCGGTCATCGATGATGTGATTTTCGGCTGTGCGAACCAGGCCGGGGAAGATAACCGCAACGTGGCGCATATGGCGACCTTGCTGGCGGGATATCCGCAGACGGTCTCCGGCACCACCATCAACCGGCTGTGTGGTTCCGGCCTGGATGCGATCGGCTTTGCCGCACGCGCCATCAAAGCCGGCGACGCGGATCTGCTGATTGCCGGCGGCGTGGAATCGATGTCGCGGGCGCCGTTTGTGATGGGCAAAGCCAGCGCGCCGTTCCAGCGCCAGGCCGAGCTGTTTGATACCACCATCGGCTGGCGTTTTGTGAACCCGCTCATGCAGCAGCAATTTGGCACTGACAGTATGCCGGAAACGGCAGAGAATGTAGCTGAATTGTTAAACATCAGCCGGGCCGATCAGGATGCCTTCGCTTTTCGCAGCCAGCAGCTGACGGCGAAAGCGCAGCGGGCGGGGATTCTGGCGCAGGAAATCGTGCCGGTGCAAATTATTGGCAAGAAAGGGGCGGTGAGCGCGGTTCGCGAGGACGAACACCCGCGGGCGGAGACCACCCTTGAACAGCTGGCCGGGCTAAAAACGCCGTTTCGCAAAGGCGGCGTGGTCACCGCCGGAAACGCCTCCGGGGTGAACGATGGCGCCGCCGCGCTGATTATCGCCAGCGAACAGCAGGCGCGGGCGCAGGGGTTAACCCCACGTGCACGAATTGTGGCGATGGCGACCGCGGGCGTGGAGCCCAGGTTTATGGGGCTGGGGCCGGTGCCGGCGGTACGCAAAGTGCTGGAGCGCGCCGGACTGAATATTAACGATATGGATGTTATCGAACTGAACGAAGCCTTTGCTGCGCAGGCCTTGGGCGTGCTCAGGCAGCTGGGGCTGGCGGACGATGCGGAGCATGTTAACCCCAACGGCGGTGCTATCGCCTTAGGTCATCCCTTGGGAATGAGCGGCGCGCGGCTGGCATTGAGCGCCAGCCTGGAGCTGCAGCGACGGAACGGGCGCTATGCGCTGTGTACGATGTGTATTGGCGTGGGTCAGGGCATTGCCATGATCCTTGAGCGAGTGTGAGCGACTTTACCTGCGAGTACCCTAAAATGATAACTAATACAAAATTAGATCCGATTGAAACTGCTTCTCGTGACGAATTACAAGCTTTGCAAACCCAGCGCCTGAAATGGACGCTGAAACATGCCTATGACAATGTGCCGATGTACCGGCGTAAATTTGACGCGGCGGGCGTCCATCCTGAGGATTTTCGCGAACTGAGCGACCTGAGCAAATTCCCGTGTACCACCAAACAGGATCTGCGCGATAACTATCCGTTTGATACCTTTGCGGTACCGATGGAACAAATTGTGCGTATTCATGCCTCTTCCGGCACCACCGGCAAACCGACGGTGGTGGGCTATACGCAGAATGATATCGACACCTGGGCCAATATCGTTGCCCGTTCGCTGCGCGCCGCCGGCGGTACGGCAAAAGATAAAATTCATGTTGCCTACGGCTACGGGCTATTCACCGGCGGTCTCGGCGCGCACTACGGCGCAGAGCGCCTGGGAGCCACGGTGATCCCGATGTCCGGCGGCCAGACGGAAAAACAGGCACAGCTGATCCGCGATTTCCAGCCGGACATGATTATGGTGACGCCTTCCTACTGCCTGAACCTGATTGAAGAGCTGGAGCGCCAGATGGGCGGCGACGCCAGCCGCTGCTCGCTGCGGGTCGGCGTCTTCGGCGCCGAGCCGTGGACGCTGGCGATGCGGGGGGAGATTGAGCGTCGGCTGGGGATCTCCGCGCTGGATATTTACGGCCTGTCGGAAGTGATGGGGCCGGGGGTAGCGATGGAGTGTCTGGAAACCGCCGACGGTCCGACTATCTGGGAAGATCACTTCTTCCCGGAAGTGGTTAACCCCAACGACGGTACGCCGCTGGCGGATGGCGAACACGGCGAGCTGCTGTTTACCACACTGACCAAAGAGGCGCTGCCGGTGATTCGCTACCGTACTCGCGATCTGACCCGCCTGCTGCCGGGCACCGCGCGCACCATGCGCCGGATGGATCGCATCAGCGGGCGCAGTGACGATATGCTGATTATTCGCGGGGTCAACGTCTTCCCGTCGCAACTGGAAGAGGAGATTCTGAAAGTCGAGCATCTGTCGCCGCACTATCAGCTGGAAGTCAATCGTCGCGGCCATCTTGATTCACTTTCGGTCCGCGTCGAGTTGAAAGAGAGCAGCTTGTCGCTGAGTCATGAGCAGCGCTGCCAGATCTGCCATCAGCTGCGTCACCGAATTAAGTCGATGGTCGGGATCTCGACGGATATTAGCATCGTCAACTGCGGAAGTATCCCTCGCTCGGAAGGCAAGGCCTGCCGCGTCTCCGACCTGCGCAAAATCGTCGCCAACGGTTAAGCCGAGTCTTCCCGGGTGGCGGCTTGCGCCGACCCGGGCACCAGACCCGATCCCCGGTAAGCCTGCGCTACCGGGGATTTTCCTGTGCTATGATTCAGAAAGGACAACAATAACAACAGAATGAATCAAATGAGTAAACTCGATACTTTTATTCAACAGGCGGTCGAAGCGATGCCAATCAGCGGCACTTCGCTGATCGCCTCGCTGTACGGAGATTCCTTGCTACAGCGCGGTGGAGAAGTGTGGCTCGGCAGCGTGGCCGCGCTGCTGGAAGGGCTGGGCTTTGGCGAACGGTTCGTGCGCACGGCGCTGTTCCGGCTGAACAAAGAGGAGTGGCTGGATGTGGTACGCATCGGCCGACGCAGTTTCTATCGTCTGAGCGACAAAGGGCTGCGTCTGACGCGCCGGGCGGAGCATAAAATCTACCGCGCCAGCGCGCCGGAATGGGACGGGACCTGGCTGCTGCTGCTGTCGGAAGGGCTGGAGAAAAATCAGCTGGCGGAAGTGAAAAAGCAGCTGCTGTGGCAAGGCTTTGGCGCCCTGGCACCGAGTCTGCTTGCCTCGCCATCGCAAAAAATGGCCGATGTCCAGTCGCTGCTGCACGAAGCGGGCGTGGCGGAAAACTTGATCTGTTTTGAAGCCCATTCGCCATTGGCGCTCTCCCAGGCGGCGCTGCGCGCCCGTGTGGAAGAGTGCTGGCATTTGACCGAGCAGAACACGATGTACGACACCTTTATTGCACTGTTTCGCCCGCTGCTACCGCTGCTGCGCGATGCCGATGCCGACGAGTTAACGCCGCAACGTTGCTTCCAGATCCAGCTGCTGCTGATCCATTTCTATCGTCGCGTGGTGCTCAAAGATCCGCTGTTGCCGGAGGAGCTACTGCCTGCGCACTGGGCCGGACAAACCGCGCGCCAGCTGTGCATCAATATTTACCAGCGGGTCGCTCCCGGCGCGCTGACCTTCGTCGGCGAAAAAGGGGAAAGCTCGGTGGGGGAACTGCCTGCGCCGGGGCCGCTCTATTATCAGCGTTTTGGCGGTTTGCCAGGCGCCTAAGGAGGCTTGATGCCGATTTATCAGATTGACGGTATGACTCCCGTTGTGCCGGATGAAAGCTACGTGCATCCCACGGCGGTACTGATTGGCGATGTGATCCTCGGGAAAGGCGTGTACGTTGGCCCTAATGCCAGCCTGCGCGGCGATTTTGGGCGGATTGTGGTTAAAGACGGCGCTAACATTCAGGATAACTGCGTGATGCACGGCTTCCCCGGTCAGGATACGGTGGTGGAGGAGGACGGGCATATCGGCCACGGGGCAATTCTTCACGGCTGCGTCATTGGCCGCAACGCGCTGGTGGGAATGAGCGCGGTGATTATCGACGGCGCGACCATCGGTGAGAACAGCATTGTCGGCGCATCGGCGTTTGTGAAGGCGAAAGCGGAGATGCCGGCCAACCATCTGATTGTCGGCAGTCCGGCAAAAGCGATCCGCACCTTAAGCGAGCAGGAAATCGCGTGGAAAAAACAGGGGACGCGGGAATACCAGGTGCTGGTGGAGCGCTGCAAGCAGTCGCTGCATCAGGTGGAGCCGTTAAAAGAAGCCGAGCCGGAGAGAAAACGGCTGGAGTTTGACGAGAACCTGCGGCCGAAATCATCATCCTGAACAAGAGCCCTCGGGCATTGGGGGGCCTGATATTTAGCCCGCTCGCGAAAGAGTGCCGGGTGCGCCTGAATCGCCGCCAGCACTTTTGCCGCAAGTTCCATGGGGTTACGTCGCCTGGATTACCGGCTTTTAATGCTATCCACGCTGCTTTCCAGCGCTTGCGCCATTTTCGTCGGAGACGCCTTCAGCTGCGCTCTACGAGGCGGTGCGTAAGGGAAATGGGGAGAGGGTGAAAAAAACACTCCCACCGGGCGGTGGGAGTGGAAATCTTATGCTGCAACCACGCTGTCGATGGCCGCTTTGGCATCGGACTGCGCTTTGGCTGCGACTTCCGGACCATAAGCAATACCTTCTGCGAAGACAAAGTTCACGTCGGTGATACCGATGAAGCCGAGGAAGGTAGACAGGTACGGCGTGACCAGGTCGGTCGGGGTGTCTTTATGGATACCGCCACGGCTGGTCAGCACAACCGCACGTTTACCGGTAACCAGACCTTCTGGCCCTTTTTCGGTGTAGCGGAAGGTCACACCGGCGCGAGCCACCAGGTCGAAGTAGTTTTTCAGCTGGGTCGGGATGTTGAAGTTATACATCGGCGCCGCGATGACAATCACGTCATTCGCTTTCAGCTCGGCGATCAGTTCGTCGGACAGCGCCAGCGCTTCCTGCTGACGCGGCGTCAGCGGGGCATCGCTCGGACGCAGCGCGCCAACCAGTTCACCATCCAGTACCGGAATCGGATTGGCTGCCAGGTCACGCACGGTGATAACATCATCAGCGTGCTGTTCGCGCCATTGTTCAACAAAATAGTCGGACAGCTGACCGGATTGTGAGTACCCTGCCAGAATACTGGATTTCAGTACTAATACTTTGCTCATGGGTGTTTCCTTATATGAGATTGACGGGTCGATGCCCTGGTGCTTGTTGACACTGTATTCACAATCATGCCACAGAGAAAGCGCAATAAATCGAACCCTGTATTCAATTTTTTTGAACAAGGCATGCGATTCGCAGATGTGGTAATATACAGCAATACATCACAAGAGATTTTTCCCGGCAGTGCACTGCCCGATAACGCTATGACAGAACAACAAAAGTTCACCTTCTCTCAGCTATTCCAACGGCTTGATGGCCTGATGCTGCGTGATAAGTCACGCTTTTCCCGTCGCCTGCATGGCGTGAAGAAGGTTAAAAATCCTGAAGCCCAGCAGGCCATTCTTCAGGAGATGGCGCAGGAGATCGAACAAGCCGCAGGGAGAGTCCTGCTGCGTGAAGCCTCGCGCCCAACGATTACCTACCCGGAAAATCTGCCGGTCAGCCAGAAAAAAGAGGAGATTTTGCAGGCGGTTCGCGACCATCAGGTGGTTATCGTGGCAGGGGAGACCGGCTCCGGTAAAACCACCCAGCTGCCGAAAATCTGCATGGAGCTGGGGCGCGGGGTGAAAGGGCTGATTGGCCATACGCAGCCGCGTCGTCTGGCGGCGCGCACCGTGGCCAACCGTATCGCCGAAGAGCTGCAAAGCGAACCGGGCGGCTGCATCGGCTATAAAGTCCGTTTTAGCGACCACGTTAGCGACAACACCATGGTCAAGCTGATGACCGACGGTATTCTGCTGGCGGAAATCCAGCAGGATCGGCTGTTGATGCAGTACGACACCATCATCATCGATGAAGCGCACGAACGTAGCCTGAACATCGACTTCCTGCTCGGCTATTTACGGGAACTGCTGCCGCGTCGCCCGGACCTGAAAATTATCATCACCTCGGCAACCATCGACCCGGAACGATTTTCGCGCCACTTTAACCACGCGCCGATTATCGAAGTGTCCGGCCGAACTTACCCGGTGGAAGTGCGCTACCGGCCAATCGTTGAAGATGCCGACGATACCGAACGCGATCAGCTGCAGGCGATCTTCGATGCCGTTGATGAACTGGGACGTGAAAGTCCCGGCGATATCCTGATCTTTATGAGCGGCGAGCGCGAAATTCGCGATACCGCCGATGCGCTCAATAAGCTCAATCTGCGCCATACCGAAGTCCTGCCGCTGTATGCGCGGCTGTCGAACAGCGAACAGAACCGCGTCTTCCAGTCCCACAGCGGGCGGCGGATCGTGCTGGCGACCAACGTCGCCGAAACCTCGTTGACCGTTCCGGGCATTAAGTACGTTATCGATCCCGGTACCGCGCGCATCAGCCGCTATAGCTATCGTACCAAGGTGCAGCGTCTGCCGATTGAGCCGGTTTCTCAGGCCTCTGCTAACCAGCGTAAAGGCCGCTGCGGCCGTGTGTCTGAAGGGATCTGTATTCGTCTCTATTCGGAAGACGATTTCCTCTCGCGCCCGGAATTTACCGACCCGGAAATTCTGCGTACTAACCTGGCGTCGGTGATCCTGCAAATGACCGCGCTGGGCCTCGGTGATATTGCCGCGTTCCCGTTCGTTGAAGCGCCGGATAAGCGCAATATCCAGGACGGCGTGCGTCTGCTCGAGGAGCTGGGGGCGATTACCACCGACGAGCAGCAGACCGCCTATAAGCTGACGCCGATGGGCCGTCAGCTCAGCCAGCTGCCGGTTGACCCGCGCCTGGCGCGGATGGTGCTGGAAGCACAAAAACACGGCTGCGTGCGCGAGGCGATGATCATCACCTCGGCGCTGTCGATTCAGGACCCGCGCGAGCGCCCGATGGACAAGCAGCAGGCCTCCGATGAGAAACATCGCCGTTTCCACGATAAAGAGTCCGACTTCCTGGCGTTTGTGAACCTGTGGAACTACCTCGGCGAGCAGCAAAAGGTGCTCTCCTCGAACCAGTTCCGTCGCCAGTGCCGCACCGATTTTCTCAACTATCTGCGGGTGCGTGAATGGCAGGATATCTACACCCAGCTGCGCCAGGTGGTGAAAGAGCTGGGGCTGCCGATTAACAGCGAGCCGGCGGAGTATCGCGAAATCCATACCGCGCTGCTGACCGGTCTGCTGTCGCACATCGGGATGAAAGATAACGATAAGCAGGAGTTTACCGGGGCGCGCAATGCGCGTTTCTCTATCTTCCCGGGATCCGGTTTGTTCAAGAAACCGCCGAAGTGGACGATGGTCGCCGAACTGGTGGAAACCAGCCGCCTGTGGGGACGGATTGCCGCCCGCATCGACCCGGAATGGATAGAACCGGTGGCGCAGCACCTGCTTAAACGGTCATACAGCGAACCGCACTGGGAGCGGGCGCAGGGGGCGGTGATGGCGACGGAGAAAGTGACCGTCTACGGTCTGCCGATCGTCGCCGCCCGTAAAGTGAACTATAGCCAGATAGACCCGGCGTTGTGCCGCGAGCTGTTTATCCGCCATGCGCTGGTGGAAGGGGACTGGCAGACGCGTCACGCCTTCTTCCGCGACAACAACAGGCTGCGCACGGAAATTGAAGAGCTGGAGCATAAATCGCGCCGCCGCGACATTCTGGTGGATGACGATACGCTGTTCGATTTCTATGACCAGCGTATCAGCCACGACGTTATTTCCGCCCGCCACTTCGATAAGTGGTGGAAAGCGGCCAGCCGCGACACGCCGGATCTGCTCAACTTTGAAAAGAGTATGCTGATCAAAGAGGGGGCGGAGCAGGTCAGCAAGCTGGACTATCCGAACTTCTGGCATCAGGGCAACCTGAAGCTGCGGTTGACCTATCAGTTTGAACCGGGCGCTGATGCCGATGGGGTGACGGTACATATTCCGCTGCCGTTGCTCAACCAGGTCGAAGAGGCCGGATTCGAGTGGCAGATTCCCGGTCTGCGCCGTGAGCTGATTATCGCGCTGATCAAATCGCTGCCAAAACCGGTGCGGCGTAATTTCGTGCCGGCGCCGAACTACGCCGAGGCGTTTTTAGGCCGCGCGACGCCGCTGGAGCTGCCGCTGCTGGATTCGCTGGAGCGCGAGCTGCGGCGTATGAGCGGCGTGACCATCGATCGCGAAGCCTGGCAGTGGGAACAGGTGCCCGATCATCTGAAAATCACCTTCCGGGTGGTGGATGACCAGAACAAAAAGCTCGCGGAAGGGCGCTCGCTGCAGGAGTTAAAAGAGGCCTTGAAGGGCAAAGTGCAGGAGACGCTTTCTGCCGTTGCCGACGATGGTATCGAGCAGAGCGGGCTGCATATCTGGAGTTTCGGTCAACTGCCGGAGAGCTACGAGCAAAAACGCGGCAACTATAAGGTGAAAGCCTGGCCGGCGCTGGTGGATGAACGCGACAGCGTGGCGATTAAGCTGTTTGATAATCCGCTGGAGCAGCAGCAGGCGATGTGGCAGGGGCTGCGCCGTCTGCTGCTGCTCAATATCCCGTCGCCGATTAAGTATCTGCATGAGAAGCTGCCGAATAAAGCCAAGCTGGGGCTCTATTTTAACCCTTACGGCAAAGTGCTGGATCTGATTGATGACTGTATCTCCTGTGGCGTCGATAAACTTATCGATGAGGCGGGCGGCCCGGTGTGGAGCGAGGAGGATTTCGCGAAACTGCACGATAAGGTGCGCGCCGAACTGAATGAGACCGTGGTGGAGATAGCCAAACAGGTCGAACAGATTCTGACCGCGGTGTTTAACATCAATAAGCGGTTGAAAGGGCGCGTCGACATGAGCATGGCGCTGGGGCTGTCGGATATTAAGGCGCAGATGGGCGGGCTGGTCTATCGCGGCTTCGTGACCGGCAACGGTTTCCGCCGACTGGGGGATACCCTGCGCTATCTGCAGGCGATTGAAAAACGACTGGAGAAAATGGCCATCGATCCGCACCGCGACCGGGCGCAGATGCTCAAAGTGGAGAGTATCCAGCAGGCCTGGCAGCAGTGGCTGAATAAGCTACCTCCGGGGCGGCGTGGGGATGCGGATGTGCAGGAGATTCGCTGGATGATTGAGGAGCTGCGCGTCAGCTTCTTCGCCCAGCAGCTCGGAACGCCATATCCCATCTCCGACAAGCGGGTGCTGCAGGCTATGGAACAAATCGTCGCGTAAGCGACGATTTGCAAGCTGCGGACGTTCCTGCTGACGCGGGCGACGGGGTTTAAACAATCGCTTGACCTGCTTACCCGGATAACGGCGTCGCGCCGCTGTCCGGGCAGCGTCGCGAATGATTAGCCGTTCACCCACGCCAGCGTAAACCCATCCCAGCCTTTACTGCCTACCGTTTGCAGCGCCGTGACCGTCAGACGCGGATCGTCGGCCATCATCTCGATAAAGCGTCGCACCCCCTGCACGCGATCGTCCTCGCTGTGCGGGTTCGCCACCTCGCCGTCGCGCACCACGTTATCGCCGATAATCAATGTTCCCGCTCGGGAATAGCGCAAGGCCCAGCGTAAATAGTCGGGGTTACTGGGTTTGTCGGCATCAATAAAAATCAGATCAAAAGGCGGGCGATCGCCGAGGGATTCGAGGGTCTGCAGCGCCGGACCTTCCCGCAGCGTGACCTGCTTATCGACCCCTGTCAGGCGCAGATTTTCTCGGTCCACCGCGGCATGGTGCGGATCGGCCTCCAGGGTCAGCAGCTCGCCATCTTCCGGCAGCTCACGAGCCATCCAGATGGTGCTGTATCCGCCGAGTGTACCGATTTCCAGCACCCGCTGCGCCCGCACCATGCGCACCAGCAGCGCCAGAAACTGCCCCTGATTCGCGGCGACGTCAAAAGCGGGCAGCCCGGCGCGCTGATTGTTCGCCAGCACCTGGCTGAGCAGCGGATCGTGGGGAATTAAAGTATCAATCAGATAACTGTCTACGGCAGACCATTGTTGTTGCATAGGCGATTTCCCGCGTTACGTCCCTGATGAGTCAGACCAGCCGCCTCCCAGCGACCGGTATAAATCCACCTGCGCCAGCAGCAGATTGTTTTTCACCTGCACAACGCTAATCTGCGTAGCGAACAGCGTGCGCTGGGCGTCCAGTACGTCAAGATAGGAGGAGTAGCCGTTACGGTAGCGATTCTGCGCAATGCGCAAGGTTTCCTGCGCCACCTCCTGTTGACTGAGGAGTTCATTTAACTGCTCGCCATAGCGGGCGATGGCATCAAGACTGTCATTCACTTCCTGAAACGCGCCGCGCACCGTCTTCTCATAACCGTACAGCGCCTGGTTGCGCTGCGCCATCGACACATCCACCTGCGCATTGAGCGCCTGGCGGTTGAGCAACGGGGCGAGAATACTGCCGCCAAGGCTCCACAGCCGCAGCGGGTTATCGAGCAGGTCCGGCAGCGTCCGATCCTGCAGGCTACCGGTGGCGGTCAAATTGATCGACGGCAGGAGCTGCGCCTGCGATGAGGCGAGCGTGGCATCGGCGGCAATCAGCTGCCGCTGGGCCTGAACGATATCCGGACGGCGGTTCAGCAGCGTGGAGGGCAGCTGGGACGGCAGTGCGAGCGGCGTCAGTCGGGCGAAATCCTGACGCTGAATGCTGCCAGGGTTGCTGCCGGTCAGGACGCTCAGGGCGTTCTCTTGCTGAGCTATCTGGTGCTGAAGCGGCGGGATCTGCGAGCGCGTTGAACGCAGTTCGGAATCTGCCTGCATCAGCTCCAGGCGCGAAGTATAGCCGGTCTCAAACTGACGTTTAGCCAGGTTGTACGCGTCCTGGCGCGATTTCAGCGTCTGCCGGGTGACCCGCAGCTGTTCATCCAGCGAGAGCAGCGTCAGATACCCCGCGGCCACCGAAGTGGCGACGGTGAGATCGGCGGCGGCGGCGGCGGCTTTTTGCGCCTCCAGACTCGCCTGCGCGGCGCTGGCCGCGCTGCGGTTGGCGCCCCAGATATCCACATCATAGCTGGCGGTTAATCCGCCTTTGTAGACCGTGCTGTGCACGGGCAGGCCGGTTGCGGCGGACTGCGCCCGCGCGCGGGAGCCGGTCAATGAGGCATCCAGCGCTGGAAAGAGGGTGCTGTCGGCGGCGTAGGCCCGGGCCTGATACTCATTGACCCGTTCACGGGCGATCAGGACATCGCTGTTGTAGCGTAGCGCCTGGTCGACATAGCGATTGAGCTGGCTGTCGTGAAAGTTGCGCCACCATACGCCTTCCACCGGGCTGGTCGGCCCGACAGCGGCACGCCAGGCGGCCGGGATCTGTAATGACGGCCCGGCCCGCTGAACGTCCGCCGATTGACAGCCGATCAGGACCAGGGCCAGCGCGAGAGTCAGCGGGCGGATCATGGCTGCGCTCCCTCGCGTGTATCGATGGTGACCTGCACCGACATCCCCGGGCGCAGTCGCGAACTGTTCTTCTGTCCGTCATTCACGGCAATGCGTACCGGAATGCGCTGGGCGATTTTGACGAAGTTGCCGGTGGCGTTATCCGGGGAGATGGCGCTGAACTCAACGCCGGTCGCCGGCGAGATACTCTGTACGGTACCGCTGAATGTTTCGCCGTTCAGCGCATCAACGCTAAAGGTGGTGGGCTGGCCGATGCGAATTTGTGCCAGCTGGGTCTCTTTCATATTGGCGATCACCCAATGCTGCGGCGGCACCAGCGAGGTTAAGTGGGTACCGGCGCTAACGTAGGCGCCGAGGCGCACGGATATTTGTCCGAGCTGACCGGCGGTGGGGGCGACAATGCGCGTGTTGTTCAGATCGATTTCCGCCAGCTCCAGCGCCGCGCCGGCGCTGGCGACGTCGGCGGCCAGCGCATCGCGGTTTACGATGGTTGATTGCAGATCCTGGCGCGACATTTCCAGCGTTGCTTTTGCCTGTTCGATATCGGCGGAACCTTGCGCCGCGCTGGCCCGGGCAGAATCGCGTTCGCGAATGGACAGTGAACCGTCGGCTGTCAAATCCTGCACGCGTTTTAAATCCGCCTGGTTTTTCTGGTTCTGCGCGCGGGCGTTTTGCAGCGCCGCTTCGTTACGCTGAATGACCGCCTCGGCACTTTTGCGCTGCTGCAGGTTATTTTTCAGCGCCGCCTGTTTCATCGCCAGCGTCGCCTGCGCCTGGTGAACGCGCTGTTTATAGATACGGTCATCAATCTGGAACAGCACCTGTCCCGGTTTGACATTATCAAAATCCTGCACGTTGACGGCGGTGACATAGCCACTGACCTGCGGACTGATAAAGGTGGTCTGTCCGCGCACATAGGCGTTATCGGTGAACTGACTGTGCCGGGTAAACGGCGGCAGTTGCCAGGCGTACAAAATCGCCAGTACGCCGATAAGGCCGATGGCGGCGGCGGTAAAAATAGATACCACGCGGATATTATTGCGGGTGTTGGCCTGTTGCCTGGCCGCATCCTGCTGACTCATAACGACTCCAGAGTAAAAATTATCAATGTTATTTGCTGCCCGTCGCGCGTTTCAGCGCGATACGGGCGGTAACACGCAGTCTTATCAACCGCCAGAACACCCAGATCAGCGTCCCGGCGGAAATCGCCGCGGTCAGAAGATAGGTGTCATTGTAGGCAAGAATATTGGCCTGCAGCGTCGCGGCGTTTTGCAGTAGCGTGCTGGCCTGCACGTTCAGCAGGGTGCTGTCGCCAATCTGGCTTTGGTACAGCTGGCTGTACTGCTGCAGGCGCTCGGTAATTAACGGGTTCAGGGTGGTGAGCTGATCGGCCAACTGACTGGAGTGGAACTTCTCACGCCAGGTCTGGAAGGTGCCGAGAATAGCCGAACCCAGCAGGCCGCCGATATTCTGGCTCATGCCAAACAGCACCGAAAAACTGACCAGGTTGCGCGGGTCGGCAATGACGCCGCCGATCCCGGCGAGCATCGCCGGAGCGAGGAAAAAGGCGCTGCCGAAGCCGAGTAAGAACTGGCTGAACATCAGCTGCTCCGGGCGAGTCAGGATGGTGGACTGACTGTCGAGCAGCGAGGCTATCATAATGCAGGCCAGCGCGGTGGCGATCGGCCAGTAGAGCCGCTGCGGATTGAGGGTCAGACAGCTGGCGACAATCCCGCTGAGGATGCCGGCGAAAATCGACCAGGCCAGGGTGCCCATCTGTTCGTTTTGCAGCCCCGCATACTGTAGCCAGCCGATAACCCCGGTATTTTGCTCCGCCAGGACGATGCGAATAAGCAGCATAATCAGCCCCAGGCGCAGGATACTGCCGCTGGAAAGCCAATGCGTATTGAGCAGCGGGTTGCTGCGGTTGTGCTCAAAAACAATGGCCGAGACAATTAACACCACCGCGCCCGCCAGCGACCAGCCAATCCACGGGGCTTCAAACCACCAGTCGAGACGGCCAAGCGACAGGACCGCGCAGACCAGCGCCATCCCAGGCGCCAGCAACATGAAGGTAATGAAATCCTTTTTCTCGAACACCTTTTTCCGATCGCTGGGCGGCAGCTTGAGCACGATAACGCAGGCAAGGGAGATCAGCGCCAGCCCCAGTTCGAAGAAGTAGAGTCCGCGCCATTCGTCAAGCTGTAACAGTTCGGTGGAGAACAGGCGGGCAATGGGGATCGCCAGAGAAGAGCCGGTAATACCAATCGTCAACGCTTTCAAACGATGGCGAGCGGGCCACGCCTGCACCTGATAATAGATACCCAAAGAACTGAGCGCTGCCGCCACCATGCCGTGGGCGGCGCGGACCATCATCGCCGAGCTGAGATCGTTGACGAAGAGGTGGAAAAAGGTCACCAGCACATAGAGCACGAGGAAGCCTTCGGTAAAGGCGCGCAGGCCAAACTGCTGGCGGAATTTCACCAGCAGCAGGTTAATCGACACGTTGGTCATCACGTACACTGCGGGCAGCCAGGCGATTTCGGTGGACCACGCGGCAAAGGTCCCCTGCAGGTTTTGCAGGTTGGCGGTCACGACCGCATTACCCAGCGCGCCGGTCAGGCACACCAGCAGCCCGACGATACCATAGGCGATGCGCTTCGGAGGACTGTGAATCGGCGTGGACGGCGAGCCGAGCAGCGCGGGTTTCTCATGCGGCGCCCAGTCATGAGGGCGATAGGGATTACTCTCGCGGCGCGGCATTATTTTTTCTCCAGCTCGCGCAGCAGTTTTTCCAGCACCCGCTGAGTGTGCTCGCGCTCCTCGGCGCTGATGGAACTGAGGATCTCTTCACGCAGGGCGTCGGCCACGGTTTTGACCTGTTGATAGACCTCAAGCCCCTTCTCAGTGGCGACCAGCAGCCGTTTGCGTTTATCGCGCTCGGTGATAACCCGCTCGACCAGCCCCAGCCCGACAAGGCGATTGACCAGTGGAACGATGGTGGCGCTTTCCACGCCCAGTTCCTGGGCCAGCTCAATTTGCGACAGCGGCTCGGCGTTGCGGGCAATGGCCGCCACCGCGACCCAGCTGGCCTGACTCATTCCGAGGTCTTTCAGCCGGCGATTGACCGCCAGCCGCCAGTGGTGGCCCGTGAGATACAACAAATGGGAAAAGGTAAGCTGGCGGTTATCCATAGTCTTCTTCGTATCCGATCCTGACAAAATCATTAGAGCTCTAACGATTCTATTCCTGATGGAAAACCAAATTCAAGGGCAGATGCTAAAAAGTTGTTAACACTACCTGCGCTTATCAGGGGGGGAGACGTCACAACCAGACACGCAGGGAGGGGGAGGAACGGACCGGGAAAGGGCGCGGCTGGTGGCATGCCCGGGCGCGGGCAAAAAAAAGCCCGGGCTATAGCCCGGGCGGTGATTGCGGCATCCTTAACCTGGATAGATACCGCGATCTTTACGCGCCATCAGAATGCGTTCACAGGCGACGATATAGGCTGCGGTACGCAGAGAGCACTCTTTGTCCGCGGCCTTCTCGCAAACGTGAATGATCGCGTCAGTCATGATGCGGTCCATCTTGGCGTTGATCTCTTCTTCGCTCCAGAAGAAGCTCGCCATGTCCTGGACCCATTCGAAGTAGCTGACGGTCACGCCGCCGGCGTTACAGATAACGTCAGGAACCACGACGACGCCGCGTTCGGCAAGGACATCATCCGCTTCCGGATAGGTCGGGCCGTTCGCTCCTTCCAGCACCAGCTTACAGGTCAGTTTTTCCGCGCGCTCGCGAGTGATCTGGCCCTCCAGCGCGGCAGGGATCAGAATGTCCATCTGGGTGGTCCAGAAGGCATCTTTGTCGATTTCACGGGCGCCCGGGAAACCGGCAATCTGTTTCTTCTCAGCCTGCCATGCTGTCAGGGCGGCCATATCAATGCCCCCTTCGTTATACAGGGTGGCGGTGTGGTCCTGAATCACCACGATCCGCGCGCCCACTTCGGCGAACAGGCGTGCGGCTTCGCTACCGACGTTACCGAAACCTTGCAGCGCCACTTTCGCGCCTTCAATTTCAATTCCGGAACGACCGGCGACTTCACGGCCGGTAATAAAGACGCCGCGCCCGGTCGCTTTTTCACGTCCCAGCGAACCGCCGAGGTGAATCGGCTTGCCGGTCACCACGCCGGTAATGGTGGTGCCATGGTTCATGGAGTAGGTATCCATCATCCACGCCATCACTTTACCGTTGGTGCCGACGTCCGGGGCCGGAATATCTTTCTGCGGCCCGATAATCAGACCGATTTCGCTGGTATAGCGGCGGGTCAGACGTTCCAGCTCGCCTTCTGACAGGCTGAACGGGTCGACGCGAACGCCGCCTTTGGCGCCGCCGTATGGAATATTGACCGCGGCGCACTTAATGGTCATCCAGGCAGAAAGTGCCATCACTTCGTTCAGGTCAACGTCTGGATGGTAGCGAACACCACCTTTACCCGGTCCACGCGATAGATTGTGCTGTACGCGGTAACCTTCAAAGTGGCGGATGGTGCCATCATCCATCTGCACCGGAATGTCGACAATCAGCGCGCGTTTGGGGTGACGCAGAGTTTCCACCCAGTAGGCGAGATCGCCCAGATAAGGCGCGACGCGGTCGATCTGGCGCAGGTAGGTTGTCCATGGAGATGTACTACTTTCAGATGCGTAAGATAACTTTTCCATAAGAGTCCTGTTCTCAATGTTATTTATGTCGTGTGAAACCGTGGAATAGGTACAGCAGTAAACTCTGTGCAATGAATGTTATCACCAATTTTATAAACCGGTATTTGACGGGCATTCCGAATTTTAAATTTTTGTTAGAAATTTGGTTTTTTGATTGCATAACTACGCACCGAAAAACGCGGTCATGTTGTGCATTTGTATGCATATTTTATGCACTTTAGTGAATGGTAAAATAATTTTTTCATATTTATCATTATCTTGATGATCTTCAAAAAGTGAATAAAATGACAGTTCCGGTATTGACTTTGTTACGCGACAGGGCCCAGCATGAGGGCACGCAATACACAAGGTATTAACTGAGAGTTAACAAATACCCATAAATATAAAAAGGCTTTGTTTTATTGTGGTGAATTTGCCTTCATCGCAACGGGCTCGTTCGCCCGTAAAACAAGGAGCGGGGAATTGTTAATGTCGACTCACCATGATTGGCCCACTGAATAATGCCAATATTCGTTCCGGAGAATTGTTATGTCAGGCTCTATGACTCGTGAAGATTTTAATTCTTACATGGTTCCCTGTTTTGCCCCTGCGCCCTTTATTCCAGTGAAGGCGGCGGGCTCGAAAGTCTGGGATCAGCAGGGTAAAGAATATATCGATTTAGCGGGCGGTATTGCCGTTAACTCTCTCGGGCACACCCATCCGGCGCTGGTTGCGGCGCTGAAATCTCAGCTTGATAACCTCTGGCATATCGGCAACGGCTACACCAATGAACCGGTGCTGCAGCTGGCGAAAACGCTGGTGGAGTCGACCTTTGCCGATAAGGTGTTCTTCTGTAACTCCGGGGCGGAAGCCAATGAAGCGGCGCTGAAACTGGCGCGAAAATATGCCCACGATAAGTCCGGCGGCGAAAAAAGCGAAATCATCGCCTTCCAGAACGCTTTCCACGGCCGCACGCTGTTTACCGTGACGGTTGGCGGGCAGCCGAAATACTCATGCGATTATGCGCCGCTGCCGCAGGATATTACCCATCTGCCCTATAACGATATCGCGGCGGTCAAAGCGGCAATATCGGACCGCACCTGCGCGGTGATCGTCGAACCGATTATCGGCGAAGGCGGCGTGATGCCTGCCGACCCGGCGTTCCTGCAGGCGCTGCGCGAACTGTGCGACCAGCACGATGCGGCGCTGATTTTTGACGAGGTCCAGACCGGCGCCGGACGTACCGGCACGCTGTATGCCTACCAGCACTACAACGTGGTGCCGGATATTCTCACCAGCGCTAAAGGACTCGGCGGCGGTTTCCCGATCGGGGCGATGCTGGCCAAAGAGGCCTGGGCTCAGGTTTTCCAGCCAGGCACCCACGGCACCACCTTCGGCGGCAATCCGCTGGCGGCGACGGTCGCCAATACCGTTCTGGCACAGCTGGATGACCAGCTGCTGGCCGGCGTCGCCCGGCGGCATGACCTTATCGTCGAGAAGCTGAATGCGCTGAACGCCCGCTACGATCTCTTTAGTGCGGTACGCGGTATGGGGCTGCTGATCGGCGCGGAGCTGGCCAGCCATCTGCGCGGCCAGGCCAAAACCCTGACCAATCTGGCAGCGGAAGAGGGTCTCATTGCGCTGATTGCCGGTCCCGATGTTCTGCGCTTTGCACCGGCGCTCAATATTCCGCTGGCGGACATTGAGGACGCTTTCGTGCGCCTTGAACGCGCCGTCGCCCGCCTGACGCGCTAATCGGGAGACGGTTTATGATGCTATTTCGTCCCGTTCGGCAAGATGACCTCGACGATATTATCCGCCTCGCGTCGCGGGCGGGGGTCGGCATGACCTCGTTACCCAACGACCCCGCGCGGCTGGCCGCGCGGATCCAGCGCAGCGTCGAGACCTTTGCCGGTAAGCTGCCGCGCGGCCAGCAGGGCTTCCTCTTTGTGCTGGAAGATACCCGCCTGGCGCGGGTCGTGGGGGTCAGCGCCATTGAAGTCGCCGTGGGCCTCGATGAGCCGTTTTATAATTTCCGCCTGCAGCGTACCGTCCGCGCCTCGAAAGAGCTGGGGGTATATAAAAATCAGGAGTTGCTGAACCTCAGCTACGACCATACCGGACACAGCGAGCTGTGCACGCTGTTCCTTGACCCGGAATATCAGAAAAACCGTAATGGTCTGTTTTTGTCGAAGGCGCGCTTCCTGTTTATCGCCGCCTTCAGAGAGCTGTTTTCACCGCATCTGTTTGCTGAATTGCGCGGGCGTAGCGATGAGCAGGGCAATTCCCCCTTCTGGGACGCGCTGGGCCATCACTTTTTCGACATTCCGTTTGCCGATGCCGACCGGCTGACCGGTACGGGAATGAAAACCTTTATTGCCGAACTGATGCCGGCGTACCCGATTTACGTGTCGCTGCTGCCGGATGACGCCCGCGAAGCGATAGGCCAGGTGCATGCCAATACCTCGCCGGCGCGGGCGATTCTCGAGAAAGAGGGATTCAGCTGGCGCGGTTCGGTCGACATTTTTGATGCCGGCCCGGTACTGGAAGCCGAAACTGACGCCATCAGGGCCATCAGCGAGAGCCAGTTTATTCCGGCCATGCAGCTGATGACGGAGCGCTCGACGCCGCTTATCGTCGCCAACAACCAGTTCGAACAGTTCCGCGCGGTATTGATATCGCCGGACGATCAACCGCAACTTAATCAGGCCGCGCTGGACGCACTGGCGGTGAATGAAACCGACCGGGTTCATGCGGTGACTTTACATCCGGAGGCAAGAACATCATGGCGATAAATGCACAGTTAATCGCAGGGCAGTGGCAGCAGGGGAGCGGCGCAACGCTGACCAAACTGGCTCCGGAAGATCAATCCGTCCTGTGGCAGGCGGCCAGCGCCGGTGCGGCGGAGGTGCAGGCGGCCTGCGCGGCGGCGCGCGGCGCATTCTATGCCTGGTCCCACCGACCGCTGGCGGAGCGCATCGCCTGCATTCAGCGATTTGCGGCCCTGCTGGAAGCGCAAAAAGAGGCGCTGGCGACGCTTATCTCCCGGGAAACCAGCAAGCCGCTGTGGGAAACCCGGACCGAAGTGCAGGCGATGATTGGCAAAGCGGGCATCTCGATTGAAGCCTACAGCGAGCGTACCGGCCAGCGCGAAACGGCGATGCCGGACGGTAAAGCGCTGCTGCGCCACAAGCCGCACGGCGTGATGGCCGTTTTCGGCCCCTACAATTTCCCCGGTCACCTGCCGAACGGACACATTATTCCGGCGCTGATTGCCGGGAATACCGTGGTGTTTAAGCCGAGCGAGCTGACCCCCGCCACCGCCGAACTGACGGTGCAGCTGTGGCTGCAGGCCGGGATCCCGGACGGCGTTATCAACCTGATTCAAGGGGGGAAAGAGACCGGCCAGGCGTTGCTGGAAAACCGGGATATCGACGGCGTGCTGTTTACCGGCAGCGCTTCTACCGGGTTCCATTTCCATCGCTACCTCAGCGGCCAGCCGGAGAAAATGCTGGCGCTGGAGATGGGCGGCAACAACGCGCTGATCGTCGCCGACGTGATCGACAGCGACGCGGCGCTGAACGTGATTATTCAATCCGCCTTTATCTCTGCCGGACAGCGCTGCACCTGCGCGCGTCGGCTGCTGGTCAAACGCGGCGCCGAAGGCGATGCGCTGCTGCAGCGGCTGGTTGAGGCCAGCGCGAGGATTCGCAGCGGAAAATGGGACGCCGAACCACAGCCGTTTATGGGCGGAGTGATCTCGCTTCAGGCGGCGCAGGGGATGCTGGCGGCGCAGGACAAACTGGAAGAACTGGGCGGCAATATCCTGCTGCGCCTGCGTCAGCCGGATCCTCGCTCCACGGTCTTAACGCCGGGCATTATCGACGTCACCGGCCTGGATGTTCCCGATGAAGAGTACTTCGGCCCGCTGTTGACCGTGATCCGCTATGACACCTTTGATGAGGCGATCCGCATTGCTAACCACACCCGTTATGGGCTGGCCGCAGGGCTCATTTCCGCCGATCCGGCGCTGTTTGCACAGCTTGCCGACGAGGCACGCGCCGGGATCGTTAACTGGAACAAGCCGCTGACCGGCGCCTCCAGTAAAGCGCCTTTTGGCGGCGTGGGGGCTTCCGGCAACCATCGCGCTTCGGCGTGGTATGCCGCCGATTACTGCGCGTGGCCAATGGCCTCCCTGGTCAGCGAAACGCTGACGCTACCGGCGACCCTCTCGCCTGGCCTGTCATTCTGATAACGGATTCTGTGAGGACACCATGTCTGGTTTTGAAGCTAATTTTGACGGCCTGGTTGGGCCGACGCACCATTATGCCGGTCTCTCGGTCGGCAACGAAGCCTCGCAAAACAACCGCGACGGCTTATCCAACCCGAAGAAAGCGGCGCTGCAGGGGCTGTTTAAAATGAAAACCCTGGCCGATAAAGGCTTCGTTCAGGGTATTTTACCGCCGCAGCCGCGGCCGAATATTTCCGCTCTGCGCGGACTGGGTTTTCAGGGGAGCGATGCGCAGGTGATTCAGCAGGCCGCAGTCGAAGCGCCGCACCTGCTGTCCGCATTTAGCTCTGCGTCGTCGATGTGGACCGCTAACGCCGCCACGGTATCGCCTTCCGCCGACAGCGCCGACGGGAAGCTGCATTTCACGGTCGCCAACCTGAACAACAAGCTGCATCGTTCTCAGGAGGCGCCGACCACAGCGTCGATTCTGCGCGCCACCTTTGCCGATGAGACCCGTTTTAGCCACCACGACGCGCTGGCGCAGCATGGCGATTTAGGCGACGAAGGGGCGGCGAACCATAACCGCTTTTGCACCGACTATGGCCGCCAGGGGGTACAGTTTTTTGTCTACGGTAAGCGCGCCAGCGGCGGCGTGGCGCCGTCGAGATATCCGGCCCGCCAGACCCTCGAAGCCAGCCAGGCGATTGCGCGGCTGCATCGGCTGAATCCGGAATATACCGTATTCGCCCAGCAGGATCCGGCGGCCATCGACCACGGCGTGTTCCATAACGATGTGATTTCGGTCAGCAACCGCCACGTGCTGTTCCATCATCAGCATGCTTTTTTAAATCAGCAGGCGGTGCTGGACACGCTGCGGGAGAAAACCGCACGGCTGGATATCCCGTTTACCAGCGTCGAAGTGCCCCAGGCGCAGGTCAGTCTCGACGATACCGTGGCCTCCTATCTGTTCAACAGTCAGCTGCTCAGTAAAGCGGATGGTTCGATGCTGATCGTGGTGCCGGAAGAGTGTCGCCAGCGCAGTAATGTCTGGCAGTACCTGAATGAACTGGTCAGCAGCGGCGCTTCGCCGATCAACGAAGTGGCGGTCTTTGATCTGCGAGAAAGCATGCGTAACGGCGGCGGCCCGGCGTGCCTGCGCCTGCGTGTCGTGCTGAATCATGACGAACTGGCGGCGGTGAATCCACGTAGCCTGATGAATGACGAACGCTATCAGCAGTTGACCGGCTGGGTTGAAAAACATTACCGCGACCGTCTGCATGCCAGCGACCTCGGCGACCCGCAGCTGTTGAGCGAGGTTTACCAGGCCCTTGATGAACTGACGCAGATTTTAGGTCTGGGTTCGGTCTATGACTTCCAGCGCTAAGGGGCCGGGAATGGAAAATACAGTCAATGATTTACTCCACTGCAAGCTGAGCAGTTGGCCTTTTCCGGCGGCGATGGAGGCCAGTTGGTTAGCCGATGGCGTGCTGCAACTGCTGCCGCAGACGCCCTGGACGCAGGCTACGGTAGTGTCGGCGGGGATTCATGGCAACGAAACCGCGCCGATTGAGATCCTGCTGCAGATCATGCAGGCGCTGAGCGAGGGTAAACAGCCGCTCAGCCATGCGCTGCTGCTGGTGTTCGGCAATCTGCCGGCCATTCGCGCCGGTCGCCGCTATTTACATAACGACCTGAACCGCCTGTTCGGTGGGCGGCATTTCGCGGTGGCGCCGGGGAATGAGTCCCGGCGTGCGGCGGAGCTGGAGGGGGCGGTCGCGGCCTTCTTTGCGACCGCGGATCGCCAGGGCCAGGTGCGCCGTCTGCATCTGGATTTGCATACCGCGATACGCGGTTCGCGCTACCGCCAGTTTGCGCTGCTCCCGGCCCGCGAGGGCGAGTATGACGCCGGGTTTTACGCGCTGCTGCAGGCCAGCGATATGGATGCCATAGTGCGTCATACCGAACCGGGCGGCACCTTTACGCACTACACCAGCGAAAAATTCGGCGCGCAAAGTGCCACCCTGGAGCTGGGCAAGGTGCTGGCTTTTGGCGAAAACGACCTCCGTCTGTTTGCCGGGACCGACGCCACGGTGCGCGCGCTGATTGCCGACGCTGCGCTACCTGCGCGGACCAAAGCGCCGGCGGACTATTTTCTGGTGCAGGAGAGCATCATCAAGAGCGACAGCGATTTTACGCTCAACCTTGACCCGAAAATTGACAACTTCACCGCGCTGCCTGCCGGGTATGAAATTGCCCGCCAGCCGGATAAAACGTGGGTTGTTCCGGCTCACGCGCCGTACATCTTATTTCCGAATGCGGGAGTGGCAACCGGGCAACGCGCCGGTTTGTTGCTGAAGTCAGCCGCGCCATGCCTTTCTTTGCCTGCTTGAAGGAATCGACATGACTCAACATCAACGCGAGGGGCAGGTGAATCCTGCCATCGACGGGGAGTGCCCGTCGCAACTCAAACGCGGCCTTGGCGCCCGGCACATTCAGATGATTGCGCTGGGCGGCGCTATCGGCACCGGCCTGTTCATGGGGGCGGGAAGAAATATTGCGGTGGCGGGGACGTCAATCCTCGTGATTTATCTACTGGTGGGGTTTTTTACCTATATGGTGATGCGGGCTATGGGCGAGGTGCTGCTCACCCGGCTTGATTACCGTTCTTTCGCCGATTTCGTCGGCGATTATCTCGGTCCGCAGGCCAGCTTCTATTTAGGCTGGACCTACTGGCTGAGCTGGGTGGTGACCTGCATCGCCGATGTGGTGGTGTGCGGCAGCTATATGCAGTACTGGTTTCCGGAGATGTCAGCCTGGATGCCGGCGCTCAGCACCCTCGGCATTCTGTTCCTGTTCAATTTGCTGTCGGTCAAAATGTTCGGCGAGGCCGAATTCTGGTTTGCGCTGATCAAGGTCATTACGATTATTGCGCTGATCGTCACCGGCGCGTGGATGGTGGCGACCGGCTGGACCTCGCCTGATGGCGTGAAAGCTTCGCTGAGCCACATCACCGACCCGACGGTGTTTATGCCGCATGGCGTCACCGGCTTCTTTGCCGGTTTCCAGATAGCTATCTTCTCCTTTACCGGAATTGAGCTGCTCGGAACGATGACCGCCGAAACCCGTGACCCGCAGAAGATTTTACCGAAGGCGATTAACGCGCTGCCGCTGCGGATTATCATTTTTTATCTGCTCTCGATGGTGGTGATTATTGCCGTAGCTTCCTGGCCTGGCGTCTCGCCGGATGCCAGCCCCTTCGTGACACTGTTTGCTAATGCCGGGCTGCCGGCGGCGGCGGCGGTGATTAACTTTGTCGCGCTGACCTCGGCGATGTCATCGGCCAACAGCGGCGTCTACTCCAGTACCCGCATGCTGTACGGCCTGTCGGTAGAGAAACATGCCCACGGCCAGTTCCGCATTTTGTCGCGCACCACGCGTATTCCGGTGCGTAGCCTGCTGTTCTCCTGCTTCTGCATGCTCAGCGGTACGCTGCTGCTGTTCCTCGTGCCGAACGTGATGACGCTGTTCACCATTGTCTCGACGCTGGCGGCGATTATGGTGGTATTCAGCTGGGGGATGATTCTGGTGGCTTATCTGGTGTACCGCCGCAAGCGTCCGGATCTGCATCAGCAATCGATGTTTAAGATGCCGGCGGGGATTGTCATGAGCTGGATCAGCCTGCTGTTTTTCGCCTTCTCGATTTTTATCATGATCTTCGATCCGGATACGCTGAAAGCGCTGATGGCGACGCCGCTGTGGTTTGTGGCGCTGTGGTTGTTCTGGAAGATAAAACAGAAGCGGGAAGGGCAAACGCAGCTGGAGAAGCTGAACGCCTGACCTGACGCCGACAGCAGCAAGTCTGCTGTCGGCGTGGTCTTAGCCAATCATGACCTGCCCGCAGGCATCGTATTCCGTCTGCTGCCACAGAAGAGGGCGGCTGTCGACAAGCCCGCCGTTCCTGCCAGATACCCCCGCGACCGTCCTCAGCGCCTGTTATCGATCTTCGCGTGGCCAACATGATTATTAGCGAGCCTCTGCGCGTTAATGGCATCATTGCGGCCATGATTCGGGCGCAGGCCAGCGTTTTTCGCTATTGTGGGTTCTTTTTTAGTGACGTATTGCCGTTTATTCGCCGCCACCGTGGGCGGCGGTTTATGATATGGCCGACGTCCTTGACGGATGAGATGGCACGAAAGGAGCGAGTATGAGTGAGCAGTTTCCATCCCTGCCGGATGCCACGCTGGCGGCGGCCAACTGCCTGGGCCAGTGGCTGGCGCTGGATGATTTTACCGCACAGGCGCCGACGCCGGCGGTGGATATTGTGGTGCTGGCGGGCAACGCGGTGATCCCGACCATTGACGCCGCCTGTCGGCTGGCGGCTGACGCCGGGGTGCCGCTGCTGATTAGCGGCGGGGTTGGCCACTCCACGGCCTTTCTTTACGACGCGATACGCAACGAGCCGCGCTATCGGTCGCTGCCGGTCGACGGGCGCCCGGAGGCGCATATCCTCGCCGATATCGCCCACCGTTTCTGGCATATCCCCCGAGACAGGATCGTGGTTGAGGATCGTTCCACCAACTGCGGCGAGAACGCGCGCTTTACCCGCGAGATGCTGGCGGCGACGGGAATCGCTCCCCGCGCTGGCGTGGTGCTCCAGGATCCGACGATGCAGCGGCGGACCATGGCGACCTTTGCCCGCGTCTGGCAGGACGAGACGGTCGCGCCGCAGTGGTACAGTACGCCGGGCTGTGCGCCGCTGCTGGGCAATACGGCGAACGGGCTGGCTTTTCGCGGTGACGCTGCCGGGCTGTGGCCGGTCGGACGCTATCTGTCGCTGATTCTGGGAGAGCTGCCGCGGTTGCTGGATGCCCCCCAGGGATACGGCCCGCGCGGAAAAGATTTTATCGTCCATGTGGATATCCCCGCCCGGATCCTCGAAGCCGGACAACGGTTGAGTGAGGACAACCTGCTGGGTGAAGCGCTGCACGCCCGCGCTCCCGGATGAGTGTTGCCCGTTTGCGGCGCGTTTTTCGCAAACGGGCAGTTTTTGTTGCCAATATGTAACTTTATCGCCGTGATGTCGGCGCGTTTTCATGAGCTGTTTCACAAAATCATGCTGACCGTCTGCTTCTGGCGCTGCGCGTGGGTAGATTTTTAACAAATAAGTTACTTGTTAAAAACACTAAATCTACAGGAGCAGGCCATGACAGTACCCGTTCAGCACCCGATGTATATTGATGGTCAGTTTGTGGTTGGGCGTGGCGACGCCTGGATCGATGTACTCAACCCGGCAACGGAAGCGCTGCTTTCCCGTATCCCCGATGGTACGGCTGACGATGCCCGGCGGGCTATTGAGGCGGCAGAGCGTGCGCAGCCGGCCTGGGAGGCGCTGCCGGCGATTGAGCGCGCGGGCTGGCTGCGAAAAATTGCCGCCGGCATTCGCCAGCGCGCGCAGGAGATTGCCGCGCTGATCGTGGCGGAAGGGGGCAAAATCCAGCAGCTGGCGGCGGTGGAGGTTTCATTTACCGCCGATTATCTTGACTATATGGCCGAGTGGGCGCGTCGCTATGAAGGCGAAATCGTCCAGAGCGATCGGCCAGGGGAAAATATCCTCGTCTTCAAACGCGCGCTGGGCGTCACCACCGGAATTCTGCCGTGGAACTTCCCGTTCTTCCTCATCGCCCGCAAGCTGGCGCCAGCGCTAATTACCGGCAACACCATCGTCATTAAACCCAGCGAGTTTACCCCCAACAACGCCGTCGCATTTGCGCAGATTGTCGATGACATCGGCCTGCCGAAAGGGGTGTTTAATCTGGTGCTGGGCCGCGGCGAAACCGTTGGTCACGAGCTGGCGGCAAATGCCAAAGTGGCGATGGTCAGTATGACCGGCAGCGTCGGCGCGGGCGAGAAGATTATGGCCGCCGCGGCGAAGAACATCACCAAAGTGTGCCTTGAACTGGGCGGTAAGGCGCCGGCTATCGTGATGGATGATGCCGACCTTGAGCTGGCGGTAAAAGCGGTGGTGGATTCCCGGGTCATTAACAGCGGGCAGGTATGTAACTGCGTGGAGCGGGTCTACGTGCAAAAAGGCATTTACGATCGATTTGTGAATCGCCTGGGCGAAGCCTTAAAGGCGGTACAGTTTGGCGACCCGGCTACCCGCGACGATATCGCCATGGGGCCGTTGATCAACGCCGCCGCGCGGGAACGCGTCGAACAGAAAGTGGCCAGGGCGTTAGCGCAGGGGGCGCGTCTGGCGCTGGGCGGCAGCGCGGTAGCGGGCCAGGGCTATTTTTATCCGCCGACTCTGCTGCTGGACGTGCGTCAGGAGATGGACATCATTCATGAAGAGACCTTTGGTCCGGTGCTGCCGGTGGTGGCGTTTGACACCCTGGATGAGGCGCTGGCGATGGCCAATGACAGCGACTATGGCCTGACCTCCTCGATCTATACCCGGGATCTGAACGTGGCGATGAAGGCGATAAAGGGGCTGAAGTTCGGTGAAACCTACATTAACCGTGAGAACTTTGAAGCGATGCAGGGCTTTCATGCCGGATGGCGAAAATCGGGTATCGGCGGTGCCGACGGTCGTCATGGGTTGAATGAGTATCTGCAAACCCAGGTCGTCTATTTACAGTCTTAAGCGCCGGTTTCGGCTGACCAACAAGCGGATAGCCAGGCTATCCGCTTTTTTGCGTCGCCGCGATGGCTAGTGGGCAAATTTATCCAGCACGCGGATTAGCTGGGTGACAAAACCGTACTCGTTATCGTACCAGGCAACGGTTTTGACCAGCTGAACGTCGCCGGCTTCGGCGACTTCAAGCTGGGTGGCATCGTAAATCGAGCCGAAATGGCTGCCGATAATGTCAGAAGAGACGATCTCTTCTTCGGTGTAGCCGAAGGATTCGTTGTTCTCCGCCGCTTTCTTCATCGCCTGATTGACCTCATCGGCGGTGACTTTTTTCTCCAGGATGGAGACCAGTTCGGTGACTGAGCCGGTTTTGGTCGGCACGCGCTGGGCGTGACCCTTCAGCTTGCCGCTGAGCGCAGGAATAACCAGCCCGATGGCTTTCGCCGCCCCGGTGGTGTGCGGGATGATGTTTTCCGCCGCCGCGCGCGAGGCGCGTAAATCTTTCCCCCGCGGGCCGTCAACCAGCGACTGGGTGCCGGTGTAGGCATGAATGGTGGTCATGGTGCCGAGCTTAATGCCGAAAGCATCGTTGAGGACTTTGGCCATCGGCGCCAGGCAGTTGGTGGTACAGGAGGCGACGGAAATGATGGTGTCATCGGCGGTCAGGGTATCGTCGTTGACGTTATAGACGATGGTCTTCATGTCACCGGCAGGGGCGGAGATCAGGACTTTTTTCGCCCCGGCATCGAGATGCGCCTGCGCCTTCTCGGTGGATGTGTAGAAGCCGGTACACTCGACAATCAGTTCCGCACCCACCGCTGTCCACGGAATATGCCGGGCCTCTTTCTCGGCATAGACGGTAATTTTTTTGCCATTCACGATGAGCGCATCTTCCGTAAAATCAACGCTCCACGGGAACGGCCCGTAGTTTGAGTCATGTTTTAACAAATAGGCCAGCACTTTCGGCGAGGTAAGATCGTTGATCGCCACCACTTCAAGCGGGCTGTTCACTTCCAGTAAACGGCGTAATACCAGACGTCCGATACGACCAAAGCCATTAATCCCTAGTTTGCTCATCTAAAGCCTCCGGTAGGATAGTGAGTGAGGTTGAGGGTATAAGACACTCCAGGCATACTCTACTCATGGCGAATCGGCAACCCGGAAAGTCTCGCCATCCGCTAAGCGGTTGAAAAACACTACAGAAAAATTAATGTATTCTCTGCCGCGGGCTAGTCGCGTTTCCCGCATCTTGCTAAGCGCGGTGTTCCCTCGTATTTTGAACCTTTTCACCGCCCGTCGGGCATGAGTGACTTTGCGACGAGGAATCATGGAACGTTTATTTGTTTACGGCACGCTGCGTCCGGGCCATGAAAATGCCCCCATTCTGGAAAATATCGGCGGCGAGTGGCTGCCGGGTTGGGTGCACGGCACGTTTTATGCGCGCGGCTGGGGGGCCGCTGCCGATTTCCCGGGTATCGTCCTCGATAAACAGGGGCCCCGGGTCGACGGTTATCTCTTTATATCGGATAAACTTGCCGCGCACTGGCTGATGCTGGATGAGTTCGAAGAGGGCTACGACCGGGTGGCGGTGGAGGTGACGATGGCAGAGGAGCAGCGCGTGACCGCGTGGATCTATCAGCTTCAGCCGCCAGCCCGCCGATAACGCATCCCGGCGGGCTGCTCCAGGCCATGTGCTCCGCCAGCGGCGGGCAGGGCGTGGACGTGGCAAACTTATTTGTCGCGCCAGCCCATCGCCGGCGCAACATGTTGCAGGATGGACTCGATGACGTGCACGTTGTAATCGACGCCGAGCTGGTTTGGCACGGTCAGTAGCAGCGTATCCGCCTCGGCAATCGCCTCATCCTGCTGCAGCTGCGCAATCAGCTTGTCCGGTTCGGCGGCATAGCTGCGACCGAAAATTGCGCGGGTCTTCTCGTCGAGGAAACCGACTTTATCGCTGTCGTCATGGCTGGAGCCAAAATAGCGCCGGTCCCGATCGTCCATCAGGGCAAAAATGCTGCGGCTAACGGAGACGCGCGGCGTCCACGTATGCCCGGCTTGCGCCCAGGCGTCGCGATAGGCCCGGATCTGTTTCGCCTGCTGAATATGGAACGGTTCGCCGGTTTCATCGTCTTTTAAGGTCGAGCTTTGCAGGTTCATTCCCAGTCTGGCGGCCCACTCCGCCGTTGCATTCGAACCGGCGCCCCACCAGATGCGCTCGCGCAGGCCTGCGGAATAGGGTTCCGGGCGCAGCAGACCCGGCGGGTTCGGGAACATCGGCTGCGGATTGGGTTTCGCAAAGCCTTCGCCGCGCAGGACGTCCAGCAACACCTCAGAATGCCGGCGCGCCATATCGGATTCATTTTCACCTTCGCCAGGGACGTAACCGAAATAGCGCCAGCCGTCGATCACCTGCTCCGGGGAGCCCCGGCTGATACCCAGCTGCAGGCGTCCGCCGGAGATCAAGTCCGCGGCGCCGGCATCTTCGGCCATGTACAGCGGGTTTTCATAGCGCATATCGATAACGCCGGTACCTATCTCAATACGCCGGGTTCTGGCGCCGATCGCCGCCAGCAGAGGAAACGGCGAACTGAGCTGACGGGCAAAGTGATGCACTCTGAACCAGGCGCCGTCAGCGCCCAGCTCTTCAGCGGCCACCGCCAGATCGATGGATTGCAGCAATGCGTCAGCGGCAGAGCGGGTAGCGGACTGCGGCGATGGCGTCCAGTGTCCGAATGACAAAAATCCAATCTTTTTCATGACGTCTTTATCCTGGTTTGCAGGGAATGTTCAGTAGACGGGTGCCGGCCTCGGTGAAGCCGGCCGGTTCTCGTTTGGCATAATCACTACTTTACGTATTCCCTGAGGAGAATAAATAACGTTTGTTTAACATAATGCATCAAATAAATTGATTGAAACGGGGCGCCGGTAGCGCCGTCCGGGAGAGAGTGGCTGGGGTGATGCGCCGCTGAACCCCGATAATATGTGGCGCATTTTAGGCCAATTCGTCGCTCAGTTCCCTGTTAAGCTTATTGTCCCGTCAACGTTGTCAGAGTGTGATGATGTCAGAAAAAACGCCGCCGGCGACATCCGGCGATTGGGTCGACTTTCGCCGGGATGCCGCTACGGGTATTGAAAGTGTCAACGCGCACTTTAAAGGCCATGCTTACGACAGCCACGACCACGAGGAGCTGCTGCTGGGGGTCACTTTACAGGGTTCACAGCGCTTCAGCTGTCACCGCGCTGTGCATACCAGTACGCCGGGGAAAGCGATCCTTATCGAACCGGGAGCCGTGCATGATGGCCATGCCCCGCAGCCCAGCGGATTCACCTATGCCATGCTCTACATCCCGCAGCGCTGGATGTCCGACAGTCTGCGTCAGCGCGGCATGGGCGATATTTCTCTGGTGGAAGCCGCCTTTCGCCATACGCTGACCGACGATCGCGACTTGATCATGGCCATCTCGCAGGCGTTTGCGGCCATTCATCATGGGGAAGGTCGGTTGGCGTGTGATGAGAGCCTCGATCGTCTGGTGGCGCATCTGACTCCTCACGTTGCCGTGAAGCCGGCGACGGCGATGACCGATTCACTGGTCAGGATGAACCGGGTCCGCGAGTATCTGCACGACCATCTCGCCTGGAATACCGGCCTCGATGAGCTGGCTGAGATCAGCGGTATCGACCGGTTCCGCCTGAGCCGGCAATTCAAGGCGGCCTTCGGGCAGACGCCCCATGCCTATCTGGTCAGGCTGCGCCTGCGCACCGCGCGACGGCTGCTGGCCGGAGGCCTCGCGGTGTCGCAGGTTGCGGCAGAGACCGGTTTTGCCGATCAGAGCCATCTGGGTCGCTGGTTCCGGCGCGCTTACCGGATCTCGCCGGTGGCCTTTCAGAGCCGCTGCTCAAACGTTCTATACTGATGCCCCGGGCTTACGTGAAGATAATATTTTCGCGGTACAGACAGGAGTATTTTGATGACCTTTGACACGAAGATTGCCTATATCGTGCGCGATGATTTAGCGACATGGCAGCGACTGAATGTGGTGGCGTTTCTGGCGACGGGGATTGCCTCTGCGGCTCCCGAGATCCTCGGCCAACCCTATATCGATTCACTGGGCCGGCAGTATGGCAATATGTCTGGCCAGCCCATGCTGATATTTGAGGGCGGGCTGGAAAAATTACAGGTTGTGCATCGCAAAGCGCTTGAGCGGGAAGTGACCATTATTCCCTACATTCACGCCATGTTTGCCACCGGGTACGATGAGGCCAATCGTGAGGTGTTTATCAGCGCCGATGCGGAGAATCTGGATCTGGTCGGGCTCGGGATCCGTGGCCCGAAAAAAATGGTGGATAAAGTGATCAAGGGACTTTCTCTCCACGGTTAGTTTGCCTGCCGTTGCCACGAGGGCGGATTGCCCCAGGTCGCTGCCGCCTCGGGCGGCAGAAACCCTGTCCGCCCCCATCTACCATCCTGCTTCGACGGGAATCGCGTATTGACCTGCCTTCAGTCGCTGTTGTCCTTGCGGCGATCTGTGCTTTAATTCAGAGATGGCGCAATTGGCCAACGGCCTGATTGCCGACATGTTTTCATCGACGGTTCCGGGAGTTGCGCTGCATCCCTCTCTTCCCGCACCCGATACTCTCTTTTATTCTCTGAGTGAAATATGACCCTGAATCAGTTTTATCCAATCGGTACCCCGGGGCAACCCTGGACAGCAGTCGAAATACAACGCTGGCGGCAGAATCAGAGGCGATCCCGGAGCTATCAGCGCGATGTGTCCGCTGTACTTGATGGCCTGAAGCAGCGGTTCGATGTCATTCAGTATGGCGAATTGCGTTACGCCGATGATGTTTATCCGTTGAGGGCGGCAAAATCAAAAAACTGGGACGATACTCTGCCGGTGGCTCTCGTTACCGGCGGCGTCCACGGTTATGAAACCAGCGGCGTGATGGGCGCCCTGACGTTTTTGACTGAATATCAGGATGAGTATGCGGGAAAAATCAATCTATTGGTGGCGCCCTGCGTCAGCCCCTGGGCCTATGAGCGTATTTCCCGTTGGAACTACGATGCCGTCGACCCTAACCGGCAATTTTTCCCCGAGGGCACAGCGGAGGAGTCCCAGGCCTTGATGAGGCTCATTTCGCCGCTGCAAGGCCGCTTCGCCGTGCACGTTGATTTGCATGAAACGACCGATACGGACGAAAGTGAGTTCAGCCCCGCGCGGGCTGCCAGGGACGGCGTGGCCTATAAACCAGAGAATATTCCTGACGGTTTCTATCTGGTCAGCGACGAGCGCAATTCAAGACTGGATTTCCAGAGCGCGTTGATTTCTGCGGTTGCGCAGGTGACGCACATTGCTCCGTCGGTGCCTGGGGAGACCGTGCTCGGTTATCCGGTCATCGGTCATGGCATTGTTGAGTATGACAATAATGCCTGGCACCTGTGCTCGACCATAACCGGCGCGCCGTTTACCACCACAACCGAAGTCTATCCCGATAGCGCGAAAACTTCCCCGCAGGAGTGTACCCGGGCGCAGGTTGTCACCGTCCGGCGGGCCATTGAATTTGCATTATCACGCTGAGTGATCGGAGCGGGCAGATATCGCCCGCTCTGCCCGCCAGGTTTTGCCGATCCTTTCCCCTGGGCTAACGACGATGCGTTTTATGCTGCATGCGCAGGTCATGTCCTGGCCGCATTCTCATCACGCCGATGCGCATTCTGGCGCCATCGGCGGCGGCCTCGAGCGAAGAGCAGACCCAACAGCGGACTACAGGCACTGATTTGGCGCGTTTGCTGAAAAGGGATCGATATGCACCATGACATTGAGAATGCCGTTTGTTTGCAACACTCTTTCCCGCGCCGCGACGGCGATGTTATGGCTATCGCGGACGGAGAGATGTTCCGGCACCTCCAGATGCACATCGACAAGGATAAGATCTCCCGCTTTACGCGTTTTCAGATCATGAAGCCCGGCGACCCCCGGTGTTGACAGAAGCAGCGCTTTGATTTCATGTTCTTTATCGCTATCCGCCGCGCGGTCCATCAGATCGTGCATCGCGTCAGCCGCGAATGCGTAGCCCATGCGCAGGATCAGCAGCCCGACCACCAAAGCCGCCGCCGGATCAAACCACGGGTAGCCGGCCAGCGTCCCGGTAATACCGATAGCGACAACCACCGATGAAGCGGCATCAGAACGGGCATGCCATGCATTGGCCATCAGCAGAGAGGACTGGAGGCGGATCGCCACCCTGCGCATATAGCGGAACAGCGTTTCCTTGATCGCGAGAGCGGTAAGCGCGACCCACAGCGCGGTAACATGTACCTCGGAGAGTGACTCAGGGTGCAGCAATTTCCCGGCAGCCGACCACAGCATACCGACGCCCACGGCAACCAGCATCATTCCGAGAATCAATGACGCGCCGTTCTCGTATCGCCAGTGGCCGTAATGGTGATCGTTGTCCGAGGGTTTACGGCTTTTTTTATTTGCCAGCAGCACCACCGCATCTGCCACTAAATCAGAAAGAGAATGAATACCATCAGCAATTAAACCCTGAGAGCCATAAAATATACCGCTAAGAATTTGCATGAATGACAAGGTAATATTAACCGCGGCGCTGATTAATGTGCTTTTTTGTGCGATGGCTGAACGTTCATGATACCCATTATCATTTCGCATAAAACAGTCCGTTTAAATAATTAACATCAGGCACTGGATTATACTGGCGTAATCTTAATGTAAGGTTAATGATAAAAGAATAAGTTACGGGTGAGCTGATTTATATATATCCGTCATGCCAGGATGACTCATTTCCTGATCACAAGGAAAACCACTATGCATCTGGAACGACACAGTATCGGCAAAGTAGGGTGGCTGAGAGCGGCAGTGCTGGGCGCGAATGATGGCATCGTGTCGACCGCCAGTCTGGTTCTCGGGGTCGCCGCGGCGGGCACTTCGCCGTCGGGTATTTTACTGGCCGGGGTGGCCGGGCTGGTTGCGGGCGCCATGTCGATGGCAACCGGCGAATATGTTTCCGTTTCATCGCAGGCGGATAGCGAACACGCGGCGCTCAGTCAGGAAAAAAGAGAGCTGGCGGCAAATTACGAGGAAGAGGTGCAGGAACTGGCTTCGCTGTACAGGCAGCGCGGCCTGGAGCCGGCCCTGGCGCAGCGGGTCGCGGAACAGCTTATGGCGAAGGATGCGCTGGACGCTCATGCCCGGGAAGAGCTGGGGCTGACGCAGACCAATTCGGCGCAGCCGCTGCAGGCCGCGATATTTTCAGCGTTTAGCTTTTCCGCCGGCGCGCTGCTGCCTGTCATCATCGCCTGGCTAGCGCCGGCAACGCGGGTTTTTCCGTTCGTGATTCTCGCCACGCTTTTTTCGCTGGTTATTCTTGGCTATATCTCCTCGGTTGCGGGGAATGCGTCACCGCTGAAGGCAATAATAAGAATCACGTTCTGGAGCGCAATGGCTATGGCTTTATCCATGGGGGCCGGTTCTCTCGCCGGTCAGGCGATGGCCTGAATGACCGTTAAGCGATAAGGAAACATAAAATTGAAAAAATATTCAGGGAGTCAGATAGCGCTGCACTGGCTGGTGTTGCTGCTCATCGTCATCACTTACGCGGCGATGGAGTTTAAGGGGATCTTCCCTAAAAATTCCCCAGGTCGTTACTGGATGGCGACCGCGCATTACAGTTGTGGGGTCAGCGTATTTATTCTGATGTTAGTCAGAATGGTCGTCAGGCTTTTTTCTCCGCAACCACCGGTGGTCCCGGCGCTCCCCCAGTGGCAGAAACTCAGCGCCTCGTTGATGCATTTTATTTTATATTGCCTTTTTATTATCCTTCCGGCGCTGGGGGTTCTGTCGCTCTATTTTGGCCAAAAAGAATGGAGCTTTATTTTTATTAATATGCCGATTTCAGCAGTGAAAAACAGTCTGCTGCAAAGCAGCCTGAAAGACGTTCATGAATTCCTGGCCAATACCGGTTATTTTATCGTTGGTTTACATGCCGCGGCCGCCCTGATGCACCACTATATATGGCGTGACAACACCTTACTCCGAATGATGCCAGGAAAACATCGGGACTGAGCCGGTAATCTGCCCCCTCCCTGGGTCATGCCGGGAGAGCGTCGCGCGCAACCTCCCCCGGTGGCCGTTCTCCGGAACACGCCGGCGCGTTCCGGTTTGTATTTCAGCGCCACGCGCTATCGGGGGATAATGCGTGCCTCTCTCAGCTGCGCGAAGAGACTGAAAAACATTTCGTCGGTTGCCTGCATTCGGGAGAAGCCCGCCCGACGCAGTTTACTGCCATCGCCAAACATGTCGTAATGCCAGCCAAAGACGAAATCGGCAAAATTGCCGTCGCTGAGCCGTAAAAGTTCCGGCTCCACCAGCCGCTGCCCGGCAAGGTCGCGCCATTGCGCGCGATAGTCCTTAAATAACTGCTGAAAGGAGAGCCTGACCGGCGGGGCAACCTCCAGCCCAAACCAGCGTGCGATCTGCGGCCATAGTTCGCTCCAGCGCCAGACGTCACCGTTATTGACATTGAAAGCCTGATTCTGCGCCACGGGCGAGGTTGCCGCCCACAGGGTCGCCTCTGCCAGCAATCCGGCATCCGTGAAATCGACGATGCTGTGCCAGGTCTGTGGTGAACCGGGAAAACGCAGCGGCAGATTCAACGCCCGGCACAGCGAGGCGTACAGGGCGATGCTCAGGGCGAGATTCATGGTATTGCCCGCCACCGCGCTACCCACTACGCCAGGGCGGATGGCATTCCAGTGCCACGTTTTTCCACGCTGAAAATGGCTGAGCCACGTGAGCTGGGCGGCGTTAAATTCAGCGCCCGGGACGCCAGGATCGCTTTCACGCGCCGGGGTTTTGAACGGCCCAAGATGCGCGCCATAGACCTTGTATCCTTGCATCAGACTGACCGTTTGCAGCGGAGCCCGGTCCTCGATTTGACTGACCAGATTACGCAGCATGGTAACGTTCGGGGCAACCATCTCCGTCCAGTTTGCGGCATTCACCCAGGCGCTGTAAAAAATATGGGTGATATTGCTAAGGGGCCGCAGCGCCCGCGCGCTGTCCTCGGCATCGAGTAAATCAACCTCGACCAGCGGAATGCCGTCAGGGTGGGAGAGGGCATGGCGGCTCAGTCCGATGACCTCCCAGCCATTACGCAGAAGCGTTTTGACAAGCTGGCTGCCGATAATACCGCTGGCGCCGGCGACCAGCGCGACTTTCTGTTGCTGTATCTTATTCATCGTGTTTCTCCAGGGAAGGTGGCAGAAACAGTGTGATATATTATTTTTTTCACACATATCCCCTGAAACTGATGGCACTTATAAGCAGAATCATTAAATGAATAATAAGCTTAATGCGATAGCCACTTTTTTACGCGTCGCCGAGGCGGGTTCTTTTTCTGCGGCCGCTCGCCAGAGCGGGATGAAGCAATCTGCCGTCAGTCAACAGATTGCGGCGCTTGAAGAGGAGCTCGGCGTGGTATTGCTGCATCGTACTACGCGGGTGATGGCGCTGACTGAACAGGGGGAAAGCTACCGGCGTGATATGCAGCTTTTGCTCGAGGCCATGAGGGAAGCGGAAAGGCGGTTGAACCCTGCCGATCATCAGTTTCAGGGCCGGGTACATGTGCAGTTGCCGAGCGGTCTGGGGCAGATTTTTATGCCCCACCTGCTGGCGCTGCAGAAAAGGAATCCCGGCTTGCATCTGATGCTGTCACTGGATGACCGCATCGCCGATCTGGTTACTGAAGGGGTCGATGTCGCGCTGCGGCTGAGCCATGAGCCACCGCAAACGCACGCGGCGCGCGTGCTGGCGCGTATTGAAACGGCGCTCTTTGCGGCACCTGATTTTACACCGCTGCACTCCGTCAGCGAGCTGGCGATGCATCCGCACGTGCGCTTCAGCGCTATCCCGCTGGAAGCACCGCTCCGCCTGGTTTCGGGTCAGAATACTCTCGATGTGAAGGTGAATACCGTTTTCCGGGCCAATACCAGTGAGGCTCTGCGCCAGGCGATTGAATCCGGCCTCGGTATCGGCGGTATGCAGCTCCCGCTTGCGGCCAGGGCGGTGCAATCCGGCAGGCTGGTACCGGTGTTACCCGCGTGGCGCTTACCTGACCGCTTCCTCTACGCCGTCTATCCCGACGCCCGCTTTATCCCCCAGAGGGTCAGAAGCATTATCAGCGCCATCGAATCCTTACTGCCTGACATTACGGGCAATATCTGAAGGCGAGACATTCGCGTTGGGGAAAACCGAACGGGAAACGGTCGAAGCAGAGTGCGAAGAGAACTGATAAACCGCCAGCGTCGCGAGAATACTCACTATCACGCTGATGATGAAGTAGGTTTTAAAGGGCTGTTTTTGCGTTTTATGGCGGAAGATCTGTTGACCGACAATCGCACCAGGCCATCCGCCGACAAACCCGAATACCAGCAAGGTCGATTCCGGCACCCGACGCCAGGCCTTGCGCGCCGCCATTTTATCCATGCCGTAAATCACCAGCGTCAGTACGCTGACGAGCAGGAACCACGTAACATAAGGATGCGGAGTCAACAGGCTCGCGGTCGCCGCGCAAACGAGGAGTAAATAACAGAAGCGATTGAGATTCATACCATGAGCCAGCAGCGATCGGTGAATGTAGAGGGCGAATTATACTCACCATGCGACCGGAAGAAAAATCTGCTGATGGCCTTCGCCGCCCGTTGCGCCTCGGACATAAATCAGCGCGACAAGCAGGACTCATCCTTTCCACCAACGCGTTAAGGTGCTTCAAACGGTTTATGCACACTGGCAGGCCAGGGCGCCGGGTGAACCGGGTGGCAAAAACGCCGGACGCAGCGTCGGTTTAATGACGTGAGTTTACAGCGCAGATGTTATTTCTGATAGCGCGTTCATGAATATCAAAAACACTCAATAAATTGTCTGGCGGATTCTTTTTCATCAAGATATTCAAAGCCGAGCAAACGAATTTTTACATGGTTGTAAAACCATTCGTTACCCTGTCGTTGGATCATTTCTCCGGGAATGAAGCATCGCCCTGTTGCTGCCCGAATAATCGCATATTTACCATTGCTAAACCTTACCCTATGGATGCAGAAAGGCTGGTTCGATTCTCCAGGATGACGGCTGGCAAGAATATCGCCTTCAATAAAAACATCTTTTCTGGTTTTCATAAGCCTTTCCTTTATCGCCGTGGTAAAACAGGTATGTTGCTGTTTTTAAAGAGTTGAGATTGACTTGCTGCTCAGCCGCCAATACACCAGCATTCTGAGGGGCGGAAGTGTAATCCGCATTGCGGGCAGTGCAGAATCGCATCTTTGCGTAATTTACCGGCCTTCTGGTCTGCTATGCAGGAACAGGCGGGGCAAGTGACATGGACAGGTCTTTCTTTGAACTGTCTGATTCCACTGGTGTAAGACATAAATTTATTCTCTGAGGGGTGTGTTATTTATTATACGCCTTTCTTGACGGTTATTCTTTTTATTATATTTCTGCGCTGAAGAGGCTAAAGACGAGCCGTTAACGGATCCTCGCGCAATTGCACGCGGCGGGGAGAAATTGATAACGAAATCATATTGTCTCACCGCAGTTAACCGGCTAAGCCAAATAGCTAAGCCAAATAAAAGTTGGATAATTTCTCGATGCAGCGCGCCAATGAATATTGGCCAAAATAATTCGCGCATTAACGACTGGCGTTAATGCGCGGGTTGTTTGCCATCAGTTCTGAATGATATCGAGGCTATGGGGCTGTCCGTCATCCAGCAGCGGAATGGTATCGTCGGCGAGGAGCAGGCCATCCAGGGTGGCCTGGTATTGCCCGTCGCCACGTGAGACGGTAATGCGATACTGACTATCGCGGTATTGATAAGTCAGGGCAAAAGAGGGCCAGCTGGTCGGCAGCAGCGGGTGAACGGTGAAGGACGTCGCGCCGCGTTTTATTCCCAGCAGCTCCTCTGTCAGCAGACGATATGCCCAGCCCGCTGAACCGGTATACCAGCTCCACCCGGCCCGGCCGCTATGCGGGGAGACACTGTAGACATCCGCACTCATCACATAGGGCTCCGCCATATATTTTTCCACGCCATCGGCATCCAGCGCGTGGTTTATCGGATTGATCATCGACCATAGTTGCCACGCGCGTTCCGCGTTCCCCATGCGGGCAAACGCCATGACCGCCCAGATGGCGCCGTGAGTATACTGCCCGCCGTTTTCCCGCACGCCGGGCAGATAGCCCTGGATATAGCCCGGATTAGGGCCGTGGCCGTCGAACGGCGGGGTTAATAGTTTTATTAATCCGCCCTCGTTATCCACCAGGTACTTATCCAGCGCCTGCATCGCCAGCTCGCTGCGCGTCCGGCTGACCGCGCCGGAGAGCACCGACCAGCTCTGGGCAATCGCATCAATTCGGCAGTCCTGCGAAGCTTTTGACCCGAGGGGAGTCCCATCGTCAAAATATCCTCGCCGGTACCATTCGCCGTCCCAGGCGGAGGCTTCGAGATTGTTTTGCAAACGCAGCGCCTCGCGACGACACAGGGACGCGACTGCGTCATCCTGGCGCCGATCGGCAAGTGAAGCGAAGCGTTGTAAAATATCGTACAGGAAGAAGCCCAGCCAGACGCTTTCACCTTTACCCTCAATGCCAACCCGGTTCATCCCGTCATTCCAGTCACCCGCGCCCATTAGCGGGAGACCGTGCTGTCCGGACTGTAATCCGTGCTCAATGGCTTTGACGCAGTGTAACCAGAGCGTCTCTTCGCTACTGCTCTGGACCGGGGTATCGTAAACCGACTCTTCGCCAGCGGAGAGCGGACGCCCCTGCAGATAAGGGATATTCAGGTCCAGTATTTCTGGGTCACCGATCGTTTCGACATAGTGACAGACGGCAAACGGCAGCCAGAGGTAATCATCAGAACAACGTGTCCGTACGCCGTTACCGTGCGGGGGATGCCACCAGTGCTGCACATCTCCTTCAATAAACTGCCGGGAGGCGCAGAGTACAATTTGTTCGCGCATTTTTTCCGGGGCGGCGTGGCTGAGAGCCAGTGTATCCTGCAGCTGATCGCGAAAACCAAATGCGCCGCCGGATTGATAGTATCCGCTACGCGCCATCAGGCGACAGGCCATCGTCTGATACAGCAGCCAGCCGTTGACCAGTAAATTCACGGTGGTATCCGGGGTCGTCACCACGATTTTATCGAGCGCGTTATGCCAGTAGCGGTGAACATTATTCAGTTCCTGGCGGACGGTATCTTCATTGAGATAGCGGGCAAGCGTCTCCTGAGCGCGGCTATGGTTTTCTTCCGCGCCAAGGACGAAGATAAAGGTCCGCTGATCGCCATCAATTAAGGTTGCCGCGGATTGTACTGCGGCGCAGGGATCCAGGCCGGCGCCTGTTTTACCCGAGAGCCTGCGCAGTGCCATCGCCTGCGGATTTTGCAATGAGCCATTGCGTCCAATAAACTCGCGGCGGTCGCCCGTCAGCGAGCAGTAAGAACCGCTGACGGCAAAGAATGCCGTGCGCTCGCCGCCGTTAGCAGCGTAAAAATTATTGGCCAGCACCCCGCAACCCGCGGAAAGGGTGACGGGATACGTCACGATATGGGAGGCGGTGCGGGTGCGTAAATCTCCGAGGGTCCATTCAGCATAGCCGGTGACCGACAGTTTCCGTGTTCGCCCGGAGTTGTTACTGAGCGTCAGGATCGCCAGTTTAACCGCCGCCTGTTCGGCGACCAGTACCGTCAGTTCACTGTCTATCCCGCTTTCACGATGGGAAAACACGCTGTAGCCAAACCCGTGGCGGGTGAGATAATCACCGTGTCCGCGCACCGGCAATACCGTCGGCGACCAGCATGCGCCGCTCTCTTCATCGCGCAGATAAAAGGCTTCGCCGCTGCGATCGCTTACCGGATCGTTTTCCCACGGCGTCAACCGGTACTCATGCGCATTCTCATACCAGCTGTAGGCTTGTCCCGCCTCCGAGATAACGCTGCCAAAACCGGGATTAGCCAGGATATTTGACCAGGGCGCTGGCGTCGGCTGGTTTTCGCTGAGGACAATCTGATACTCCCGCCCGTCCTCTGAAAAGCCTCCGTAGCCGTTGAAGTGGCGTAACTTACCGCTATCCGGTGTCCAGTCGACATGTTGGTTTCTCTGTACCGCCGCGTGCGCAATGAATCGCCTGGTCGGCGGGGTCAACGTATGAATGCGCTGGTTAAGCTGTTCACTGAGTCCGCCGGCGCGATCATCAAGATACAAACAGGCCACGCTCATCAGAAGCTGCTTATCTTCGGCGGAGAGATGTTCGCCATTGCGGACAAAAATGCCGCCCGACTTATCCAGCAGGCTGGCTCCAGAGCGGGCATAAATCAAATCCATAATCTGGTTTTGCAGTATCTGTTGATAGCCGCCGGGACTCTCATTGAGGATCACAAGGTCGACCTCCAGTCCTTTCTGCCGCCAGTATCGGTGCGCCTGCACAAGGGTAGTGACCGAGGCGATGCTCTCTTCGCTGGTGATGCTGAGCAGCACTATCGGCAGATCGCCAGATATAGCCCAACCCCACAGGCCGGACTGGCCTCGTCGGTTACGGCTGATAATCTGGCCGTCGGCCCGCAGTTCCTGACAGGGATAAAGCACCGCACTGGCGAGACGGTTAAACAGCGTGGCATCATCTTCACTGGCATTCATCTGGCGTAATACCACCAGGCTATGGGACCACGCCAGCTCAAAGATACGGTCAGCGATGGGGTGATCCCGATATTTTTCCAGTAACGCCAGACTTTGCTGGCGGCTTTCGCCGATGCCATAGACGATATCAATCGTAACCGGTTGTCCCGGCAGCAGCGTAATCGCGTGGCGTATCGCCAGTATCGGATCCAGTACCGCCCCAGAGGTGTTGCTGAGCGCGCCATTTTTCCCGGCTGTCTGCGCATCTGAAGGGGTTCTGCCGCGACCCAGAAACCGGGCTCTGTCCGTTTCAAACGAGATACTTTTACTGCTGTTACCATGCACGACCACCATGTGCAGCATGCAGGGGGTTTGTTCATCCGGCGAGCGCGGGCGGCGATGACAGAGGATCGCCTCACGATCGGGGTTAATCTCCGTCTGAATGAACAAATTGCTGAATGCCGGATGCGCCCGGTCGCTGGCGTCGGGCGCCAGCACCACTTCGCAATAGGTCGTCAGTTCAAGGTCACGGGGCAGCCGTCCTCTGTGTACCAGGGTGAGCCGCCGCAGTTCAATGTCATCTTCCGGGGAGACCACAATCTGAGTTCTGACGCTCAGCGATCCGAAAGTCCGCCGGAACTCAGCGCCGGCATCGGTAAAGATCGCTTCGTCGCCGCTATCGGCATCTGTGCCGATGGGATGCCAGGTGTTGCTCCAGACTTCCTCCGTTTGCGAATCGCGGATATAGCAGAATGCTCCCCAGTTATCGCGGGTCGTATCGCTGCGCCAGCGCGTGAGGGCAAGATTGTTCCAGCGGCTGTAACCGCCGCCGCCAGGGGTCAGCATCAGATGGTAATGGCCGTTGGACAACAGCTGCACTTCAGGGACCGGGGTATCTGCTCCGCTGAAAATACGCGGTTCATAGCGAACCGGTTTGACTCTCCCTTCATGGGATTCGAAATGACGGCGCGGGCTGTAGAGATCGACCGCATCCGGGACGCGTTCCTGCAGCAACAGGCTCGCCGAGCGGAAGGCGGTACTGGACATGAATCGCTCGGTCATCGGGGCGTTAAGCAGCACGTGAGCCAGCGCCTGAAATGCCATCCCCTGATGATGCGCCATCCAGGACTGGACGACAGCATACAGTTGTCCGGTCGCGAGGCGGGAGGGGGTATAGTCCAGCGCCTCATAAAAACCGTATTCGCCGCGCGCGCCGTTTTTTTCCAGGCTGAGCAAATTGTCGCAGGCCTTGTACGGGGAGACCATCAGTGCCAGCAGCGTGGCGTACGGGGCGATCACCATATCGTCGGCCAGTCCTCGCCGCAGACCGAGGCCCGGTACGCCAAATGCCTGGTACTGATAATTGTGCTGAACATCAAAAGCATGATAGCCGGACTCCGAGACCCCCCATGGCACGCCACGCTCTTTGCCCCAGTGTATCTGACGTTTCACCGCTGACTGGCTCATTTCATCCAGCAGGCAGCCGGGCCAGGTGGGCATCACCAGATTCGGCATCAGGTATTCAAACATCGAACCGCTCCATGACATCAGCGCGGTGTCATGATCAATGGTGGTGAACAGCCGCCCCAGGGCATACCAGCTTTTTAACGGTAACTGATTCGTCGCGATGGCGAGAAAACTGGTCAGGCGGATTTCAGAGGGCAGCAGATCGTAATGGCTTTTATCCGCAGTATTGGTATCACAGTTATAGCCGACGCTGAGCAGACAGGTCGCTTCGCTGTACAGAAAGGCAAAATCCATTCTCGCATGATCGTTCAACCGCTGTTCAAGTTCAGTGAGAATCTTCAGCCGCATGCGGGCCAGCGCCGTAACCGATGCCGGAGGCGTTCCTTCGCCGCTATAGCTCGCGCTGGCGAGCCAGCTCAGCGTCGGTAGCTGCGGTTCATTATACGTCTGGGGTAACCAGCCCAGTAGATGCGACCATTCATGGCACAGTTGCACCAGCTGATGTTCAAGATGCGCTGTCCAGCGCACCACCCGCGGGTTTTCCTGAGCACACTGCGTCGTCAGATGGTTACATTGGGCGCGCATTTTCTTCAGTTCGCCGAACAGCTGGCCCGCAGGCAACGACACCGCATTCAGACAGTGCTTGCGCAGCAGTCGCAGGCCGGTTGGCGCGTTTTGCCCCCAGTATTTTTCCAGAATAATCAACGTGTCGTTCAGCCCGGCCAGCAGCTGCTCGCTGTTCAACACCGGCTGATAACGCATCGCGGACAGGCCTTCGCGTAATGTCAGTAAATGACCCGCCATATTGCCGCTGTCAACGCTTGAGACATAGCGTGGGTTGAGCGGGGCGAGCGTGCGGGTGTCATACCAGTTAAAGAGGTGGCCGCGGAAGTGTTCCATTTTATCCAGCGAGTCGAGCGTCAGCGTCACGCGTTGCAACACCTCGCCCCCGGGCAGGTAGCCAAAATCCCAGGCGGTCAGGTTGGCCATCAGGGAGAGCCCGATATTGGTGGGGGAGGTGCGATGTGCGACGGTGGGCTGCGGTATTTCCTGATAATTATCCGGGGGAAGCCAGTTTTCTTTTGCCGTGGCAAAGGTCTCAAAGAAGGCCCAGATTTCGCGGCTCGTCTGACGCAGCAGCTGCTTCTGGTCCGGATTCAGTGCTATCGTCTTACGCACAGGCTGGCGGCTTAACCCGCTCATCAGTAGCGGCGCCAGACACCACAGCATTGCAACGGGCAGGGCGATAGCCAGCAGCGGTGGGGCAAAATGATACGTCATCATCGCCAGGGCGACCCCGGAGACCACATTAAGCCACATCGCCCGATAAAAACGCAGCACCGAAAGGTGGGACCGCTGGCTGTCCGGCGCGTGGCTAGCCCACTGGATGAGATTGCGCTGACTGATAGCAAGACGCCAGAGCGTCACCGTAATGGCATAGCATGAATATCCGGCCTCGTGCGGCAGGAGAACAAAATTGAGTGCGATCCGGGAGAGCCGCTTCAGCGCGCCGGCGGCGACCAGCGGAAGATGTAGCCGCAACGGGCGACGAGGGGGTTTATGAAGAAGGTCGTGAAGGATACTCAGAGCCGCCGGCAATAACCACACCAGCGTCAGCGCGCCAAGCCAGTAGAGCGGGTTGGGAACCCAGAGCAGGGAACAAAAAAGAAGTACCAGTAACGACGGGGCGACCAGGCTGCGGCGTAAATTATCAAATAACTTCCACCAGGAGAGCGGAGATAACGGATTTTTATCCCGCGTTCCATCCGCTTTTCTGACGTATGGGCTGAGCCAGTTAAGCAGCTGCCAGTCGCCACGGATCCAGCGCGTACGGCGCGCAACGTCTGACAGATAGTTGTTTGGGTATTGTTCGTAGAGTAAGACTTCACTGAGTAGCCCGGAGCGGGCATAGCACCCTTCGAGTAAATCATGGCTGAGAACCAGATTTTCCGGGCAGGCGTTGGCTGTGGCCTGGACAAAGATATCGACGTCATAAATCCCTTTACCAACGAACGACCCTTCGCCGAAGAGATCCTGATAGATATCCGAAGACATCATCGAATAGGGATTATTACCCGGTACGCTGCTGCGTAGGGCAGCATAGCGCCCCTGTCCGTTACGCGGCATCTCCTCTGCCAGTCCGGGCTGTAAAATACCATACCCTTTGACGACCCTCTGTCGCAGCGGATCATACACTGGCTGGTTGAGCGGGTGTGCCATGGTTGCCACCAGTTTATGCGCGGTGTCGCGTGGCAAAAGCGTATCGCTGTCCAGGGTGATGACATATTTAATCGGGCCCGGCAGCTGGTGCGCAGGCAGCCCGGCGACACTGGAAAACTGGTTTGCCGGGTGGCGCAACCAGTGGTTCAACAATGCCAGTTTTCCCCGCTTACGTTCATGACCCATCCATGTTTCCTGTGCCGGGATCCATTCAGGCTGACGGTGCAGAAGATAAAAGCGTGGGCGGTTGCCGGGATAGCGTCGGTTAAGCGCCTCTGTTTCCGTGATGGCCTGCCTGAGCAGCAGGGCGTTTCCCGGCGGATTTTCAACCGTTGAATCAGCAAAATCAGTGAGAAGAGCGAAGCGGAGGTGTTCATTCTGATTGCCCAGCCAGCACACTTCAAGACTGGTGAGGAGCTGACTGATGCTTGCGTGGCTGGTCAGCATACAGGGAATAACCACCATCGTCGCACAGTCAGCGGGAATTCCCGCGGAAAAATCCATTCGTGGCAAAGGCCGGGGAGTGCGAAAACGGGTGGTCGCTTCGCTGAGCAGATCGCTGATTAACTGGCTCACCGCCACAATCAGCGGCACCGCCAAAAGGATCAGTATCCAGCCCATTCCCTGTTGCGCAGTGGCGTGCAGGATTCCGGCCGTTACGGCCGTCGTTAACAAACTGAGACTGCCGAGCCATGACAACAAGGGGATTTTGTTGAAACTGTGCCGCAGCCGGATAAGTCCTGGAGTGTCAGCGCAGAGTTGCACTTCCAGCTGTTCGCGGCCTTCACCTGCCAGATAATAACCCACATGATGTCCCGGCGTGGCGGGCGCGTTTTCCTGAGAAAGCGCCAGCACCCGCCTGGCGACTTCGGGCTCGCTGAACCGACTGTCTCTGGCCAGAATCTCGATGACATGGCGGTAATGATCCCGAGTATCAAAGTGCATCCGGGAATAGGTATCGGCTGGGTCAAGACGCAATGTCTGCTCCACGACGCTGATCGTCTCGGCAAAATCGGCCCAGTTTGTTTCGCTCAGCAAACGTAAACCCGCGATGCTGTTGCTGACAGAAAGCTGGCTGGCGGCAAGCTGTTGATTGAAGCGGTGAATGAGAACCTCGGTCGTCACGCCCTGTTCAGCAAGACGTTGGTCCACCCAGGTCAACGGCAGCGCCAGCGCATTGCCATGCCCCTGCAGGCGGCGTACCAGTTCCGCGACAAACGCGCTGCTGAGCGGCGGTCGAGCGCGCGCCATGTCGGCAACCACCATGATTAAATCGGCGGGCGTATTCTCCGCACATTCAAAAATCCGCGTGAGCCATGTGTCCGCCAGGCTGCGCTCTTGCTGGGCTTTTACCACTTCGATACTGACACGACGCAGGTTTTCGATCAGCGACAGACGCAGCATGCCGGGTAAAGCCCAGACCTCGCCTAAAGTCAGCGGCGTCACCTGCTGATAGGCGGCGATATAACTGGTGAGGCTGGCTACGTCCCAGCGTCCGTCCCCGTGGGCAATCGCTTCAGAGGCGATATCGTAAATACGCGGGCACTGGTGTGGCGATATCAGGGCGGGGAGACCTTTGCCAAAGCTTTTCGGCAGGTGCTGGCGGACAATACGAATCTGCTCCTCAATCAGGTAATAATTATCAAGAAGCCACTCGCCTGCGGGCATAATACTCGATTTTTTCCCGGCATTGAGCGCATAACAGTTATGGGTGATCACGGCCTCGTTATCGCCAAGCCGTTTGAGAAGATAGTAAGGCAGTTTGTCCGGCGACAGCTTATGTGTATGCGCCAGTTTTTGGCCGTAACGTTCCATCTGGAGGGCCGAAAACAGCTCTGGCCGCAGACTATTTTCACCGCTCGGGTCGTTGGCCGGGAATGGCGCCCGTCCAGGGATTTTCGTAAAGGGGTGAGCGCGGCTAAACCATGCTCGGGGATTCATTTTCATAGCGTTGCTCTGATGCGACATTAACGCGCAGGAGCAGTTGCGAAATCAGTTCAGAAACGTTCTCTCAGGATGGGCGTGAGGCATCAGGGATTTAACAGCTGCCGGTCTTTATTCAGTATAGAACACGGGGTATAAGTGGGTCGGCGTAAGAAGCTGGCTAGCGTGTCGAGACAAAAATGGCCTTGCATCCGGGGCACAGCATGGCCTGTTTTAAGCGAATCTTAGAGGTGGACTGGGTTGATGATAAGCCACAGACGGGACAGGTGATGGTGGACGTGGATGCGCTACCGATGAACTTCATTGCGTAATCGAGAAAAGACATGATGATTAACCTTTCAATGAATGTGCGCCAGTGTACCACGTATGGCTAAAATTTAATCTGTTTAATGTGTGCCCCCATCCTGTAGGGATCTTCTCTGCAGCCGGTTTTGCTTAAGGCATTGTTTTTCATCTCCTCGATTGCCGCCGTGCGGACCGTTATCGCAATCTGTCGTCATCGCAAGCAAAAACCGTAACATCAGCAGCCGGACGGTGACGTGATGTGTGACGTTGTCACGTCAAAGGGGCAGGGCTGACGGCAAGATCATGACCTGAAACGGATAAATCTGCCGGTACATCAATATCTTGCGGAATAAAGCAAAAGAGCGCGGCGCTATTCATGGGGGGAGATTTGGCGATAACAGCGGGAGTGGGAGCCGGTTTTGGCGCGGTTGAATGGCGGCAAAGCACCTTGCACAGGCCACGGGAAACACGAGTAACTCATTGCTTTTGTTGAAAATAGATGCTTACCGGCAATTGTTTCTTATAAGTACGTAAAAGTTAATGAATTTCTCAGGAAAGGTCGTTATGTTGTCGGCATCACAGTTTTGTTAAGGGTTTACCATGCGCGATAAATACACTGGCCTGCAAACAGGTATCCACTGGCTGGTCTTTTTATTGGTGGTTGGCGCCTATGCCACCATGGAACTTCGCGGTTTTTTTCCCCGCAGCGACCGTCCGGTCATTAATATGATTCACGTTTCCTGCGGGGTGGCCATCCTTGTGTTGATGGTCGCGCGCCTGCTGGTCCGCCTGAAGTACCCGGCGCCGCCGATTGTACCGAAACCGTCGCCGATGATGACCGGTTTTGCCCATCTGGGGCATCTGATTATCTATCTGCTGTTTATCGCCCAGCCGATCGTCGGTCTGGTGATGATGTATTACCGTGGTAATCCGTGGTTTGCCTTCGGCCTGACCATGCCGTTTGCGGCGCAAAGTCAGTTCGAGCTGGTGGATACGCTGAAGGGCGTACATAGCCTGCTGGCGAATACCGGCTACTTTATCATTGGCGCGCACGCGCTGGCCGCGCTGCTGCACCACTATCTGTGGAAAGATAATACGCTGCTGCGGATGATGCCGCGTAAGCGCTAATCACCTCGACCCCCTGACCCCGCTGCCGAGCGGGGTTTTTTTATTCTTTCGCCGCTGGCTGTGGTAGATCTGAGACGGACTGAGGAAAAAGGAGCCCAACATGAAGGTCAGACTTGCCGTGCCGGATGAGGCACCTGCGCTATGGATCATCCGCAATCAGGCCATTCGCAACGGCTGTCGTGAGAGCTACGCAGCCGCGGTCCTCGAGGCCTGGACGCCGGATACGATGCCGGAAGGGTATCGCCATGCGGTGCGCGACAACCCCTTTTTTGTCGTTGAGGAAGAGAGTGGGCGCCCGGTGGCGACCGGCTATCTTGATCTGCGCGCGGCCAGCGTGGAAGCCATCTTTACCTTGCCCGCATGGGGCGGAAAAGGCTGCGCCGGAATGATTTTGACGACCATCATCGCCGAAGCGCGGCGGCGGAATCTCCAGCGCCTGACGCTGGAAGCGACGCCGAATGCGGCCGGTTTTTATCTGCGCCATGGTTTTGTCGCCGTGCGCGAAAAGCTGCTGCCGTCTAAGCTGGCGAAGGCGGATTTACGCTGCGTGGAGATGGTGCTCCGGCTCAACTAACCTCAACGGCTCGCCGCTGTGCTACGGTTTAAAGCGGCGTTTTAGTTTGCCACTTTGCTTAATAAAATATAGTATACCCCCCTATACAATATTGAGGGCGTCATCGTGCCACATTCACCTGAAGACAAAAAACGCGCGCTCAGCCGCGTACGTCGCATTCGCGGGCAGGTTGAAGCCCTGGAAAGGGCGCTGGAGTCCGGCGAATCCTGCATGTCGATTCTGCAGCAGATTGCCTCCATCCGCGGGGCGACCAACGGCCTGATGGGCGAAATGGTGGAAATCCACCTCCAGGACGAGCTGGTCAGCGGCGAAACGACCCCGGATCAGCGAGCGGCCAGAATGGCGGAAGTCGGTCATCTGCTACGATCCTATTTAAAATAAATCATCACGAAGGAAGAGACGGTTATGAAATCACGTGCAGCTGTCGCGTTTGGCCCAGGCCAGCCGCTGAAGATTGTTGAAATTGACGTTGCTCCGCCGAAAAAAGGTGAAGTGCTGGTCAAAATTACCCACACCGGCGTCTGTCATACCGATGCGTTTACGCTCTCCGGTGACGATCCGGAAGGGGTGTTCCCGGCCGTGCTGGGTCACGAAGGTGGCGGTATCGTGGTCGAAGTTGGCGAAGGCGTCACCAGCCTGCAGCCTGGCGATCACGTTATCCCGCTGTATACCGCAGAGTGCCGCGAGTGCAAATTCTGTAAATCCGGTAAAACTAACCTCTGCCAGGCGGTACGTGCCACCCAGGGGAAAGGCCTGATGCCGGATGGCACCACCCGTTTTTCCTATAACGGCGAGCCGGTGTACCACTACATGGGCACCAGCACCTTCAGCGAATACACCGTGGTCGCCGAAATTTCACTGGCGAAGGTGAACCCGCAGGCGCCGCTGGATAAAGTTTGTCTGCTGGGCTGCGGCGTGACCACCGGTATCGGCGCCGTTCACAACACCGCGAAAGTTAAAGAGGGCGATACCGTGGCGGTCTTTGGCCTCGGCGGGATTGGTCTGGCGGTCATCCAGGGAGCGGTGCAGGCGAAAGCCGGGCGCATTCTGGCGGTGGATACCAACCCGGAAAAATTCACCCTCGCCAAAGAGATGGGGGCGACCGATTTTATCAACCCGAAGGATTATGATAAGCCGGTTCAGGATGTGATCGTTGAGCTCACCGATGGCGGCGTGGACTTCAGCTTCGAATGTATCGGCAACGTGAACGTGATGCGTGCGGCGCTCGAGTGCTGCCATAAAGGCTGGGGTGAGAGCGTGATTATCGGCGTTGCCGGTGCGGGCCAGGAGATCAAAACCCGTCCGTTCCAGCTGGTGACCGGGCGCGTATGGCGCGGTTCGGCATTCGGCGGGGTGAAAGGGCGCACCCAGCTGCCGGGTATGGTTGAAGACGCGATGGCCGGTAAAATCGACCTCGATCCGTTTATCACCCACCGCCTGCCGCTGGAGCAGATTAACGAGGCTTTTGATTTGATGCATGAAGGGAAATCAATTCGTACCGTCATTCATTTCGGCGAGAATTGATTTTCAGACCAAACATAACCCGGGCATGCCCGGGTTATTGCTAAACAGAGATGACTCTGCCGCAGATTTTCATACCCGCTCAGCCATCGCGGCGGTTCGCGACGCCCCTGCGTCGGGTGGCGGCTGACGCCTGACCCGACCTACAAAAGCGCTGTTCCGGTAGTCCGCATAATCGTTGTTCGCGGCAGGTCCGCGTAAGCGTTGTCCGGGTAGGCCCGCGTAAGCGTTGTTCCGGTAGTCCGCGTAAGCGCTGTTCCTGTAGGCCCGTGCAAGCGTAGCGCCGCCGGGCAAATTGCAGAAGCGTATGCCTTGCCAGTCATCAGGACCTCGTCTGGGGCAGAGATAAAATGGTTTAGCGATTGCGCTGGCTTCCGTCGGGTGGCGGCTGACGCCTGACCCGACCTACAAAAGCGCTGCTCCGGTAGTCCGCGTAAGCGTTGTTCGCGGCAGGCCCGCGCAAGCGTTGTTTCCGGGTAGGCCCGTGCAAGCGTTGTTTCCGGGTAGGCCCGTGCAAGCGTAGCGCCGCCGGGCAAATTGCAAAAGCGCATGCCTTGCCAGCCGTCAGGACCTCGTCCGGGGCAGAGATAAAATGGTTTAGCGATTGCGCTGGCTTCCGTCGGGTGGCGGCTGACGCCTGACCCGACCTACAAAAGCGCTGTTCCGGTAGTCCGCGTAATCGTTGTTCGCGGCAGGTCCGTGCAAGCGCTGTTCCGGCAGGACCGCGTAAGCGTTGTTCCGGGTAGGTCCGGGTAGGCCCGCGCAAGTGTAGCGCCGCCGGGCAAATTGCAGAAGCGCATGCGTTGCCAGTCATCAGTACCCCGTCCGGGGCCCTGATGCTTACTTCTGTTCCGGTAACGCACAGGCAATGAGGCCATCGCCGCGATCCGGAGACTGATGAGCACCGCCGGCGTTGATGATAAAGGTACTACGGTGCCTATCGGCATCTGCCGCACCTGTTTACCGCTCTTCAGATCCACCGCGGACAGGGTACCGCACGGCGGTTTCTGGCACGGAATACCTAACTGCGACAAATGCCGGAGAGGGTATCAGATGCCCTCTCCGGCGTTCATTATGCCGGCATGGATTTGCGAATGGCGCTGAGTAAAGTTTGTGCGCCGGAGGAGAATGTGGCATCGACGCGCGTCAAAATGCCGATCGGTTCGCCCGCCCCCTGGGTGGGCACCGGCAGAGCGGTCAGCAGCCCGCGGCGCAGGTCGTCTTTGACCGCGCCGGAAGGGACGAACCAGATGTAGTCATAATCCACGGTCAGCTGACGCGAGAGCGACGCGGAGAGGGTTTCGATACAGCCGGCGGGGATTTTACACCCCTGACTTTGCAGCAGCGTTTCCGCATTCTGCCGCGGAATGGTGCCTTTAGGGGAGACGACGACCGGCCACTCCATCACCCGGCTGAGGGTTACGGTTTCCTGCAATAGCGGATGGCCGGGACGCACCACCAGCTTCAGGGATTCGAGGAACAGCAGCTCGTAGTTGAGGCCGCTCATCAGCTCCGGGTCAGACATGCGGCCGATCCCAATATCGATTTCTCCCGATTTTAAGCCCGCCAGCAGCATGGTGTTGTTCATGGTCGCCACCTGCAGGGTGATATCTTTTTGCTGCTTGTGAAACTGGCCGATGACGGTGGGCAAAATACCTAAGGCGGCGGTCGGGAGTGCGCCGATGCGTACCACATCGTTATTCAGCCCCTCTTTGCGGTTAAGCGCCTGGCCTGCCGTATTCAGCGCGTCGAGGACCTTAACCGCATGGGTGAGAAACTGTTCGCCGACCAGCGTCAGCTGAGCGCCCAACCGCCCGCGTTCAAACAGTCGCGTACCGGTCAACTGCTCCAGCTCATTGAGCGTTTTTGATAAGGCAGGTTGGCTTAGATTGAGTGTTTCAGCCGCACGCCCCAGCGTTCCCTGTTGAGCGACGGCCACGAAGGTGTGTAGATGGCGCAAGCGAATGCGCTGACTAAAAAGACCATTTTTTTCCATAGTTGATGTTAAAAACAGAGCGCTGTGGGTGACAAGCGAAGTTATTGAAATTTGATAACCTGATAGCAAAATATTATTAACATTTCACTCTCTTGTATTACAAATTTTTTATTTTGCTGAAAAAACAGACGCCCCGATCCGGGTCGGGGCAAAATCAGGCGGAAAGTCACTCAGATATCAAAGAAGACGGTTTCGTTCTCACCCTGCAGGTGAATATCAAAACGGTAGACGATTTCATTGCCGCGCACTTCGCGTTGGGCAATCAACGTCTGGCGACGCACCTCCCACTCAATCAGATTCAGCACCGGATCGGTCAGGTTCGCCTCCTGCTCGTCGCAAAAGTACATCCGCGTGTTGAGACCAATATTGATGCCTCGCGCCACCACCCACAAATTGACGTGCGGCGCCATCATCCGGCCATCGCGGCCGACGACGGCTCCCGGCTTGATGGTCTCAAAGCGCCAGATGCCCGAGGAAAAGTCCGAGCAGCTGCGGCCCCAGCCGCGAAAGGTCGGATCGATTTTTTTGTGCTGCTGACGATCGTCGGGGTGGTGATAGCGCCCGGCGGCGTTGGCCTGCCAGAGCTCCAGCAGCACATCTCGCACCGGCGTTCCGGAACCATCGATTACCCGGCCTTCGATAGTAATGCGCTCACCTTCGGTGTCCGGCGTGGTGAGCTGCGGGCCGAAATTGTTTTCAAAGATATGAAAACCGGCGGCGTCGGGGGCGAGGCCGATATGCACATAGGGCCCGGCGGTCTGCGAGGCGGTTTCGGCTAAATAGTCTTTCATCGGGCGGCCCCCTGGGTACGATTTTCAAACAGCGTGGCGCGATGGCCGCGCAGCACAAGATCAAAGCGATAGGCGAGGCAATCCAGCGGTACGGCGGCATGGGTGTCGAGTTCGGCAATCAGCGTGCGAACCGCATCGTCGTTATTAATGGTTTTGACGATCGGACACTGTTTAATTAACGGGTCGCCCTCGAAATACATTTGCGTAATCAGGCGCTGCGCCCACGCCTCCCCGGAGAGGGAAAAGTGAATATGTGCCGGGCGCCAGTCGCTGACCTGATTACGCCACGGATAGGGGCCTGGCTTAATGGTGCGGAAGCAGTAATAGCCGTTTTCATCCGTCAGTACCCGACCGCAGCCGCCGAAATTGGGGTCGATGGGCGCCAGATACTGATCCTTTTTATGCCGATAGCGGCCGCCGGCGTTGGCCTGCCACACCTCGACCAGCGTGTTTTTCATCGGCCGGCCGAAGCCGTCGCGCACGTAGCCGTGGACAATAATACGCTCGCCAATAGGCAGACCTTCTTTGGCGTAATTAAGGATCAGGTCATGATCCAGCGGCCCGAGATCGTCGTGACCGAATACCGGGCCGGTAATTTCAGACAGGGAATTCTGTAGCGAGATCAGTGCATTGCGCGGTGAGCGCAGGACGCTGGTTTTGTAGCCCGGCGCAAAGGCGGGCGGGTGACTGCTATAGTCGCGATGCACAACCTCGCGCGGTGACCATTTATCATTCATAGGGTAGTGGCTCCGTTTTTATCGGTAGAGGGCTTTTTATTGTCATATCGCCAGAAACAGTGTGTGTAAATGCTTTGTTAATTTAAAGTGAAATTAATGGTCGTTTTGCATAACCCACGGTTATGCTCAGGACGGCACCGAGGAGTGAGGCAGGTTATCCGCATCACAATTTGTAAATTCTTCCCGCCGTTGCCATGGGCCTTTTCTACACTCCAGGAAGTATTCACTGGAGGTAAGGCATCATGGCGAACACCATCACGGCTGATGAGATTCGGGAAAACTTTTCGCAGGCAATGTCGGCGATGTACCAGCAGGAAGTTCCACAGTACGGGACGTTACTGGAGCTGGTGGCGGACGTAAATCTGGCGGTGCTGGAGCATAATCCTAAACTGCATGAGCAACTGGCGAATGCCGATGAGCTGTCGCGACTTAACGTCGAGCGCCACGGCGCGATCCGCGTTGGCACGGCGGAAGAACTGGCGACGCTGCGGCGTATGTTTGCCATTATGGGGATGTTCCCCGTCAGCTATTACGATCTGTCGCAGGCCGGCGTGCCGGTGCACTCTACCGCGTTTCGCCCGATTGATGACGCGGCGCTGGCGCGCAATCCGTTTCGTATTTTTACCTCGCTGCTGCGTCTGGAACTGATTGCCAACGTTGAGCTGCGCCAGCGTGCGGCGGCGATCCTCGCCCGGCGCGATATTTTTACTCCCCGCTGTCGTGAGCTCATCGCTGTGCACGAAGAGCAGGGCCACTTTTCGCCGGCGCAGGCTCGGGAATTTGTCCACCAGGCGCTGGAGACGTTCCGCTGGCACAGCCACGCAACGGTGGACGCCGACACCTATTATGCGCTGCATAATGAGCACCGGCTGATTGCCGATGTGGTCTGCTTCCCCGGCTGCCATATCAACCACCTGACGCCGCGCACGCTGGATATCGACCGGGTTCAGGCGCTGATGCCGGAGTGCGGGATGGTACCGAAGGCATTAATTGAAGGGCCGCCGCGTCGTGAGGTGCCGATTCTGCTGCGCCAGACCAGTTTTAAGGCCCTCGAAGAACCGGTGGTGTTTGCCGGGGAGCACCAGGGGACCCACAGCGCGCGTTTTGGCGAGATAGAGCAACGCGGGATTGCGCTGACGCCGAAAGGCCGGGCGCTGTACGATCGCTTACTGAACGAAGCTGGCGTCGGGAAAGACAACCTCCACCATCAGCGCCATCTGCAGGAGGTGTTCAGCCAGTTCCCGGACAGCGAATTCCTGCTGCGTCAGCAGGGGCTGGCGTGGTTCCGCTATCGCCTGACCCCCGCCGGGGAAGCCCATCGTCATGCCTTTGGCCCCGGCGACGATCCGCAGCCGTTAATCGAACGCGGCTGGGTGGTGGCGCAACCGATTATTTATGAAGATTTTTTACCGGTGAGCGCGGCAGGGATTTTCCAGTCAAATCTTGGCAATGACATTCAGGCCCGCAGCCATGGCAATGCCAGCCGTGACGCCTTTGAAACGGCGTTGGGTTGCCCGGTGCTGGACGAGTTTGCTCTCTATCAACAGGCCGAGGAGCGCAGTAAACGTCGTTGCGGTCTGCTCTGAAACCGGTACTCTGCTGACATGAATCATTGACGACAGTCAGTAAAAGGAAGCAGGTCATGCAGAACCCGTCTACCCCACTGGTCAAAACCCGGCAGGGGACGTTATCCGGCATCACTGAACAGGGCATTCATCTCTGGCGCGGCATTCCCTTTGCGGCGCCGCCGGTCGGCGAACTCCGCTGGCGCGCGCCGCAACCGCCCGCGCGCTGGCAGGGCGTCCGCCAGGCCGACACCTTCTCCGCCGCCAGCTGGCAAGATATTGAGTACTGCCGCGAGCTGGGCGGCGGCGATCCCGGTCGCTTCTCAGAAGATTGTCTCTACCTTAACGTCTGGGCACCCGCCGGACGCACTCAGCCGCTGCCGGTCATGGTCTGGCTGCACGGCGGCGGGTTTACCATTGGCGCCGGCAGCCTGCCCCCTTACGATGGTAAAGCGCTGGCGGCTCGCGACGTGGTGGTGGTGACCGTCAACTATCGGCTGGGGCATCTGGGGTTCTTCGCCCATCCGGCGCTGGAAGGGGAAGACGGCGAACGAGTCTATAATTTCGCCCTCCTTGACCAAATTGCCGCGCTGCAATGGGTGCAGGATAATATTCACGCTTTTGGCGGCGACGCCACCAACGTCACCCTGTTTGGCGAGTCGGCCGGGGCGCGCAGCGTGCTCTCACTAATGGTATCGCCGAAATCCCGCGGACTGTTCCATAAGGCCATCATCCAGAGCGGCTATACGCTGCCGGATCTGCCGCGAGAAAACGCGCTGGAGAAAGGGCGTTTGCTGGCGGAACACTTCTCGCTGCCTCAGGCCAGCGCCGCACAGCTGCGGGCGATTCCCGCGGAGGCATTCTGGTCGCTGACCGCGCCGCTGAATACCGGACCGGTACCGATCGTCGGCGATGCGGTGTTACCGCAGCCGATGCTGGAGGCGTTTTTTGCCGGCCGCCAGCACCCGATGCCGGTGATGGTTGGCTCTAACAGCGACGAGGCCAGCGTGATGGCGGTATTCGGCGTCGATATCGCCGGGCAGATCCAGAAACTGCGCCGCGAGCGGCGGTTTGGCCTCGGCCTGATCAAACTACTCTATCCCGGCGTGAAGGGGGATGAGAATCTGGGACGCGAAGTGTGCCGCGATATGGCCTTCACCACGCTGGGCTATGTGGTGATGCAGGCCCAGCAGCGGGTAGGGCAGCCGTGCTGGCGCTACTGGTTTGACTATGTTCCCCGTGCCGCCGATGAAACCTGTCCGCACGGGGCGTGGCACGGCGATGAAGTGCCCTATGTGTTTGACACGCTCACCCTGGCCGAGCCGGTGCGCACCTATGCCGACGAGGAAGACCGCGCGTTTGCCGCCCAGGTCGCCGATTACTGGGCGAACTTCGCCCGCCTTGCCGGGCATCGCTGTAGCGAACTGCCGGGGGCGGTACGCTGGCCCGCCAGCCTGCGCGGGCGCGATCGTCTGCTGCGCATCGGGCTGCATAAGCGGGTCGGATTTAAGCTGGAAAACCGCTTTATGCGCGCCCGGCTGGCGCTGTTTCGCCGGGTCATGCGCCACCACGTTACGCTGGATTAACCAGCTCCTCTCGAAATCGCGCCAGACCGTCGGCTTTGCTCTGCGAGCTACGGACTACCAGCCGGTAGCTGGCGCCGGTTTTTACGCTTAGGGTGAAAGGGCGCGCCAGGCGGCCGGCGCGGACATCTTCAGCCACCAGGGTGGCGTCAGCCATGGCGACGCCCAGCCCCTGCATGGCCGCGGTGATCGCCAGATCCATGGTGTCGAAGTGCTGGTTTTTACGCATCAGTAGTGGGGCCTCGGGTGAGAATGCCGCCAGCCATAGCGACCAGTCGGTCTTATCCCGGGTCGGGTGCAAAAACGTGACGTCGTTTAGCATGTTGTCCCCCGTCAGGATACCGTTACAGACCGGCGTCAGCGCCTCTTCAAACAGCAGATCGCCGACGCTGTGGTGAGTCCCGAAGACGATGGCGGCGTCATAGGGTTCGGTCCTGAAGTTGACGCTATGTTCCGTGGTGGTGGTCAGGGCGATTTGCAGTTCCGGGTGACGCCGCTCGATAGCCACCAGCCGGGGAACCAGCCAGCGAATGGCACAGGTCGGCGCCTTCAGGCGTACCACGGTCTGCTGCTGACGAGCCTGTTCTGCCACTGCGATCAGACGGCCAAACGCCGACTGGAGCTCCGGGTAGAGGGCGCTGCCCTGCGGCGAAAGATGCAGGCCGCGCGCGTGGCGGGCAAAAAGCGGGAAACCAAACCACGCCTCCAGCGCCGCAATCTGGCGGCTGACGGCGCCCTGAGTCAGGCAGAGTTCGCGCGCGGCATGGGTTAAGTTAAGGTGCCTGGCGGTGACCAGAAAGGTTTCCACGGCATGAAAAGGCAGGGCGCTTCGCGACATCTCATCTCCAGCTATGCATTTTGATCATGGACAGTATGCCCGCTTTGTTCAGCGAATGGGACACTGCGTCCCACTTTTGCCGGCTAATCCTCAGCCCGCCAGTAAACTATGATTTGACCTGTGCAGTAAACCTCTGCCGGCGCGGAAAGGCTGGCGGGATAACCTGATGTTTAAATGAGGAGTCAATCATGGCAAAACCCTACGTACGTCTGGATAAGAACGAGGCGGCGGTGCTGCTGGTAGATCATCAGGCAGGACTGTTGTCTCTGGTTCGCGACATCGACCCGGATAAATTCAAGAACAACGTGCTGGCGCTGGGGGATATGGCGAAATATTTTGGTCTGCCGACCATCCTGACCACCAGCTTTGAGAACGGCCCCAACGGCCCGCTGGTGCCGGAACTCAAAGCGCAGTTCCCGGATGCGCCCTATATTGCTCGTCCGGGGAATATCAATGCCTGGGATAACGAAGACTTTGTAAACGCGGTGAAAGCCACGGGGAAAAAGCAGCTAATTATCGCCGGGGTGGTGACCGAGGTCTGCGTGGCGTTTCCGGCGCTGTCGGCGATTGAAGAGGGATATGAGGTCTTCGTGATCACCGATGCCTCCGGCACCTTTAACCCGATGACCCGCGATGCTGCCTGGGATCGCATGTCACAGGCCGGCGTGCAGTTAATGTCATGGTTTGGCGCCGCGTGTGAGCTGCATCGCGACTGGCGCAATGATGTTGAGGGGCTGGGGACGCTGTTTTCCAACCATATTCCCGATTACCGCAATCTGATGACCAGCTTTAACACCTTAACCCGCAAGTAGTTTTCTCGTCCGGCCAGCCCTGGCTGGCCGTCTCTTTTCTCAAGGCATGATCAAAATGCATGGCTACTATGACAACAATTCGGTTGTCGCCGGGTAGCGCATTGGATTGAATGGTTATGCAAATAAAATGAGAAAGGATTAACTATGAGTCTCAGTTCCCCGGTGACCACGCGCTCCAAACTGCCGGATGTCGGCACGACAATTTTTACCGTGATCGGTCAACTTTCCGCTCAGCATAATGCCATCAACCTTTCTCAGGGCGCGCCGAATTTTGCCTGCGATGCCCGGCTGGTTGCCGGGGTCACGCGGGCGATGGAGGAGGGGTATAACCAGTATGCGCCGATGACCGGCCTGCCAGCGCTGAAGGAGCGAATTGCCGGGAAGATTGCGGCCCTGTACGGCACGCGTTATGACGTCGACCACGAAGTCCTGATTACCGCCAGCGCCAGCCAGGGGATCTACTCGGCTATCGGTGGGCTGGTGCATCCGGGCGATGAGGTTATCTACTTTGAACCCTCATTCGACAGCTATGCGCCGATTGTCCGCTTGCAGGGGGCGACGCCGGTGGCTATCAAGCTGACGGTGCCTGATTTTAGCGTCAACTGGGATGAAGTCCGCGCCGCCATCACCCCGCGTACGCGGATGATTATTGTCAATACGCCGCATAACCCCAGCGGCCAGGTATTTTCCCGCGCTGATTTAGACCAGCTGGCGGCGCTGACGCGCAATACCGATATCGTGATTTTGTCGGACGAAGTGTATGAACACGTGGTTTTTGACGCTGAACACCACCACGGGATGGCGACCCATCCCCAGCTGGCTGAGCGCAGCGTCATCATCTCATCGTTCGGCAAGACCTACCACGTGACCGGCTGGCGCGTCGGCTATTGCGTTGCGCCGGCGGCGCTGATGGATGAGATCTGCAAGGTGCACCAGTTCCTGATGTTCTCCGCCGACACGCCGATGCAATATGCCTTTGCTGAGCATATGACCGATCCTCAGTCCTGGCTTGCGCTGGCACCGTTCTACCAGCAGAAGCGGGATTTACTCCGTCAGCTGCTGGCTGACTCACCGTTCCGTCTGTTGCCGAGCGCCGGCTCTTTCTTCATGCTGGCGGACTACAGCCATTTCAGCGACGAAAGCGACAGCGAAATGGTGAAGCGGCTGATAACCGACTACGGCGTGGCGACGATCCCGCTGTCGGCGTTTTATACGGATGGTACGGATAACAAACTGATTCGCCTCTCTTTTGCTAAAGATGAAGCCACGTTGCGGGCCGGTGCGCAGGCACTGTGTCACGTTAAGCCGCGTTAAGGAGCCCCACGATGAAGATGAAAATAACAGCCCTTACCCTTGCTTTGGGGATGATGTGTACCTTCTCTGCGTTTGCCGCCGGCGAACTGCGCTACGGCGTGGAAGCGGAATACCCGCCGTTTGAAAGCCGCAATACGGCAGGGGAGCTGGAAGGTTTTGATATCGACCTCGGAAACGCCATTTGCAAGGCGGCTCAGCTGAAATGCAGCTGGGTGGAGACCTCGTTTGATGCGTTGATCCCGGGGCTGGTGGCGAAGAAATTCGACGCCATTAACTCGGCGATGAATATCACCGAACAGCGACGCAAAAGCATTGATTTTACTCAGCCGATTTATCGCATCCCCTCGCAGCTGGTCGGTAAAGCCGATAGCGGCATGGAGACCACCCCGGAAGGGCTGAAAGGCAAAACCATCGGCGTGCTGCAAGGTTCGATTCAGGAAACCTTTGCCAAAGAGCACTGGGAGAAGCATGGCGTAACGGTGGTGTCCTACAAAGATCAAAATATGGCGTGGGCAGATCTGCTGAACGGCCGTATCGATGCTTCGCTGGTGATGTCTGCCGCCGGGCAGGCCGGTTTCCTCAGCAAGCCGCAGGGCAAAGGCTTTGGCTTTATCGGCAAACCGGTGGCTGACGATACTATTCTCGGCAGCGGGATCGGCTACGGCCTGCGCAAAGGCGACGAGGCGACCAAAAAACAGCTCGATGCGGCAATCGACAAAGTTCGCGCTGACGGCACCATCACCCGTCTGGCGGCGAAATACTACCCGGGTATCGACGTCAGCGTCAAATAACCCGCTTTCCTCCGCAGGGCAAACCTGCGGGGGGATCCAGTCCGCTTCGGTGGAGAGAATTTTTTCACGCTTTTTCTGTCGCCAACAATTGGATTATCAATCGTTTTTGTCTAGAGTGGGCGAAATTCACGACGCATCTGTTTGTCGCGTTGCCGACCAATTGGCATAACAGAAGGACGCTTTCTCAGGCATGAATCGCAGACGTTTTCTCAAATCTTCCATGGCTGTTGCCGCCGTATGCGGAACGTCAGGAGTCGCTTCACTTTTTTCTAACGCCGCGCTTGCCGAGGAATCGGGCATTGCTGATGGGATGACGCGCCGTTTTGACTTTACCGTTTTGCAATCGATGGCCCACGACCTGTCGCGTCAGCCGTGGGGCGGCGCCCCGCGCGACCTGCCGCCAACGCTGGCTAATCTGACTCCGCAGGCCTACAACAGTATTCAGTACGATGCGGGACATTCGCTGTGGAATAACATTGACGACCGCAAGCTGGACATCCAGTTCTTCCACGTCGGCATGGGTTTTCGCCGCCGCGTGCGCATGTTCTCGCTGGATTCACAAACCCAGCAGGCGCGGGAGATTCACTTCCGCCCGGAACTGTTTAACTACAACAACGCCGGCGTAGACACCAAACAGCTGGTAGGGCAAACCGACCTCGGCTTTGCCGGGTTCCGCGCGTTTAAAGCGCCGGAGCTGGCGCGCCGCGATATCGTCGCCTTCCTCGGTGCGAGCTATTTCCGCGCGGTAGACAGTACCTATCAGTATGGACTTTCCGCTCGTGGTCTGGCGGTCGATACCTTCACCGATACCCCGGAAGAGTTCCCGGACTTTACCTCGTTCTGGTTTGAGACGGTTAAGCCGGGGGCGACGGTCTTTACCGTCTATGCGCTGCTCGACAGCCCGAGCGTCACCGGCGCCTATAAATTTGTGATCAACTGCCAGGAGACGCAGGTGATTATGGATGTCGAAAACCACATCTACGCCCGCAAAGATATCAAACAGCTGGGCATCGCGCCGATGACCAGTATGTTCAGCTGCGGCAACAACGAGCGCCGGATGTGCGACACCATCCACCCGCAAATTCACGACTCCGACCGCCTCGCCATGTGGCTCGGTAACGGCGAGTGGGTCTGCCGGCCGCTGAACAACCCGCAAAAACTGCAGTTCAACGCCTTCCAGGACAAGAACCCGCGCGGCTTTGGTCTGCTGCAGCTTGACCGCGATTTCAGCCATTACCAGGACATCATGGGCTGGTACAACAAGCGTCCGAGCCTGTGGGTCGAGCCGCGTAACCAGTGGGGTAAAGGGGCGGTCAGCCTGATGGAGATCCCCACTACCGGTGAGACGCTGGATAACATCGTCTGCTTCTGGCAGCCGGAAAAAGCGATCAAGGCCGGTGATGAGCTGGACTTTAGCTATCGCCTGTACTGGAGCGCGCAGCCGCCGGTGCGTTCTCCGCTGGCCCGGGTGATGGCGACCCGCACCGGGATGGGCGGTTTCCCGGAAGGCTGGGCGCCGGGCGAACACTACCCGGACAAATGGGCGCGCCGTTTTGCCATTGATTTCGTCGGTGGGGACCTGAAGGCCGCGGCGCCAAAAGGCATCGAACCGGTGATTACCCTGTCTAACGGTGAAGCGAAGCAGATCGAGATTCTGTACGTTGAGCCGTTCGACGGCTATCGCATCCAGTTTGACTGGTACCCGACCAACGATTCCACCGACCCGGTGGAAATGCGCATGTTCCTGCGCTGCCAGGGCGAGGCCATCAGTGAGACCTGGCTGTACCAGTATTTCCCGCCGGCTCCGGATAAACGCAACTACGTTGATGACCGGGTTATGAAGTAACCGTCGCGGTTGCCCGTCTGCGTGCCGTAGACGGGTTTTCCCGCAGTGAGAGAGAGCCATGTCCGCAGAAAAAACCCCCGTTCCTGAAACGATCCCGGTCACCGACCAGCTGACGTTGCGCGCGGTGGACGAGCGCTACGTTACCGACTTACACCTGCTGGTGGAGAAGAATAAACACTGGTTACAGCATTCGCTTAGCTGGCCCGCCGCGGTCGACAGCGAAGATGAAACCCGTCGCCATGTCCAGGGAAACGTGCTGCTGCACCAGCGCGGTTACGCGAAAATGTTTTTACTGTTTTTGCGCGATGAGATGGTGGGCGTGCTGTCGTTCAACCAGATTGAACCGCTGAATAAAACCGGCTACATCGGTTACTGGATTGATGAACATCACCAGGGGCAAGGGCTGCTTTCCCAGGCGCTGCAGGCCTTTATGCACTACTACGCTCGCCGCGGCGAAGTCCGGCGCTTCGTGATTAAATGCCGGGTGGCTAACCACAAGAGCAACCAGGTGGCGCTGCGCAATGGCTTTACCCTCGAAGGCTGTCTGAAACAGGCCGAGTATCTGAACGGCGCTTATGACGATCAGAATATCTACGGGCGGATTATCGATAGCCCCGCCTCCTGATGATAGGGGTTCCCGGCGCGCGGCGTGACGCCTTAGCCGGGATACAGCGCTACAGCGATCCCAGCAGCGGCGTGCGGGTAATCTGCTGCGCGCCATTGATCACTTTGCGACCGCGCAGATGAATCGCGTCGCCGTTCAGCGCCTCAATCCGCGCGTTGTCGGTAATTTCGACCCGATGTTCGATCACCACATCGCCACTGATGTGGGCATGTCCTTGCACCAGCACGTCGTCATCCAGCAGGATCGGGCCGCCGCACAGCCGGGCGTGACCGCCCACCATCACCCGATGTTTGAGCACGCAGTTGCCCTCAATCACGGCGTTCTCTGCCACCTGCGAACTGTAGCGTAGCGTCGGTATCGCATCCTCAGCGCGTCCGGCAATCAGGCGCGCATGGTCGTAGACTCTGGCGTTATCGCAGACCCAGACATCGTTTTCTTCATTGCCTTCCAGCCGGGCATAGTCAAATATTTCCGCCCGGTGCTCAACAAAGGCGTGCTCCACGAAGGCATCCCCGTAAATCTGCGCCTGATGAACGATGCGCGAAGCGCTGACCGTCGCCCGCTGGTAGATTTGCAGATATTTGTCGCGGTCGGCGGTCAGTCCCTGGGCGGCGATAATCAGGCAGTGGGGGAGAATGCGCGCCTGGTCGGCAAGGCGGCAAAAGCCGCGAACGCGGGAGTTCTGAAGCGTGACGTTGTCACAAACAAGGGCGTGATGACTGATGGTACCGTGGTCGATCCATGCCTCGTCGCGGATGATAGCGAAGTGGCTGACGATGCAGGTCCCGGTCAGCCGCGCATTACCTTCGATCCGCGCACCGGCAAACACCGCGCTGTTGGGGTCGTAGATCCAGCAGGTGCCCGCCTGACTCAGCGCCGCCTCATCGTCCAGCCAGCCGCCTTCGCTGCCGGCCCGCACATCGGCGAAATCACGCAGGGCCACAATTTGCCGCAGATTTACGCTATGTTTAATCCCGTCCTCTTCATAGTGAAACAGGCGAACCTTGTCGCTCAGACGATATTTGTTCATCAAGACTTCTCTTATCAAGGCTTCTTTTTACTTTTGGTTAACACAAACATAGCAAAAATCTCCGTAGCGTGTTTTATAAGGTTCTTTTAAAATACAACTTAAAGATAAATTGAAAAAATAAATAAAATGAATAAAAAAACGCTTGAACGGCAGGTCCTGAATTTACCTGCAGGTTATTTTGGCATGGTGCTGGGCACGATCGGTATGGGCTTCGCGTGGCGCTATGCCAGCACCCTCTGGCCGGTGAGTCGGGCTATCGGCGATGGTCTGGTGGCGCTGGCGGCAATGATTTGGGCGCTACTGACGATAGCGTTTATCTCCCGGGCCATTCGCTTCCCGTGGAGCGTGCTGCAGGAGATGCGCCATCCGGTTGCCAGCAGCTTTGTCAGCCTGTTTCCCGCCACCACGATGTTAGTGGCTATCGGCTTCGTACCGTGGTTTCGTCCGCTCTCGCTGCTGCTGTTCAGCCTTGGCGTGGTGCTCCAGCTGAGCTATTCCGCCTGGCAGAGCGCCGGGCTATGGCGCGGAAAACACCCGAGCGACGCCACCACGCCGGGACTCTATTTACCGACGGTGGCAAACAATTTTATCAGCGCGATGGCCTGCGGGGCGCTCGGCTTTAACGACGCCGGGCTGGTGTTTCTTGGCGCCGGGATCTTCTCGTGGCTGAGCCTGGAGCCGGTGATTCTGCAACGACTACGCAGCCATGGCGAACTGCCCGCCGCGATGCGCACCTCGCTGGGTATCCAGCTGGCGCCAGCGCTGGTGGCGTGCAGCGCCTGGCTCAGCGTCAACGGCGCAGAGGCGGATACGTTCGCCAAACTGCTGTTTGGCTATGGCCTTTTACAACTGCTGTTTATGCTACGTCTGATGCCGTGGTACCTGCGGCAGCCGTTCAATGCGTCCTTCTGGAGCTTTTCATTTGGTATTTCCGCATTGGCCAGCACCGGATTGCATCTTGGACACAGCCAGCCGAGCGGCTTGTTCCATTACTTATCGATTCCGTTGTTTATCTTTACCAATCTGATTATTGGACTGCTGTTGCTACGCACGTTTCTGCTGTTGCTGCGGGGGAAATTGCTGATTCGCGTCGACCGGGCCGCATTATTAAACAATAAGGACTTATCATGACTATCCGTGACGAAAACTACTTTACTGATAAATACGGGCTGACCCGTACCCACTCGGAAGTGGTCTATGCCGCGACCCAGGTGCCGCCGGGAAAAGCGCTGGATCTGGGGTGTGGCAACGGGCGCAATAGCCTCTATCTGGCGGCAAACGGCTTTGATGTGACGGCGTGGGATAAAAACCCGATGAGCATCAATAATCTGGAGAGCATTCGTGCGCAGGAAGAGCTGAGCAATCTCCAGGCGGCGGTCAAGGATCTGAATAGCTTAAGCTTCGACGGTGAATATGACTTTATTCTCTCCACCGTGGTACTGATGTTCCTTGAAGCGAAAACTATTCCGGAACTCATCGCGAACATGCAGCGTTGCACCAGACCGGGCGGCTACAACCTGATCGTTGCGGCAATGGACACCGACGATTATCCCTGCACCGTTGGCTTCCCGTTTGCCTTTAAACCTGAGGAACTGCGGCGCTACTACGCCGGCTGGTCGTTCCTCAGGTACAACGAAGAGGTGGGCGAGCTGCACCGCACCGATGCCAACGGCAACCGTATCAAACTGCGTTTTGCCACCATGCTGGCGCAAAAGCCGGTTTAACGGGCCGCCAGCAGGCAGAGCTGTAACGCCGTATGATACGAGGCCTCAAAGGCGCGCAGCGGCAAAAACTCAAATTTCGAGTGGAAGTTGTGCGCGCCGGTGAAGAAGTTGGGCGTTAGCAGGCCTTTTGCCGAGAGCGCCGCACCATCGGTACCGCCGCGCATTGGCGTAGGTTTTGGCGTCACGCCAATGCTCTCCATGGCTTCGAACATCAGGTCAATGGCCCGGCGATCGTCGCCAATGGCATTGCTGATGTTGCTGTAGGTGTCGCTAATCGAAAATTCGACGCTGGCCGTCGGGTATTGTGCGGCAATGTGTTCAGCGACGTCGCCAATCTGCTGTTTGCGGCGTAAAAAGCTCTCGCTGTCGAAATCGCGAATGCTGGCCTGCAGCAGAGTGCTGTTTTGATCGCCCTGAATGCCGTTAAACCAGACGTAACCTTCGCGTCCAGCGGTGTGCTCTGGCGTCTGCAGGCGATCGAAATGGCTGATGTAATCGGCGGCCATCAGTAGCGGGTTGACCAGCACGCCTTTGGCGGACATCGGATGGGCGGTCACCCCGGTGAAGCGAATCTCCGCCGCCGCGGCGTTAAAGTTCTCATACACGATCTCACCCAGTTCGCAGCAGTCGATAGTCCAGGCAAAATCGACGGCAAAACGGCTGAGATCCAGCGCTTTCGCCCCCCGCAGGCCCACCTCTTCATCGGGGACGAAGGCCACCACGATATCACCGTGACGATGTTCCGGCGTCAGGTTTTCCAGCACCGTCATCACCACCGTGACCGCCGATTTGTTGTCGGCGCCGAGCACACTGGTGCCATCGCTGAAAATAATCTCTTCGTCCGGGTAGGCGAGAATCTCCGGATGCTCGGCAACCCGCAGCCAGATCTGCTTTTCACTATTCAGGCACAGATCCTCGCCGGTAAAACGCAAAATTTGTGGATGAATGTCCGGGGACAGCCCGACGTCCACGGTGTCGATGTGGGTGATAAAGCCAATCCGCGGCGCGCCCGGAACATTCCCTCTTTTTACCGCGGTGACGGTGGCATGGTCATCAATCACGATATCGTCCAGCCCAAGGCGGCGTAACTCGTCGGCAAGCTCGCGGGCCATCTCATGTTGTCCCGGCGTGGTTGGCAGCGTGGTAGCGCGCGGGTCGCTTTGGCTGCTGATGGCCAGGTAGCGGAAGAAGCGCTGGGTCAATTGACTGGCAAGTGGAGATGGCATAGTGATTCCTTCTTTATTTATTTTTTCAGGTGTTTGCAATCTGGCTTTAGTGTTATGTATGGGCAGGAAAACAACAAGCTATTCATTAGCTGACAAATTAAAAAAGGAAAACGTTATGCAACGCAAACTCACCACGCTTGCTCTGACAATAACGGCACTCACGTTTGGTTCCGCCGTGAGCGCAAAAACGCTGGTTTACTGCTCCGAAGGATCGCCGGAGAATTTCAATCCTCAGCTCTACACCTCCGGTACCAGCGTGGACGCCAGCGCGGTTCCGGTTTATAACCGGCTGGTTGACTTTAAGGTGGGCACCACCGAACTGCAGCCGAGCCTCGCGGAAAGCTGGGAGGTCAGCGACGACGGAAAAGTCTATACCTTCCATTTACGCAAAGGGGTGAAGTTTCAAAGTAATAAATATTTCACGCCCACCCGCGATTTTAATGCCGACGATGTGATTTTCTCCTTTATGCGGCAAAAAGATCCGCAGCATCCTTATCACAACGTCTCCGGCGGCAGCTACTCTAACTTTGAAAGCCTGGAGTTTGGCCAGTTAATTACCGCTATTGATAAGCCTGATGAGTATACGGTGCGCTTTACGTTGGCCCGCGCCGAAGCGCCGTTTGTGGCAGACCTGGCGTGGTATTTTGCCTCTGTGTTATCGGCGGAATATGCGGATGCGATGCTCAAAGCCGGTACCCCGCAGCGCGTCGATTCCGACCCGATTGGCACCGGTCCCTTTAAGCTGGCGCAGTATCAGAAAGATTCCCGCATTCTTTATACCGCCTTCCCGGACTACTGGCAGGGGAAAGCAAAAATCGATCGGCTGGTTTTTAGCATTACCCCGGACGCTTCGGTGCGCTATGCCAAACTGGAAAAGAATGAATGCCAGGTGATGCCATTTCCTAATCCGGCCGATTTGCCCAGGATGAAGGAAAATAAAAACATTCATCTGCTGAATAAAGCTGGCTTGAATACCGGGTTCCTTGCTTTTAATACGCAAAAACCGCCGCTGGACAATGTCAAAGTGCGTCAGGCCCTGGCGATGGCGATTAATAAGCCGGCGATTATTGAAGCGGTGTTCCACGGTACCGGCACGCAGGCGAAAAACCTGCTGCCGCCGGGGGTATGGAGCGCGGACGCGGAACTGAAAGATTATGACTATGACCCGCAGAAAGCCAAAACGCTGCTGCAGGAGGCGGGTATTAGCGGTCCGTTAACGATCGATCTGTGGGCGATGCCGGTGCAGCGTCCTTATAACCCCAACGCTAAGCGGATGGCGGAAATGATTCAGGCCGACTGGGCTAAAATCGGCGTACAGACCAAAATCACCACCTATGAATGGGGTGAATATCTGAAGCGGGTAAAAGATGGCGAGCATCAGGCGGCGTTGATGGGCTGGACCACGGCGACCGGCGATCCCGACAACTTCTTCGGGCCGCTATTTACCTGTCAGTCGGCGAACGGCGGCTCTAACTCGGCGAAATGGTGCTATCAGCCATTTGATAAAATTATCGCCGAGGCAAAATCGATTACCGATCGTCCAAAACGCGAAGCGCTGTATAAACAGGCGCAGCAGATGATGCATGACCAAATGCCGGCGGTGATGATTGCGCATTCGACTATTTTTGAACCGGTACGCAAAGAAATTTCTGACTATGAAATTGATCCTTTTGGCAAGCATATTTTCTATCAGGTCGACATAAAGTAAACAATAAATGTCAATCCGCCCACCGTGGCGGATTTATTTTTTCAAACGTTTGACGTTCCCCTTTTTTTGTCACAAAACTTACCTTGGTATTTTGCTATAAATCGCGCCGACAACTGCATTTACAGGGATTCACTCATGCGTACTCATTTCATTTTTAAAGTGGCAGCACTTGCTGGTCTGTTAGCACTCGCGGGCTGTGCCTCAAAAATTGCCGCCCCGGAAAAATATTCTGGTTTCTTAAAAGACTATTCGAACTTAAAAGAAACGACGTCGGCTTCTGGTAAGCCAGAACTGCGCTGGATCGCTGCGGATTACAATCCGCAAAACTACGATAGCATCGTCTATAACCCGATTACCTATTACCCGGTGCCAAAACCCTCTACCCAGGTCGGGGAAAAAGCGCTGAGCGATATTCTCACTTATACCAACAAACAGATGAAGCAGGCGATAGCCGAGCGTAAACCGCTGGTAGCGAAACCCGGCCCGCGCAGCCTGATTTTCCGCGGCGCGATCACCGGCGTGGATTCCAGTAAAGAGGGGCTGCAATTCTATGAAGTGGTTCCGGTCGCGATGGTGGTGGCAGGAACGCAGATGGCGACCGGGCACCGGACAATGGATACCAACCTCTACTTTGAAGGGGAGCTGATTGACCCGGCGACCAATAAACCGGTGGTCAAAGTGGTGCGTAAGGGCGAGGGCAAAGCGCTGGCGAACGAAAGTACGCCGATGACCATTGATACCCTGAAACAGGTGATTGATGACATGGCGATCGATGCCGTGAAATTTGACCCGACGCAGAAATAATCCTGCGACAACGCAAAAGGCGCCTCCTGAAGGGCGTCTCAGATTGTCGGCAAATCATATTGCCCGATGGTGCTGCGCTTGTACGGGCCTACAGAGCTTGTGAAAATCTTAGCGGTGACGGGTTTTGTAGGCCGGGTCAGGCGTCAGCCGCCACCCGGCAAAACGTGGGCACGATGTTTAAAACGGGCCTGTCATGAATCTCAGGCACCCTTCGGGATAGCGCACTGGATTGTCGACAGAGCAAGCCACTTAAATTGCCCGATGGCGCTGCGCTTGTACGGGCCTACAGAGCTTGTGCAAATCTTAGCGATGACGGGTTTTGTAGGCCGGGTCAGGCGTCAGCCGCCACCCGACAAAACGTGGGCACGATGTTTAAAACGGGCCTGTCATGAATCTCAGGCACCCTTCGGGATAGCGCACTGGATTGTTGACAGAGCAAGCCTCTTAAATTGCCCGATGGCGCTGCGCTTGTACGGGCCTACAGAGCTTGTGCAAATCTTAGCGATGACGGGTTTTGTAGGCCGGGTCAGGCGTCAGCCGCCACCCGGCAAAATGTGGGCACGATGTTCAAAACAGGCTTGTCACAAGTCTCAGGCGCCCTTCACGAGGGCGCCTGTTTTATGTCAGCCGGCAGGAATTAAGCCAGTCTGCGGCGCAGGAACCACTGCTCGGGACGGGCAAACATCACCAGATTCCCCACCAGAATCAGCGCCAGCCCGATAACCGCGTTGCTGTGCCAGACGTAGCCTTCGTAAAAGGTCGAAATCGTCAGGGCCACCAGCGGGAACAGCAGGGTACTGTAGGCGGCTTTTCCGGCGCCAATCCGGCCAACCAGCGTAAAGTAAGCGCCGAACGCAATCACCGATCCGAACAGCGCCAGGTATAGCAGCGCGCCCATATAGCTCAGCGTCCACTGGGGCGTGAAATCATCGCCGCGCACCAGAGCGATAGCTCCCATCACCAGGGTGCCGTAGAGCATCGCCCAGCTGTTGGTGGTCAGGGTTTCCAGACCACGGCGCTGGTGGCGCATACTGAGCATATTGCCGAGAGAAAAACCGTAGGTTCCCAGCGCGCTGAGACCAATTCCCCACAGCAGGGAGGCGTTGAGCCCGTTACTGAGCAGATCGTCCCAGAACAGCGTGATAATCCCCACGAGGCCAAGCGCGGCGGCAAGCCAGAAACGAGCGGGCGGCTGCTGACGGAAGAAAATAAACCCGTTGATGGCGTTAAACAGGACCGCCATGGAAAAAATAACCGATTCAAGACCGGTGTTGATGTGCGCGGCGGCGGTATAAAAGCACCAGAAGTTGAAACAGAAGACGCAGCAGCCCTGCACGACACAGAACAGATGATCGCGCAGTGCCAGCGGACGCAGACGACGGGTTGCCAGCAGTATCGCCAGCATCGTGACGCTGGCGACCGCGAAACGCCAGAAAATGGAGACCGGCGCGGAGACCGGACCCTGTTGTAAAAAGATGGCAATCCATGTCGTTCCCCAGATAACGACCACCAGCCCGTACAGTATTGCGTTCAAAATATTTCTCCCATAAGCACACCAAAGACGCAGTGTGGCGGTTATTGAGCGCCGCCGCTGTCATCCTTGCGGGCTGGACTTGCAAATTCTTGCGCTTATTTTTACCGAATGACCGGAGAGATCTGGTATCCGCTGCCGACTCTTCATAGACTAGGGGTTTACGAAATCAGATGTGTGAAGGCCATGGCTTACGGGACGTTCGAAACATTACGCCGACAAAAAGCCGTCCTGCGGGAGACGGTGGAGCTCAACTCCGGTATTCAACTGGCGGCGTGGTATAACAATCGCGATACGGTGACGGTGCGCAGCGACCACCATACCCTGAGTCTGTACGTCGCGGATGGCTACGAAAGTTATCAGAAAACCCCCGCCGGCTGGAAAAACGGCGGGGGTCCGGACCGTTTTTGCCTGATGCCGAAGGGGGCTGAGAGCACCTGGGATATTCGCGGCGACCTCTCGTTCGTGCATCTGTACTGTACCGACGACCATCTGCGTCGGGTCGGCGAGCAGATCTGGGACCGCAGCCCGGCCTCGTTTAGTCTGCAGGAACAGACCTTTTCCCGGGATGATAAAATTACCGCCGTCTATCGCCAGTTTCTTCTCGATTACGACTGGCAGCAGCAGGCCAACCAGCTGACCTTAAGCTCCGCCAGCACGCTGCTGCTGACCCATCTTATTCAGCACTACTCGAACGTTCAGTGGCGGTTGCCCACGGTCTCCGGTGGCCTGGCGCCGCACGTTCTGCGTAATCTGCTGGCGTGGGTTGAGGAGAACCTGGATCAGCCGCTGACGCTGGCCGATCTGGCGCAGGAGGCGGCGCTCAGCGAATATCACTTCGCGCGGATGTTCCGGCAGTCAATGAACATGGCGCCGCACCAGTATGTGATGCAGCGGCGGATGGTCAAAGCGCAGGAGCTTATCTGCCGCAGCGCCCGGCCGTTGACCGATATCGCGATGGCCTGCGGTTTCAGCTCCGCCAGCCATTTCAGCAACCGGGTGAAAAGTGCCACCGGTCTGACCCCTTCGCAGTTACGTGCGGCGCAGCGCTGACAGCAGGGCGAAACTCACGCCGCCGAGCACCAGCCCCCAGAATGCCGAGCCGATTCCCGCTAAGGTCACGCCGCTGGCGGTGACCAGAAACGTCACCCCCGCCGCATCGCGTTCATTCTCCTGATTCAGCGCCTGAAACAGACTCCCGCCAAGCGTTCCGAGCAGCGCCAGCCCTGCCAGCATCTGAATCCACGCCGTCGGCAGCGCGGACATCAAGGCGGTAATCGAACCGCCGAACAGCCCGGCCAGCAGATAAAAACCGCCCGCGGCGGCAGCGGCCAGCCAGCGCCGCTGCGGGTCAGGATGGGCCTCCGGACTTTGGCAGATGGCGGCGGTAATGGCGGCAATACAGATGGAGTAGACGCCAAAAGGGGACAGTATCAGCGCCAGTCCGGCGGTCGCGACAATCAGCGGCGACACGGGCACCCGATAACCGGAAGCCTGCATCGTGGCGAACCCGGGGGCGTTTTGCGAGGCCATGGTGACCAGGAAGAACGGCACGCCGACGCTGAGCAGCAGTGACGGGGTAAACTGCGGCGCGATATATTCCGGGGCGACAAAAGCAAGGCTGATGTGGTTCCCGGCGACATTGCCGGAGAACACGGCGATGGCGCCGCCGACCAGCAGCGCAGCCACCACCGCAAAGCGTGGATACAGCGCTTTACACAGCAGCCAGGCTGCCAGCATTGCGCCGCACAGCAGGAGATGGTCTTCAAGGGTGGCGAAGGCCTGCAGGCCGAAGCGCAGTAAAATCCCTGCCAGCATGGCGGCGGCGAGCGAGTGGGGGATAATTTTCATCAGCCGGGCAAAAAGGCCGGTCAGCCCGCATAGCACCATTAGACCATTGGCAAAGATAAACACGCCGACCGCCTGGTTCAGCGTCGCGCCCGGTAAGCCGCTGACCAGTAGCGCGGCGCCGGGGGTTGACCAGGCGGTGAGGATCGGCACTTTGCGCCATAGCGTGAGGGCCAGCGTGCTGAGCCCCATCCCCAGGCCGAGGGCCGTCATCCAGCCGGCTATCTGATCCGCATTGGCACCTGCGCTGGCGGCGGCTTGCCAGATAATGGCGGCTGAGCTGGCGTAGCCTACCAGGACTGCGATAAACCCGGCGAGCAGCGTTGGCAGCGGGAGTGAGAACGAGCGCATAGTGACCTCTTGTGCGTTATAACATCCGACAAAATGTAGCACCGTGCGCTATAACGCACAATCATCTTTTCCCTCTTTCCATGCCGCCGTTATCGTCGTCCCGGCAGTTCCAGACGCGTTTCCCGACGAAACTCCCTGTAGAATCATACGAATGCGCGTATAATTTCTGCTGAGCATATCAGGAGGTGGAATGAATATTGCGCAACATCTGGCGACGACCCTGAAAACGCTGCGTCAACAGCGCGGCTGGAGTCTGTCGCGACTGGCGGAAGAGACCGGGGTGTCAAAAGCGATGCTCGGGCAGGTTGAGCGAAATGAATCCAGCCCGACGGTAGCGACCTTGTGGAAAATCGCCACCGGTCTGAACGTGCCTTTCTCGGCGTTTATCGTCGCCGATGAATCGACCGCGCCGACCGCCTTTGACCCGCAGCAGCAGGCGATGGTGGTGACGCCCATTTTCCCGTGGGACCCGGAGCTGCGTTTTGACCACTTCTCGATTACTCTCGCCCCCGGCGCGCTCAGCGAATCCACGCCGCACGAGAAAGGGGTGATTGAACATGTGGTGGTGATAAGCGGCGTGCTGGATCTGTGTCTGCAGGGGGAGTGGCTGACGCTAACGAGCGGAGAAGGGCGGCGGTTTGCCGGAGATCTGGCGCATGCCTATCGTAACAGCGGCGCGCAAACGGCCCATTTTCACTCGCTGATTCATTATCCCAAAGAAAAAGCCGCAGAGATTTAACCTGCGGCCAATCAAATGATTAATGTAACCACTCACAACGTGACGAGGAAAATCCGGAATACGTGATGACTGTAACCGTAGACGTTTTGCGAAGGAAATACCTTTTCCTTCAATGCTTTGCTGGAAACTGAAAATTCACCCATTCCCCGTGATGGAAAATGATTTCGTCTGTGCCCACTTCTGACTACAATAGCCGCCATTTCGACCCCCTATAACGGATAACGACGAGCGTATGCGCCTGCACAACCATCATCTTGAACTTCTTAGCCCCGCCCGCGATGTCGGGATCGCCCGTGAAGCGATTTTACACGGCGCAGACGCGGTTTATATCGGCGGACCGGGTTTCGGCGCACGCCACAACGCCAGCAACAGCCTCAGCGATATCGCCGGACTGGTGCCTTTCGCCCATCGCTACGGCGCGAAAATCTTTGTGACGCTGAATACGATCCTGCACGATGATGAACTGGAACCGGCGCAGCGACTGATTACCGACCTGTATGAAACCGGCGTTGATGCGCTGATCGTGCAGGATATGGGGGTGATGGAGCTGGATATTCCGCCGATTGAGCTGCACGCCAGCACCCAGTGCGATATTCGCAGCGTCGAGAAGGCAAAATTCCTCTCCGACGTCGGTTTTAGCCAGATTGTTCTGGCGCGCGAGCTGAACCTGCAACAGATTAAAGCGATTTACGATAATACCGACGCGACGATCGAGTTCTTTATTCACGGCGCCCTGTGCGTGGCCTATTCCGGGCAGTGCAATATCTCTCATGCCCAGACCGGGCGCAGCGCCAACCGCGGCGACTGCTCCCAGGCGTGCCGTTTGCCGTATACCCTGAAAGATGACCAGGGCCGCGTGGTGGCCTATGAGAAACACCTTCTGTCGATGAAAGACAACGATCAGACCGCCAACCTGGCCCAGTTGATCGATGCCGGCGTGCGCTCCTTCAAAATTGAAGGTCGTTACAAAGATATGAGCTACGTGAAGAACATCACCGCGCACTATCGTCAGATGCTCGACGCGATTATTGAAGATCGCGGCGATCTGATGCGTTCGTCCGCCGGGCGCACCGAACACTTTTTCGTCCCCTCGACGGATAAAACCTTCCATCGCGGCAGCACCGACTACTTTGTCAATGCGCGCAAAGGCGACATCGGCGCGTTTGATTCACCGAAATTTATCGGCCTGCCGGTGGGTGAAGTGCTGAAAGTGGCTAAAGACCACCTGGATGTTGAAGTGACCGAGGCGCTGACCAATGGCGATGGCCTCAACGTGATGATTAAGCGCGAAATCGTCGGTTTCCGCGCCAACACGGTGGAAAAAACCGGCGAAAATCGCTATCGCGTATGGCCGAACGAGATGCCGGCCGATCTGCATAAAGTTCGGCCGCACCAGGTGTTGAACCGTAACCTCGACCATAACTGGCAGCAGGCTTTGCAAAAGACCTCCAGCGAGCGGCGGATTGCGGTCGACATCAACCTCAGCGGCTGGCAGGAGCAGCTGGTGCTGACGATGACCTGCGAAGATGGCGTCAGCGTCACCCACACCCTGGACGGCGAGTTTGCCGAAGCGACCCAGGCGGAGAAAGCGCTGGCGAACCTACGGGACGGCGTGGCCAAGCTGGGGCAGACTATCTATTTTGCCCGCGATGTGCAGATCAATCTCCCCGGGGCGCTGTTTGTGCCGAATAGCCTGCTGAACCAACTGCGTCGGGAAACGGTAGAACGCCTGGACGAGGCGCGGGTGAATGCCGCGCCGCGCGGCCAGCGTAAAGCGGTTTCCGTGCCGCCGCCGGTTTACCCTGAAACCCATCTGTCGTTCCTTGCCAACGTCTATAACCATAAGGCGCGTGCGTTTTACCAGCGCTATGGCGTAAAGCTGATCGATGCGGCCTATGAAGCGCATGAAGAGAAGGGCGACGTGCCGGTGATGATCACTAAACACTGTCTGCGTTTTGCCTTCAATTTATGTCCGAAGCAGGCTAAGGGTTCGATTAAGAGCTGGAAAGCGACGCCGATGCAGCTCATTCACGGTGATGAAGTGCTGACGCTGAAATTCGACTGCCGTCCGTGCGAAATGCACGTCATCGGCAAAATGAAAAATCATATTTTGAAAATGCCGCTTCCGGGGAGCGTTGTCGCCTCGGTCAGTCCGGATGAGCTGTTGAAGACCCTGCCAAAGCGTAAAGGCGCCTGATCGACGGCAGACGCTACTGGCGGAAGTCCATTTTCGGTTTGCGCGCATTCTGCCAGTGGTGACGTTCGCGCAGATCGGCGGCGGCCTCGTTCCGCTGGCTGCGCAGCTCATCACTGTCGGCCTCGTGCAGCAGCTGCTGTTCGAGGCTTTGTACCGGGAAGTATTCATGTCCTTGTTTGCGGGCCAGCAGATGGCCGGAAAATAACGCACACATCAGCACTAACGCCGAAACGCATCTCTTGAGCATATCTATTTCCAGTGACAGACGAGTGGGGCTACTATGCTCTGAATTTCTTGAGCTTTATTATCGGGTTATCAAAGAAGAGCAAAGTCTGCGTCAGTCTTTCCTGACGAATGGCGAAAAAAAGCCCGGCGCGATGCACGCGTCGGGCCACAGCAGGATTATTTTTTCGGTGGCAACGGTTTGCCATTGTGCTGGCCGTCTTTCGGCGGCTGTTGGTTGCCGTGTGCGGGCGACTTGCCTTTCGACGACGGTTTGCCGTTATACTGTGCGCTCTGCGCTGGCCGTTTAGCGCTGTGCTGCTGCAGGTTCTTATTGTGGCCGTTATGCTGTTGGCCTGCGGCCGCTTTCCCCGGAGGCGGCGGGGGATTATCGGCCGCAAAGGTCAGGGAAGAGAGCGCCAACGACATCGCCGCAGATAACAAGACAATCTTTTTCATCGCTACATCCTTTATTTTTATGTGCTTTGAGATTTCAGCAAATAAAAATGGAGAGACAATGGAGTTCTTGCTAATCAGAGTAATCCGCAGCGCCGGGGATTAAACTTTCAGCCCGGCGGCGGTCATTAAAAAGCGAAAAAGCATACTGACTGCCCCCAGCGCCAGCACGCTGGTCCCCCACAGCGCGACCATCCATAATAATTGCTTCAGTCGTGACTGATTCATCAATGATACCCCTCACCATGTTGGACTTTGCCGCGAAACACGTAATAGCTCCAGAAGGTATAGCCGAGGATCACCGGAATAATCAGCAGGGCGCCTACCAGCATGAAGCCCTGGCTCTGCGGCGGCGCGGCGGCCTGCCACAGCGTAATGCCCGGCGGAATAATGTGCGGCCAGATACTGATCCCCAGACCGCTGAAGCCGAGAAACACCAGGCCCAGCGTCAGAATAAAGGGCAGCGCATGGCGGTGTGGGTTGCGCAGGTCCCGCCACAGCCAGGCCCCTAACGCCACAACCAGCAGGGGAACCGGCAGCAGGAAAAAGAGGTTCGGCAGAGTGAACCAACGGGCGGCGATGGCCGGCTGCGCCAGCGGTGTCCACAGGCTGATGACGGCGATTGCGATCAGCAGCGCCAGCAGCAGCGTCCGCGAGGTATGGCGCATTTTGTCCTGCAGCGGGTTTTCGCTCTTCATGACCAGCCAGGTGGCGCCCAGCAGCGCATAGGCAATAGTCAATCCGAGACCGCAGAACAGGGTAAACGGCGTCAGCCAGTCGAGCATCCCGCCGCTAAACGCGCGTCCGCTCACCGAAAAGCCATTAATGACCGCCCCAACAACCACTCCCTGGGAAAAGGTGGCCAGCAGCGAGCCGCCAAGAAAAGCGCGATCCCAGAACGGGCGGTGTGACGGCGTTGCCTGAAAGCGAAACTCAAAAGCCACGCCGCGAAAAATCAGGCCGATGAGCATTAACGTTAGCGGGATCGCCAGCGCATCGATAATCACCGCATAGGCGAGGGGAAACGCGCCGAACAGCCCGGCGCCGCCAAGCACCAGCCAGGTTTCATTGCCGTCCCAGACCGGCGCCACGCTGTTAACCATGACGTCACGGTCTTCAGCATCGCGGGTGGTCGAGAACAAAATGCCGATCCCTAAATCGAAGCCATCCATCACGATGTACATCAGGGTGGCGAAGACGATAATGACGAACCAGATAACTGAGAGATCGATCCCCATTAGCGGGACTCCTTATGCTGAAAACCTTCCGTTGCCGCGGAGAGCGGGCGGGCCGGGGTACCGGATAGCGGTGGATTGAAGGTCTGCGGTCCTTTGCGGATCAGGCGCAGCATATAGCTGTAGCCGACGCCAAATACCGAGCTATAGACGATGAAAAAGGTCAGCAGACTGATAGTCATATGCAGGTCGCCATGGGCGGAGACGGCATCGGCAGTGCGCTGTACGCCATAGACCACCCAGGGCTGACGGCCCACTTCGGTGGTGACCCAACCGGCGAGAATGGCAATCAGCCCGGAAGGGCCCATCCACAGGGCAAAGCGCAGAAAGGGTTTCGACTGATACAGGCGCTGGCGGTAGCGCAGCCACAGCGCCAGCGCTCCAAGCAGGATCATCAGCATGCCGAGCCCGGCCATCAGGCGAAATGACCAGAAGACAATGGTCGAGTTGGGGCGGTCCTGCGGCGCGAATTCTTTCAGGGCAGGAACCTGTTTATCCAGACTATGCGTCAGGATCAGGCTACCGAGTGCCGGGATCTCAAGGCCATAGCGGGTGCGCTCCTGCGCCATATCCGGCCAGCCGAACAGCAGCAGGGGCGTCGGTTCCCCCGGCCGGTTTTCCCAGTGTCCCTCGATAGCGGCAATTTTTGCCGGCTGATGTTTCAGGGTGTTCAGGCCGTGCATATCGCCAATCATCGCCTGAATGGGGGCAACGATAAGCGTCATCCACAGCGCCATTGAAAACATTGCGCGAATTGCCGGCGTGTTATTACCGCGCAGCAGATGCCACGCCGCCGAGGCCCCGACGAACAGCGCGCTGCTAAGAAAAGCCGCTACCGTCATATGAAGCAGACGATACGGGAACGACGGGTTGAAGATAACCGCGAACCAGTCGACGGGAACCACCTGGCCGTTAACGATTTCAAATCCCTGCGGCGTCTGCATCCAGCTGTTGGAGGCGAGGATCCAGAAGGTCGAGATGATGGTCCCCAGCGCGACCATGCAGGTGGCGAAAAAGTGCATGCCGGGGCTGACGCGGTTCCAGCCAAAGAGCATGACCCCGAGGAACCCGGCCTCAAGGAAGAAGGCGGTCAGGACTTCATAAGTCAGCAGCGGGCCGGTAATACTGCCGGCAAACTCGGAAAAACCGCTCCAGTTGGTGCCGAACTGGTAGGCCATCACCAGACCGGAGACGACGCCCATGCCGAAGTTAACGGCGAAAATCTTTGACCAGAAGTGGTAGAGCGAGCGCCAGACAGGATTTTTTGTCTTCAGCCACAACCCTTCCAGTACCGCCAGATAGCTGGCCAGGCCGATGGTTATGGCGGGAAAGATAATGTGAAATGAGACGGTAAAGGCGAATTGAATTCGCGCCAGGTGGAATGCATCAAGACCGAACATGCAGAACTCCGCAAGAAAATTGATTCAGCGCAATTCTAGGCGGCGAGAGTTTCGGGTTGCAGAGGCAGAAAGGCTATTTTTTGTGATAACAGTTGCCTGACTGTTATGGCTTTTATCGGGGGAGTCAGGCGATGATGATGATCCACGAGCGGGATGTTATCTGCGGCTGGTCGCTGCGTACGCCGGAGAAAAAATGCGCGCCGCGTTGCGCTTGAGTCAATCCGCGGCGCGAACGGTCTTAAAAGGCCTGTTGATAAAGCCGCAGCGCGTCGCCCTCGTTGACCGTCACCGGGTTATTCACCAACAGCCGGGTTTGCAGCATGGCATCCCGGGCGAGCAGCGGCAGTTGAGCTTTCTCAACTCCGACATCTCGCAAGCGCTGCGGCGCGCCGCTGGCAACGATAAGACGGGTCATTTCGGTAATGAATGCCGCGCTATCCCGTTGCACATCGCCACCGGTCTGTAGACCGATAGCCGCCGCAAGTTCTGCATACAGCGCCCCCGCTACGGGAGCATTGAAATGCAAAACGGGGATCAGCATCAGGGCGTTTGAGAGGCCGTGGGGCACGTGATAGCGTCCGCCAAGTGGATAGGCGAGCGCATGAACGGCTGCCACCGGCGCGTTGGCAAAGGCCTGACCTGCCAGCATCGCCCCGAGTAGCACCCCTTCGCGCGCCTCGCGATCCTGCCCGTGGCGACAAGCGTTGAGCAGATGACGAGTCATCAACCGCAGCGCTTCGCGGGCCAGCGCATCCGATAGCGGATTTTTTTTATGGGCGCTAGTATAGGCTTCGATGGCATGGACCATCGCATCAATTGCGGCGGCCGCGGTATGCACCGGGGGCAAGCCGAGCGTCAGGTGGGCATCCAGCAGGACCACATCGCAATACAGTTGCGGGGCCACAACGCCCATTTTGCTGTTTTCACCGGTGGTGAGAATCGCGATGTTGGTCACTTCGGACCCGGTTCCGGCCGTCGTCGGGATTTGCATCAGCGGCAGACGCGTCCCTTCGACCTTATCCATGCCGTACATCGCCTCGAGCGGCTGCTGCGACGGCGCGATCACGGCGGCCATTTTCGCCACATCCAGCGAGGAGCCGCCGCCGATCCCAATGACCATGTCGCAGCGTGCCTCACGGGCCTGTTCCGCCGCACGCAGGGCCAACTCGGCGGGCGGGTCGGCGACGACCCGGTCGAATCGGGTTACCGTATAGCCGCTGCGGCGCAATGCGTCCTCCACCGGTGCCAGCACACCGGCGCTCACCAGGCCGGGGTCGGTGACCAGTAAGATTCGCCTGGCCTGAAAGTAGCGCTGGACGATTTCGCCCAGTCGCGTCGCACCTTGCCATTCGACGAGAACGGTCCCGACGGTGGTGAAGGTGAAGGCCTTTCCTGATGGGGGCATACTGACTCCTTATCTGTCGTTGTCTGTCTGCGGAACTAAAAAGCTCTCCACCTCTTTTTTATCCAGCAACGGGGCTATCACTTCGAGGCCCAGGTGTTGAAAATGCGGGGTCGCCCTGTGCGCATCGAGCCCGCCTGCGTGGCGATAACGCTCGAGGATCACGAAGTGCCGACGATCTTCCCGGGACTGAAAGAAGGCATAGGAGAGATTGTCCGTCTCCTGACGCGTGGCTGCTGCGAGGGCGTGCAATGCGGTTGCCACGTGCTCAATCTCATCCGGACGAGTGTAGTAGTGGGCGATGACCTGTAACTGCTGATTTCCCATAGAAAGCTCCGCGTTATTTCGTTGAAAGGGGCAGATTCCACAGCGCACTATCGCTGCTGGAGACCGCCGTCGCGCCGCTGGCAAGCGCCGCGCGGATTTGCGCTTCATTACTGACAAACCCGGATGCGACAATGGGCGGCAGGCGCTGGCGATCGGCCTGCGGCAACATGGCGAGCATCGGGGCCGGCATCAGCTGCACGTAATCGGGCTCGCTCTGCTCCAGCGCATGCAGGCTGCGAAGCCAGGTCGAACGATCGGTGACAAAGATCTTTTGCATCGTTACCAGTCCGCTTTTTTTTGCCCGCTGCACGGTCTGCAGGCGCGTAGAGAGCAGCCCCATGGCGCCGGTTTCGGCAATATAGTCGATCCCGCCTTTATCCTGCGACAAGCCGTTGCAGCTGTCGATATTGACGATCACATACTTGTCTGCCTTGGCCAGCAGGGTAATCACCGGCTGGAGTTTAATCAGATCGATATTGGCAATAATGCAGACCTGCGCCCGACTGGTGAGCGCCACTTTTAACTGGTCGATGCCGTAGATCGCCATAATCATCGGGTGGCACGCCAGCTGCGTGCCGAGGTTTTTGATCATTGTTGACCTGCCGGGCGCGAAACGTATTCATCGCTCAACCCCAGTTTCCCCGGATTGAGAATACGGTGTGGATCGAGTGCAGCTTTGATCTCCGCCATCACATTCAGCGTTTCGCCTAAGGCGGCCTGCATATAGGGCGAACGTAATAAACCTACGCCATGATGATGGCTGAGAGACGCGTTATGGCGAATCAGCACCGCGTTTGCCGCGTCCCAGGCTGCGCGATACCAGGCCGCTCGCTCCTTCACGGCAACATCTCCGCGCAGCGAAAAGTACAGACAGGCGCCGTCGACATAGGCGTGAGACTGATGGGCGGAGCCGGCGAGGGTACCCGGGACGGCGTTAATGGCGGCGACGACCTCCTCATAGAGAGTGGCCAGATCTCGCCAGCGGCCAACCATCTCCAGGGTATCGGCCACCAGGCCTGGGCTGCGGGCAAACCCTTCGGCGCTTTTCCCGGTGAGATAGCGGGTATCCAGCCAGCGCTCAAATATCGGATCGCTCTCCAGCGGCTGTCCCTGGCATTGCTCACAGACGCGCGCCGAGATGGCCATCACCGCGTCTACCAGCTCCTTTTCGCCCTCATCGGCAATCAACAGAACGTTGGTATCCGGTAAGGAGAACTGCACGCCGCTTTCGAGGTTATCGTACAGCCGCAGGGCAGCGGGGGTTGCGCCGTGCTGGAGGATCTGCCGGCAGGCTTCGAGGCCGTCGGCAAAGCTGGTGAAACCCCAGGCGATGGCGCGGCCATACTCCGGCAGGCGATGCAGTTTCAGGCGTACGCGCACAATGACGCCCAGCGTCCCCTCAGAGCCGATAAACAGCTGCTGAATGTCCGGTCCGATGGCGCTGCGCGGCGCACCGCCGACGGTAATTAAGCGTCCATCAGCCAGCACCACATCCATGCCGTAGACCATATCTTCAATTTTCCCGTAGCGGGTCGACAGTTGACCGGCGCCGCGACAGGCGACCCATCCGCCCACCGTGCTGATGCCAAACGAGGAGGGCCAGTGGCCCATCGTCATGCCGTACTCCTGCTGAATGGTTTGTTCGAAGATATCGCCAAACATCCCGGCTTCTACCTCAACAATCTGGCTGTCCGGGTCAAACGTCAGCAGTTGGTTGAGGTCACAGACGTCGAGCACAATGCCGCCGCGCACCGGCAACGCGGCGCCGGTAACGTTGCTGCGTCCGGCGGAAACCGTTAGCGGCAGATGGTGGCGATGGGCGATTCTGACCACCTCCTGAACCTGCTCGACGCGGGAGACGCGGACGATAACCGCAATTGGGGTCGCCGGGTTGCCATCGGTCTCGGCGATCATCGAGCCAGCCCACCAGTCGCGGGTCCAGTTCAAGACATCATGACGGGCGGTGAGCACCTCGTTAGCTACGCTACGCAGCTGGTCAACAATGCTTTCACTCACAGTGACAGGGTCACGTTGCAGGCTGTGCCCGCGGCCCTCGACCTGACTTTGTGCGGCCCAGCCCGGTGGCGTGTGGACGCCGACAAGATAATTGCCGCGGTTATAACCACGCTTAATCGCTTCTTTACTGATCATTCTGCGCTCCCCATAAGGATGGATTTTTCATGTTTAACGGCGGCCCGGTAGGCGGCAATTTGCTGCGCAACGACTGCCGGGGCCAGGTTGAGTTCCTGCTGTAAGAGTTCGCCGACGCGGTCGGCGGCGGCGGCCGAGGCATCCCGCGCCATCAGCCGGGCGCGTAAGCGACGTGACAAAATGTCGTCGACGCTGCCGGCCAGCTCATGGCGAATGGCGTAAACCACTTCGGCTTCGGTGTAAGGCAGACCGGCAATAATCGGCGTGTCTAACCCCGGGTTGGCGTGGATGAGGTCGCTGACAAAATGGGCTTCGGCGCCATAACGCTCACCGAGATGGGCAGAGAGCCCGCCGGAAGCGAGAATTGCCTGCGGATCATAGCCAGCGGCCCCAAGTAAAAAGGCGTTTTTGGTGGAGCAGGCGCGTTTGCGTCCCAGCAGTTTCGCGGCCGTATCGACGGTCTGCTCCGCCATATGCCGGGATGTTGTCAGTTTGCCGCCGACAATCGTAATCAGGCCGTCCGGCGCGACGTTAATTTCGTGATTGCGCTTCAGTTCCACGGTTTTTCCGCCGGGGCTGCCTATCAGCGGGCGGCAACCGGCAATACTGCCCACCACATCCTGCGCGGTGAGCTGGGTTTTGAGCGCGGAATTGGCACCATCCAGCAGAAAATCCAGCTCTTCCCGGGTGCAGCACACATCGTCCAGGTCACCGTCATAATCTTCATCGGTGGTACCCAGATAGGAGACATTGCCCCAACGGGTAATGGTAGCGCGGCGTTTGCGCCCGGCGACGGGGATGGTGACCGTGCAGTCATTGCGAATTTTAAGCCACGGAATCGCGACATGGACGCCTTTTGCCGGACGGATTTGTAGTGCCGACGAGGCGCCTTTTTTCTGCCCGTCCCAGTCGCGCAGCCACACGCCGGTGGCCATAATCACCACCCGGGCTTTGACCGCGAGCTCATGCTCGTCGGCCAGGATCCGCACGCCGTTCACTTTGCCATGACCATCGCGGGTCGTGGCGATCACCTGAGCATGGTTCACCACCGTCGCCCCGTGAAATGCGGCGGTGCGTACCAGGGCCAGCGTCAGCCTGGCGTCATCGACTCTGGCGTCAAAGTACATAAATCCGCCGGAAAGCTGTTCTTCATTAAGCGTCGGGCAGTGGGAGAGCACCTCCGCCGGCGTGAGTTTCTGGTGCAGAATGCCTTCTCGCCAGCCGCCGGCCAGATCGTAAGTCCACAGCAGGCTCTCAAAGGCGGAGGCCATGCGTTTGTCGAAAATGCCGTTTTTATCCAGCACCGGAAACATAAACGGCAGGCGCTGAACCAGATGGCGGGCATTGCGGCGCAGACGCTGACGCTCAAGCAGCGAGTGGCGCACCAGCCCTAAATTCCCCTGTTCGATATAGCGCAGGCCGCCGTGGACCATTTTTGATGATTTGGACGAGGTGCCGGAGGCAAAGTCGTTCTTTTCCACCAGCGCCACGCGATAGCCACGCAGGCTGGCGTCCAGCGCGGTGTAGGCGCCGGTGACGCCGCCGCCGACGATCAAAATATCAAAAGTATCGCTGGCCAGCCGGTCCAGCTGTTCTTCGCGCTGCAGGCGCAGCGGAGCGGTGTCGAACATCTCGCTGCGCGCTTTGTTGGCTTTACGGGACGGAAAAAACTTCATCAACGCCTTTACTCCTGATTATGAGATGGGGTGGCGGCCGTAGCCAGCTCCTGGGCGATACGGCTCTCCCAGAGGGTTCGCTGCTGCCGGCGGCATTCACTATTTATGGATGGCATAAATCGACGGGCGACCTGCACGGTCTGACAGGCCGCGTGTAATGAGTCCCAGAGCAGACCGCCGGAACCGGCGAGAAACGCGGCTCCTCGCAGGCTGGCGCGCGCCGTTTCGGCCATTCTGAGAACCGGAATGCCGCTCAGATCGGCCTGAATTTGCATCAGGGTGTCGCTGTTGGACATTCCACCACCCACCACCAGTTCACTGACGCTGAGGCCGGTGGCCTGTTCGTTGGCGCGAATGCAGGCGGCCACCGAATGGGCGATGCCTTCGAGAATCGCCCGGGCTATCTGCGCGCGGGTGCTGGAGATGGAAATACCGTTGAGCGAGGCGCGGGCCTGCGGTTGCAGCACCGGAACCCGAAGCCCGGTTAGCGCCGGAATAAAGCTTACGCCGCCAGCGCTGGCGGTTTGCGCTGCCAGATCGCTGATCTGCTCCGGGGTGTCGAACCAACCCAGATTTTCACATACCCAGTTAAGGGCGGATCCGCTGGTGGGGACGAAGGTTTCGACGGAATAGTGGGATTTCCCATGCTGGCGTCTGGCGGTCATCACCAGCGTGCTTTCACCGGCCTCGTGCAGTGCCGGGAGCTGGTCGCCAACCAGCAGATCGACAAAACTGCCGGTGCCGTGCATACACAAGGATTGACCGCGCGCGATGCAGCCCAGACCGACGGCGCCGGCAAACTGATCGCCCATGCAGGCCAGTACCGGCACGGCGATGCCGAGCAACGATTTTTGCGTGGTGCCGAGTATCTCCCCATCATCGACCAGAGTGGGTAACAGTCCGCTCGGGAAGGCCAGCTCTGCCAGCCACGGGGCGTAGTAACGGTGATCCCGTAGCTGATAGGCGCCGGCCGAGGTGGCATTGGTCGGCGTGGACAGACAGCGCCGCTCCTCGGTGAGATGCCAGAGCAGCCAGCTATCGATGGTCCCAAACATCAGGCGTCCGGCCCGGTGCGCCGCTGCGATCGCCGGGGTGTCGGCAATATGGCGGGCGGCCCACAGGTACGGCGAGCGAATCCCCACCGGACGGCCGGTGTGATTCAGCAACGGTTGGTCCCATTCGCCGGCTTTGTCCGCCAGTGTCCGGGCATAGCGAGCATCTTGCCAGACCATCGCCGGTACCAGCGCCTGGCCGCTCTCGCGATCCCAGAGTACGGCGGTGGAGCGCTGGGTGGCGATAGCCAGTGCCTGAATGTGCATGTTGCGGCTTTGCGCCTTGGCGATGGTCTTGCGACATACCGCCAGCGTCATAGTCAGGATCTCGTTGGCATCTTGTTCCACCACGCCGTGACGTGGGCTGATGACTCGAAGCGGGTGATATTCCAGACAGTGAACCTGTCCGTCCTGACCGACGACCGCCGCGCGGGTGCCGGAAGTACCTTCATCAATCGACAGAATAACGTTTTGCGGTGCATTCATTTTGTGCCTCGGCCTGTTTCCTGCGCGACAGGCTGCAGGGGGGGATGGGATGGGGGTAAAAATTGCGGCGCGCCAGGTTCGTTATCCGGTTGGATCGTGGTGCGCGTCGGATCCCAGGAGATAACGAAGCAGACGATGCTGGCGCAAAGCGGGACGGCCGACATGATCAAAAAGGTCGACTGTAGCCCGTACATTTCACGAAAGATGGGGAAAACAAACAGACCGATGGCAGCGCCAATCGCCCCTAACGCGCCGACGATGCCGTTGGCTCCGGCGCGTAATTCGCTGCGAAAGGAGAGAGAAGACAGACTCTTACCGTTGGCGCCCGGACCGCCGGAATGAAACAGAATAAACAGAGCCGGTACCATCAGCGATACCCACAGCGGCATGCCGTCGCTGAACAAACCGAGAGTGAGCAGGACCAGAAAAGCGATGGCGAAGCCGATAGCGGAGGAGCGGCGCAGACCGAGACGACGACCGATCTCCGGTGACAGAAAACCGCCGACAATACCGAATATGTTAAAAAATAGTGAACCAAGAGTTGCGTAGACAAAGTTTTTACCGAACAGACTGGCGCTGATGACCGGGAGATACCAGCCCACGCCGAAATATTGAATCGACTGACAGATCTGTACCGTCGATGCCAGAATTGTACGAGGTAAATAGACACCGCGAAAAATAAGCAAAACGTTTTTAATTCCTTTTTGCGCCTGGCCAATTATCGGTTTTTGTTCGCTGGTGGGGGCGAGAATAAAACGATCGCCATATATTTTTTGCATCGCTGTGACCGCATCAGGCAGGCGCGATTTACGCGCTAACCACACCGGACTTTCAACCAGATAACGTATTTGCAGCAGCAAAATGATTATTCCGCAAAGCGCGGTTGCGGCCACCGAATAGCGCCAGATAGTATCGCCGACCTGCCATGAATAAAATAACAACGCCAGTACCAGATTTAAGCAGACGGCGACATACCAGACTCCTTGCCAGGTATTGAGCCGGCTTTTAAAGCGCGCCGGGGTAAACTCCGCGAGCAGCGCCATCGCCACCGCGAAATCCATGCCGTAGGCTATGCCCACAAAGAATCGGCCAGTAAGTATCAAATTGAAATCATGGGAGAAAGTGACGAGAAGGGCACCGAGAACGGCACATATTTTTGCCGCAATCAGCGGCGTGACCCGCCCCCAGCGGTCGGCGATCCAGCCGCCGACGGGATTAAAAATAATGGCAATCCATGAAGAAAAAGAGGTCAGCATCGCCACGTCCGTAGCGCTTAGCTGTAAATCCCGGGTCATCGGATTGAGCCCGGCGCTTAATGCTGAATTAGAGAAGGCGTCTAAAAATAACCCGCCGAGTGCCAGCCACCAGATAATGCCGGCTTTACCTGTAATATTCGGCTGTGCATCGATAAACTGAATTATATCGTCAATGCCGCGAATATTTTTTTTGCTTGTATTTTTATGAACAGACATAGCGGTCCCCTTTGCAAATATTCGAAAGAAGGCCGCTACATACAGGAAAGGCAATGAGAGACCATCTTAATGAATGACAGATAGTCTCTAATCTAAAATCTGTAGGCTGAACTCTAGAGCGGTGAACGGCGGGTGTCAAAGCGCCGGGAAAGCTTTACGTGCAATTTGTGACATGTAACTCATTTGTTAAGAATAAGATCTAAAAAATAGCCAGTGTCGATAGCGTCGGGACCAGAAATCGGCGCGACCAGAGCTATAACAGTTTTTATAAACGGCTATTTTTTCATTGCTGATATACTATAGGCGCAAACCTGAACCGCGAGACTCCTCATGAAAAAGTATCAGCAGCTTGCGCAGCAGTTGACCGAACAGATTGCGCTCGGCGTCTGGCAACCCGGCGATCGGCTGCCTTCGCTACGCGAGCAGGTAGTTAGCAGCGGGATGAGTTTTATGACCGTCAGCCATGCCTACCAGCTGCTGGAAAGTCAGGGCCGGATTATTGCCCGTCCGCAGTCCGGCTACTACGTGGCGCCAAAACCAGTCAGACTCCGCCAGCCGCCACCGCCTGCGCAGGTGACCCGTGATGAAGCGGTGGATATCAACACCTACATTTTTGAGGTGCTGCAGGCCAGCCGCCGGGCTTCGATGCTGCCCTTCGCCTCGGCATTTCCCGACCCGCGACTGTTTCCGCTCCAGCAGCTTAATCGATCGCTGGCGCAGGTGAGCAAAACTGCGACCGCCATGAGCGTCATTGAGAATCTGCCGCCGGGCAATGATGAGCTACGCCACGCGATTGCCCGGCGCTACGCGCTGCAGGGGATGAATATCTCGCCGGACGAAATCGTTATTACCGCGGGTGCCCTGGAAGCGCTGAATCTCAGCCTGCAGGCGGTGACGGAGCCAGGAGACTGGGTGGTGGTGGAAAACCCCTGTTTTTACGGCGCGCTGCAGGCGCTGGAAAGGCTGCGGTTGAAAGCGCTGTCGGTGGCGACGGATGTCAAAGAGGGGATTGATTTAGCCGCGCTGGAGCAGGCCTTGCAGAGTTACCCGGTTAAGGCCTGCTGGCTGATGACCAACGGACAGAATCCGCTCGGCTTTACGCTGAGTGCGGCGAAAAAGGCGCAGCTGGTGGATCTGCTGGCGCGCTATAACGTGGTGCTGATTGAAGATGATGTCTACAGCGAACTCTATTTTGGCCGCGAAAAACCGCTCCCCGCCAAATTCTGGGACCGGCAGGAGATGACGCTGCACTGCAGTTCGTTCTCAAAATGCCTGGTGCCCGGTTTTCGAATCGGCTGGGTGGCGGCCGGTAAACATGCCCGACGTATTCAGCAGCTGCAGTTAATGAGCACGCTCTCCACCAGTTCGCCGATGCAGATGGCGCTGGTCGATTACCTCTCTACCCGGCGCTATGACGCCCATCTCCGCCGCCTGCGTCGCCAGCTGGCTGAGCGTAAACAGCAGGCCTGGCAGGCGCTGCTGCGCCATCTGCCCGCCGAGGTGAAAATCCATCACAGCGACAGCGGCTACTTTTTGTGGCTCGAACTGCCGGAAGGGGCTGATGCCGGAGAGCTGAGCGCCAGGGCATTGCGCGATAACATCAGTATTGCCCCCGGGAAAATGTTTTCTACCACCGCCAGCTGGACCTCTTTTTTCCGCTTTAATACCGCGTGGGGCTGGGGAGAAAGAGAAGAACAAGGGGTTAAACGACTCGGCGAACTTATTCGTGAGCAGCTGAGCTGAAGATCTGATTTTTTATACGGCTAAACAGCCGCTGATGAAATAACTAAATATTATTATCAAGCCCGGCCGGTTAATATTTTACCGGCCGTGGTCATAGGAAATACGCATAGTCGTATCCTGCCTCTAACTCCTTGTCTATAATCCATATTGTTGCCAGGTATTCATCGATTTTTGTGGAATGCGCCCCTTGTCACAACCTGAATAAATTTCTCCGGGGGGCGTAAGTGCGCCGTCTATGGTTATTAAGGGAGATATTTTTACGGCACGGCTGCCGCTAATTTTATTGTGACAGGAGTAACACCCGATGAGCAAAAAAATTGCCCGTGGCAGCCTCTGTGCGCTGGGTATGGCGATCCTGACCGCGCAGGCCGCTGAACCGCCCGCTTCGCTGGATAAAGGAGAAGGCCGGCTCGATATTATCGCCTGGCCGGGCTATATCGAGCGTGGCCAGACGGATAAAAATTATGACTGGGTCACCCAGTTTGAAAAAGAGAGCGGATGTCAGGTGAATGTGAAAACGGCCGCCACTTCCGATGAGATGGTCAGCCTGATGGCGAAAGGAGGGTACGATCTGGTCACCGCCTCGGGTGACGCCTCCTTGCGCTTAATTATGGGCAAGCGGGTGCAGCCCATTAATACGGCCCTGATTAGCAACTGGTCTACCCTCGACCCCCGCGTTGAAAAAGGCGCCTGGTTTAACGTCGGTGGTAAAGTTTACGGCACCCCGTACCAGTGGGGACCAAACCTGCTGATGTACAACACCAAAATATTCCCGACGCCGCCAGACAGCTGGAACGTGGTCTTTGTCGAGCAAAAACTCTCCGATGGTAAAAGTAATCAAGGGCGCGTCCAGGCCTACGACGGGCCTATCTATATTGCCGATGCGGCGCTGTTCGTGAAAGCCACCCAGCCGCAGCTGGGTATCACCGATCCCTACCAGTTGACCGAAGCACAGTATCAGGCGGTGCTGAAGGTGCTGCGCGCTCAGCATGGGTTAATCCACCGCTACTGGCATGACACCACCGTTCAGATGAGCGACTTCAAAAACGAAGGCGTGGTGGCCTCGAGCGCGTGGCCATACCAGGCCAACGGCTTAAAAGCCGACGGCCAGCCGGTTGCCACCGTCTTCCCGAAAGAGGGGGTGACCGGCTGGGCGGATACCACGATGTTACATAGCGACGCCAGACATCCGGTGTGCGCCTATAAATGGATGAACTGGTCGCTGACGCCGAAGGTACAGGGCGACGTGGCGGCGTGGTTCGGCTCGTTGCCGGTGGTACCGCAAGGCTGTAAGGCGAGCGCGCTACTGGGTGACAAAGGTTGCGAAACCAATGGCTACAACGAGTTCTCTAAAATTGCATTCTGGAAAACGCCGGTAGCCGAAGGGGGTAAATACGTACCTTACAGCCGCTGGACACAGGACTATATCGCGATTATGGGCGGCCGGTAATCGGCCGGAGGCAGAACATGACGTACGCGGTAGAGTTTCACAACGTCTCACGTTTCTATGGTGACGTTCGCGCAGTGGACGGCGTCAACATGGGGATCCGTGATGGCGAGTTTTTCTCCATGCTGGGGCCGTCCGGCTCCGGCAAAACCACTTGCCTGCGGCTGATCGCCGGATTTGAGCAGCTCTCCGGCGGGGCGATTTCAATTTACGGGCACAAGGCCAGTGAGCTGCCGCCGTGGCAGCGCGACGTGAATACCGTCTTTCAGGACTATGCGCTGTTTCCGCATATGTCGATCCTCGATAACGTTGCCTACGGGCTGATGGTCAAAGGCATCGGTAAAAAGGAGCGCCATTTTCGCGCGCAGGAGGCGCTGGAAAAGGTGGCCCTCGGCTTTGTGCACACCCGCAAACCGTCACAGCTCTCCGGCGGACAGCGGCAGCGGGTGGCGATTGCCCGTGCGCTGGTGAATGAACCGCGGGTGCTGCTGCTTGATGAGCCGCTCGGCGCGCTGGACCTAAAGCTGCGCGAGCAGATGCAGGTTGAACTAAAAAAGCTCCAGCAGACGCTGGGGATCACCTTTATCTTCGTCACCCACGACCAGGGCGAAGCGCTGTCGATGTCCGACCGGGTGGCGGTCTTTAATAACGGGCGTATCGAGCAGGTTGATGCCCCGCACGATCTCTATCTGCGTCCCAAAACCGCGTTTGTCGCCGGCTTCGTCGGTACCGCTAACGTATTTGATAGCGATCTTGCCGCCCGGCTGTGCGGGATGCGCGGGGTCTGGTCACTGCGACCGGAACATATTCGCCTGAACAGCGGCGGAGAAGTGCAGGTTCAGGGCGTGGTGCAGGCGGTTCAGTACCAGGGGGCCGCAACGCGTATCGAACTGAAGCTGGCGAATGGCGACAAGCTGCTGGTCAGCCAGGCGAACAGCGATGGCGGGATGGCATCCAGCGCGCCGCAGACCGGACAAACGGTGCTGGCTTCGTGGTCACGTTCGGCGATGGTGCCTTTGGAACAAGGGGGCTGAGATGACGATGGTCATTCCACGCGCGCCGTCCGGGCGTCTGTCCGGACTCTTCTGGCGCAGGCCATCGCTGGGCCTGTTCTTACTCCTGCTGGGTCCGTTAATGTGGTTCGGCATTGTCTATCTGGGATCGCTGCTGACTTTACTGTGGCAAAGCGTCTATACCTTTGATGATTTCACCATGTCGGTCACCACGGATCTGACGCTTGCCAACCTTAAAGCGCTGTTTAATCCGGCGAACTACGACATCATTGTCCGCACGCTGGTGATGGCGCTGTCGGTGACGATTGCCAGCGCGGTGCTGGCTTTGCCGATGTCGTGGTATATGGCTCGCTATACCCGCGGCAAAATGAAAGCATTCTTCTATATTGCCGTCATGCTGCCCATGTGGGCGAGCTATATCGTGAAGGCCTACGCCTGGACGTTACTGCTGGCGAAAGATGGCGTGGCGCAATGGTTTCTCGGGCATCTCGGGCTGGAGGAGGTGTTGAACCTGGTACTGACGATTCCGGCGGTCGGCGGAAATACGCTGTCGACCTCAGGCCTCGGCCGTTTTCTGGTGTTCGTCTATATCTGGCTGCCGTTTATGATCCTGCCGGTACAGGCGGCGCTGGAACGCTTGCCGCCTTCGCTGCTTCAGGCTTCCGCCGATCTTGGCGCCCGCCCGCGGCAGACGTTCCGCCACGTGGTTCTGCCGCTGGCGATCCCTGGCATTGCCGCCGGATCGATTTTTACCTTCTCCCTGACGCTGGGGGACTTTATCGTTCCGCAGCTGGTGGGGCCGCCCGGCTTCTTTATTGGCAATATGGTCTATTCCCAGCAGGGGGCGATCGGCAACATGCCGATGGCAGCCGCATTTACCCTGGTACCGATTGTGCTGATTGCCCTCTATCTGGCGTTCGTGAAGCGCCTGGGAGCGTTCGATGCACTCTGAACGGGCACCGCTGTTCCTCAAAGTCGCCACCTGGGGCGGAGTGATTTTCCTCCATTTTCCGCTGCTGATTATCGCGCTGTATGCGTTCAATACCGAAGATGCCGCCTTTAGCTTTCCACCTCAGGGGCTGACGCTCCGCTGGTTCAGCGAGGCGGCAGGGCGCAGCGATATTATCGAAGCCGTGACGTTGTCACTTAAAATCGCCGCGATGTCGACGGCGATTGCGCTGGTACTTGGCACGTTGGCTGCAGGCGCATTATGGCGCAGTACGTTTTTTGGCAAAAATGCCGTGTCGTTACTGCTGCTGTTGCCGATCGCGCTGCCGGGGATTATTACCGGACTTGCGCTGTTGACGGCCTTTAAGGCGATTAATCTGGAACCTGGCCTGCTCACTATCGTCGTGGGGCATGCCACGTTTTGCGTGGTGGTGGTGTTCAATAATGTCATCGCCCGTTTTCGCCGGACGTCGTGGAGTCTGGTGGAGGCATCAATGGATTTAGGCGCAACGGGCTGGCAGACCTTTCGCTATGTGGTGCTGCCGAATCTGGGATCGGCGCTGCTGGCGGGAGGAATGCTGGCGTTCGCGTTATCGTTTGATGAAATTATCGTTACGACATTTACCGCCGGACATGAGCGGACCTTGCCGCTGTGGTTGTTGAATCAGCTGGGGCGCCCGCGCGATGTACCGGTGACCAACGTGGTCGCGTTGCTGGTGATGCTGGTGACGACGATACCCATTTTGGGTGCCTGGTGGCTTACCCGTGATAGCGACATGAGCGCTGAAAACAGTAAATAATTTATTTCTACAGGATAATGCTATGCAACATAACCTTTTGATTAACGGTGAGTTAGTGGCGGGTGAAGGCGAAATGGTGCCAGTATTCAATCCTGCTAATGGTGAGGTCATTCTGGAGATTGCGGAAGCTACGGAGGCCCAGGTCAACGCGGCGGTTGAGGCAGCGGATCGGGCTTTTGTCAGCTGGAGCCAGACGACGCCGAAAACCCGCGCGGACTCTCTGTTAAAGCTGGCGGAGGCGATTACCGACCACGCTGAAGCGCTGGCGAAGCTGGAGTCCTTAAACTGCGGCAAACCGCTGCACTGCGTGATGAACGATGAGCTGCCCGCCGTCGCCGATGTGTTCCGCTTCTTTGCCGGCGCGGTACGCTGTCTGCCGGGCATGGCGGCGGGCGAATACCTGGAGGGGCACACCTCGATGATTCGCCGGGATCCGGTTGGCGTGGTGGCCTCTATCGCGCCGTGGAACTATCCGTTAATGATGGCGGCGTGGAAGCTGGCGCCGGCGCTGGCGGCCGGCAACTGCGTGGTCATCAAGCCGTCAGAGATTACGCCGCTGACGGCGCTGAAGCTGGCTGAGCTGTCCAGAGAGATTCTCCCTGCCGGCGTGCTGAACGTGCTGTTTGGCCGAGGTAAAACCGTGGGCGATCCGCTGACCGGCCATCCGAAAGTGCGCATGGTGTCGCTCACCGGGTCGATTGCCACCGGCGCCCATATTATCGGCCATACGGCTTCATCGATAAAACGCACGCATATGGAACTGGGCGGCAAAGCGCCGGTGATCGTGTTTGACGATGCGGATATCGATGCCGTGGTGGAAGGGGTGAGAACCTTCGGTTTTTATAATGCCGGGCAGGATTGTACCGCTGCCTGTCGCATTTACGCCCAGCAGGGGATCTACGATCGGCTGGTGGAGAAACTGGGCGCGGCCGTGGCCACGCTGAAAATTGGCCAGCCGGACGATCCCGCCACTGAACTGGGGCCGCTGAGTTCTCAGGCGCATCTGGAGCGGGTCAGCGCAGCGGTTGAAGCTGCACGCGCGTTACCGCATATCCAGGTGGTGACCGGAGGAAGTCAGGTGGCTGGCAAGGGATATTTCTATCAGCCGACGCTGCTGGCTGGCGCAAAGCAAGAGGATGATATTGTTCAGCGTGAGGTGTTTGGCCCGGTGGTCAGCGTGACGTCGTTCAGCGATGAAGATCAGGTGCTGGCATGGGCCAACGACTCGCAGTACGGCCTGGCTTCGTCGGTATGGACTCGCGATGTGGGCAGGGCTCATCGTCTGAGCGCGCGTCTGCAGTACGGCTGTACCTGGGTCAATACGCACTTTATGCTGGTCAGCGAGATGCCGCACGGTGGGCAGAAACTTTCCGGCTATGGTAAGGATATGTCGATGTACGGCCTGGAAGACTACACCGTCGTGCGTCATGTGATGATAAAGCATTGATGTGATGTTAAGTGGCTGTAATAAATTGTTTTTATATTCCAGCCACTTTTTTATGGGGCATCTGTGCGACATTGAGGTCAGCATGACTGTTCAACAGGGCAATCTGATCGCCATTTTGGGCGCACATCCCTTTCCCGTAAACGCTGAAAACCATTTGTGCAGAGGTGTACTGGTAGGTGATAAAACGTGGGTTTGCCCCGGCGTTTATTGCCCGGAATGCAAATGTATGTCGAGACTCATGCGCTTTCCGGTGTTTGAACCCGGTGGCGCTGGTAATGGTAGGGGAGCGACGCTTCCATCTTCCGCCAGACAATGACCTGAGCTGGTGACGGGCTCATAATCCACACCATCAGGGGCGTGGTTGTTAATCCAGTCCGGGGCCTGACTTTATCGAACCAGCGCTAATTACACAAACCGCTCGGTTTTTTTCGTGGTCCGCATTCCGAGAAATCCAGAAGTACATATCCTTTTGACTTCATACAGTCCTCGATTTTTTTAGTTCTGGCGTCGTGCTCTGCTATTGTTTCACCGGGCGGCACACCGTTACGAATGAATTTGTTATCCCATGAATTGAGCGAAAACTTTCTGTCCACGCCGCACTCGTACAAATCATTTCGGCGTTTTTGCACGTTAGTATGGCCCATCGTCTGCGGATTCTGGAACGTCTGAACATATGGAAAATAGTCATAGTTACTTGAATCCATATCGGCGACAACACAACCGGTTAAACTAATACACCAAATCAGACTGAACTTTCTTATCGCGTGCACCTGTCAACACTCTCCAAAGTTATGTTTTAGACTTTTCCGTGGCCCTGCTTTCCGGGGGTACTTAGTTATAACACACCGCACCCGGCGATAAACGGAGGTGAGAGACCATGATGATAAAACATTAAATGCCGACAGAAGCCGAATGTCTGTTGCCGCCATGATGGGGAAGCCGCTGAACCGTGAACGGCGAAGGTGCCGTTCGGAGATCGTCGCCGCGCTATGGCTGCCTGAATTGTCCAAGGAGCGCAGCAACAGGAGAGATTAATGGTCACATCTGGCTTTAACATCGCCGATAAAAGATGCGACGGCATCCTGTAAGACGTTATTTTTGTTGGTTCGGTTAATCGTCATCATCGCTTTGGTCTCATCGGTGGAAATTTGCCATGTCTGGATAGTCAGCCCCAGCTCCGTGGCATAGGTTCCGGTCATGGCCGTTGGGCTTAACACGGTGTAGTTCATGATGCTGTCGGTCACGGAAGGGGATTTTTTATCAATATTTACCACCACTACTTTCTCGGCGAAACCATCGTTTTTAATGGCAAATTGGTTGTACTCATAGGCGCCAGAACCCCGCAAGTTTTCAATAACCCAGCATCCCGCACTGGCGGATGAGGAGGCCAGCAGCAGAACACAACCGAGATAATAAGTCCTCGCCATTATTCATTCTTCCTTATAGTGACAATCTGAAGGGGGCTGATGAAATACTCTCCGCCGATCTGCTGTTAAATATTGCGTATTTTCGCGTGCAGTTAAAGAAAATACAGTAGCAAAGCCGGGAAATGGCTCTCAGTATCCCTGTTTATCGCAATACATCGCCGTTCTGTAGGCGGTATCTGATGGCGTGGAATAGTATTCGGCAGGGAGTGCGTCGAATTGACACGACATGGCAGCAATTTGCATCAATAGCACTAGAGGGCTGGCACATGAGCGCCTATGCCGCAGGCAATTTTACCGATGCAGAAGAGACAATCTATACCAAAGACCTGGGCAAATCCGGGAGGCTCTTCAAGCGGAAAAACGGTCTGACCGCCATGTTCTTTCCTCTGCAGGGTGGGCGTACTATGCTTAAAAAATGGCGTTGTGATACGGGGCTCGATATCACTAACAACCGATGACAAAAAACAGCTTCAATGAAGATAACCTATTGTTTATAATGGATTAGGGTTGGCTTTCGGCTAACGCGGGACAACCCTTACGCTAAACGACATCGTGAAATTCAAGGAGAGTTGACCAATGAAAAGCGAAGAGCTGACTCGTAAAGCTGAAGAAGAGATCTCGGCGCTGATTAGCAAAAAGGTTGCAGAACTGCGCAAGAAAACGGGGCAAGAAGTCTCTGAAATTGAGTTTGTTGCTCACGAAACCATGTCGGGTCTTGACGGATACGACGTCAGGATCAAGCTGATGTGAAAGATAAAGGTCGCCGGGGCGGCCTTTTTTATGCCTGCTGCTGCGGATGGGGCAACCTTCAGGGGTCGGCTATAAGTATGAGGCGGTGCCTGGGCGATCGCGAGCTTGTTACGGCCGGGATAGTCACTCTCTGCGTGCATTAGCTTGCTAATAGTCACAATGGCAGTTATTGCTAAAACAGAAGCAGTGAAATATGAGAGGATTCTTATGCCCCTTCAAGAGCTAAGCCAATGAGTGCCGGAGATAAGCGCCGGGTGGGGCGTGTAATCTGCCTTTCAGCGCGGACAGACAGAAAACTCATCAGATAACATTTCCGTCGCTGCGGCAATCCACAATAAAACCCCTGTATTGAATACAGGGGTTTTTTTTGGTGGCTGTAACGTCGGCACAATTGGTAAGAGAGGGACGTAGAGATGCCGGAATGTTCTATTTCCCGCATGAACTGTGGTGTTATTTGTCACCCATGAAGTCGCAGTGAGTAAAATGTTTTCTGGCGTATCCGCAGGATGTTGTCACGCGCGCGTCGAGCTATCGCTTTGATTTTTTTGTCGGTAAACCAGACTGGCGACGATCGCGAATGTAAGAAACCAGATTATACGCTGCAATTACCAGCAATAGCAGTGCCACAATAAGCACAATAATTCCAGACATGTACCACCCCAAAATAAATGAGTAAAAGCAAAAAAGGTCAAAATATGCAATTAAGAATGTAATTTCTAAAAGATGAGAACGCAAATGATATTTACTGATAAGTGCATTGTCAGTCAGTATCTAAAATAGACGGTTGATTTGTTTATTTGTTATAAAACAGTGTGTTGTGGTGTTTTGTTTACTGGTTTTCTTGAGCGGATTGTGTAAGTTCTTCCGCATTTTTAGTCAATTTCCGGAGTTTTTTTTATTATCCTTCATTAATTTACCGTATGATTTATGATGTTTTTTAGGTTTGTTCTTATACACTATTTTTATTATTCGTCGAACCTTTCGCGACGTCATGTAAGACATCAGACAGTTATTCCCTTTTAATTTCACCTGAGCAGATTACTTTCATGGAGGCAATGAGGACAAATTGTTCATATTGTCCAGTAAGCTGCAGAGATGGACGCTGGAGAATGAAAGGGGATCGACAGAGGCCTCTTTGGGTTCCACTACATTTTGTTCTACTACTTGTTCTACTACATTGTGTAGATCAAATGTTAAAAAACACTGTCCGGCCGCGGCGGCCAGGGGGTAAAAGGATGTTTGAGGTTTGACTTTACAGGCAGGCTCATGCGAACATTTGTCATAATTTGTTACTTTGACGTTGATCTTGTTTTGAAAAAAATAGCTTTTTTTCTGTCAGTGGCCTGCGCCACGGCAATGGTGTATGGCAATTTACCTGCCCGGCATATTAGCCTTTGTGAACAGCAGGGGGTCAGCGAGTCCATCTGCGCAGCGGCTGAATGGGATAATGAAAAAATTAATCTGCTGCCTGACTATAACCCTGAATATATAAAGGCTAATGCCGAGCTTCAGGCTCGGACCCGCGCGGATAAAACCGTCGCGATTAAAGCGTAAAAAAGCAGCCCGCAGAGGCTGCTTTTTTAGGTTTCTTTGCTGAATAAAATCAGTAAAACCAACCAAAACGAACAGATAACAGGCTGATAAGCGCGAAAGCTACGCCGACATTAATCAGAATTACGGTTTTGCTGGAAACATCCATAACGCCACCTTTATGAGTAAGCCTCTACAGGTATAGTACGAGGCGAAAGGAAGTGCTATCAGACAAGGATGAATTGGCTGTTTTCCGCTGATTAAGCGCGCTATTCATTGTGTGATTTTGCGGACTGTGTCGCACTCCTGGTGCCGCTCATCTCCGTATCATAATGAGGCTTATCAGGGAAGGAAGAAGAATGACCTTATACCAGAAGATGCTGGTTTTTTATGCAGTTATGGGATGTATTTGTGCGATCATTAGCTGGTTTCTGACAAAAGAAAGCCGGTTGATTCGCCTGCTGGCCGCACTGTTGATTGGCGCCACCTGGCCGTTTAGCTTTCCGATGGCGCTGCTGGTCTCGTTATTCTGACAGCATAAAGCGATGGCAACCGTCATAATGTTACTGTATAAAAATACAGTAACTGTTGGCGGGGTAACCTTATGAAGAGCTATTTTTCCTCATTCGCTGGCGCGACCGTGCGCTGGTTCGATTTCCCAGGGCACGGCGATCCGGTGGTCTTTATTCACGGGTTGGGTTGTGCATCCTCTTATGATTATCCAGGCGTGGTGACCGATCCGGCTTTTTCCGGTCAGCGGGCCCTGCTGATCGACCTGCCAGGCTTTGGCTATAGCGACAAGCCTGGATCCTTTGGTTACGGCACCGCTGAACAGGCGCGGGTTGTTGTGGAGCTGCTTGACAGTCTGCAACTGACCCGCTGCTCACTGTTCGGGCACAGCATGGGCGGCAGTATTGCCATTGAAGCGGCTGAGCTTCTGGGCCGCCGCGTCCAGGCTCTGCTGGTCTCCGAACCCAATCTTTATGCCGGTGGTGGCATGTACAGTCGGGCTATCGCCGCCCAACCGGAAGCCGGGTTTGTGGCGCGCGGCTTTGCCGATTTGCTGGCAGCGGAAACCTCTCCCTGGGCCGGGTGTCTGCAAAACAGCGCCCCCTGGGCGGTATGGCGAGGGGCCAGCAGCCTGGTTGATGGGGTGTCGCCGTCCTGGTTCGCGCGCTTTCAGCAATTATCCTGCCGCAAGGCGCTGATTTATGGTGAACTGTCGCTTCCTGCTCAGGAGGCTGACGATGTTGTCGCCGCAGGTATTCCGCTGCTGGTGGTGCCGGATGCGGGCCACTCTATGGCCTGGGAGAATCCCGTTGCCCTGGCCGATTGTATGGCGCAATTCTTCAGCCGTGCTCAGGCGGACGGCGAAATATCGCCGGGGTGATTAGTTTGCCCGACCGCGCGGAGGACGGAACCGCCAGCCGTGGCGTGCGTAGACGCTGGCGTTCAGCGGGAACGACTTTTTCTGCCCGGTTGGCAGGAGATGCGCTGGTTAGGGACCCGCAACCTTTCGCCGTGGCGTGCGGTCGCAATGGCATTGCGACCGTTCCGCGGTCAGCCTTCCGCACAACGGCTGCTCACTGGCGCGGTTTAAGCCGGTTAGGAGAACGGGCTAACCGGCAGATCCGGGGGTTAAAACGGCAGTTCGCGCGGACTGGTCTGCAGCGTTATCCAGCGTAGTTCGGTAAACTCGGCAATACCTGCGCGGCCGCCGAAGCGTCCGTAGCCGGAAGCTTTGCAGCCGCCAAACGGCATTTGCGCTTCATCGTGCACGGTGGGGCCATTAATGTGGCAAATGCCGGTTTGCAATCTCTGGGCTACATTCCACGCCCTGGCGGTGTCGCGACTGTATACCGCCGAGGAGAGCCCGTATTCGCTTTCGTTGGCTACCGTCAGCGCTTCCTGCTCACCCTGCACCCGGATAATGGCTTTTACCGGGCCAAAGGATTCCTCCTGCCATATCCGCATGCTGCGGGTCACTCCATCAAGCAGGGTGGCGCGCATCTGAGTGGTGTCGGCTTTACCACCGGTTAAAAGCCGGGCCCCTTTGGTCAGCGCGTCGTCAATCAACTCATTGCAGCGTGTGACGGTCTTCATATCGACAACCGGCCCCATCAGCCCGGCGGGCAACGTTGCCGCGCGGCGACTGAGCAGAGCGATAAAGGCGTCGGCTATTGATTGGTCGACGATAATGCGCTCGGTCGACATACAGATCTGCCCGGCGTTAGCGAATGCGCCAAAGAGGGCGCCGGCCGCCGCTTGTTCGAGATCGGCATCGTCGAGGACCAGCAGCGGCGCTTTGCCGCCGAGTTCAAGCACTGCCGGTTTCAGGTGCTCTCCGCAGGTGCGGGCGATAATGCGTCCGACCGGCGTGGAGCCGGTAAAGTTGACGCGGCGCACTGCCGGATGGGCGATAAGCGACTCCACCAGCGCGGGCGCATCCGCCGGCGCGCAGGTGAGATAGTTCACGACGCCGTCCGGTAATCCCGCCGCAGCCAGCGCATCAATAATCAGCGCCTGACTGGCGGGCGACATCTCCGCCCCTTTCAGGATCACCGTATTCCCGCAGGCTAACGGTGTCGCAACCGCGCGCGTGGCGAGGATCAGCGGCGCATTCCACGGCGCCATCCCCAGTACCACCCCAGCCCCCTGACGCACGGCCATGGCCAGATTGCCCGGTACATTAGACGGAATAATCTGCCCTTCAATCTGGGTGGTGAGGGCGGCGGCCTCACGCAAAATGTCGGCGGCAAGATGAACGTTAAAACCCGCCCAGTGCGCCGTCGCACCCGTCTCAGCTGACATGGCGGCGATGAATTTTGCTTCACGATGCTGCATTTGCTCCGCCGCCTCCAGCAGCAGGCGACGACGTTCGGCGGGGGGCGTATCGCGCCATTGCGGGAAGGCGGCAGCGGCGGCTTCGACGCTGCGTCGGGCATCGGCCAGGCTTGCCGCCGATGCGATGGACGCGGGCTGTTCGCTGAGCGGATTGGCACGGGTAAAGGTGGCCTGGCCTTCAGCATCATGCCACTGGCCTTGGGTATATAAGTTGCAGGTTATTGTCATGGGAAAACCTCGTTGTGCGGCGTTCTGCGGTTTTCCGAGTGTATCGGGCGACGAGACCGCGTGGAGCAGGCAGGGCGGTTATCGCACGTTTTTTTTCGGCTTTTATAGGCAGTTCACAACTTCAGCAGGCTGGCCCGGACTGGACAATAAACCGGCGAAAACAGCGCTTTCAGCATAACCTGATACCGATTGATTATTTGCCGGTTGCATGCCGCTGTGCTGTTATTAGAGCACTTATAACAAATTGATAAGGTTTATAACCATGTCTACAGGGAAAACGTTGATTGCGCTGGCGTTAAGCGCATGGCTGCCGGCCGGCGTCGCATGGGCGGCCGGTAACGATACGCTGATCTATTGCTCCGAAGCCTCGCCGGAATCATTTAACCCACAGATTGCCAGCTCCGGCCCCTCGTTTGTGGCCAGCTCACAGGTGCTCTACAACCGTCTGATCACCTTTGATCCGGTTAAAAACACGCCGATCCCTTCGCTGGCCACTGCGTGGACCGTGTCGCCAGATGGCAAAACCTGGACCTTTACCCTGCGTAAAGGAGTGAAGTTCAACAGCAATAAGTACTTTACTCCGACCCGCGATTTCAACGCCGATGACGTGCTGTTCTCCGTCCTGCGTCAACAGGATGCGAAACATCCGTACCATAACGTTTCGCAAGGCAACTATGAATATTTTCACGATGTCGGGCTGGATAAGCTGATTAAAGAGGTGAAAAAGGTCGATGATTATCATGTCCAGTTTGTACTGACGGAGCCGAATGCCGCCTTCCTCGCCGACTGGGGAATGGATTTTGCCTCAATACTCTCCGCGGAATACGCCGATGCCATGATGAAGAAAGGCACGCCGGAGTATGTTGATACCTGGCCTGTCGGGACCGGTCCGTATGCGCTTCAGCAGTATAAAGTCGATTCGCTTATCCGCTACATTGCCAATCCGCATTATTGGGAAGGCGAGGTGCCGACAAAGCATCTGATTTTCTCCATCACCCCGAATGTCGAGACTCGCCTGGCGAAGCTGCAAACCAACGAATGTCAGATTATCCCGGCGCCGTCGCCGGTGCAGTTTGCCGCGATCAAGGGCAATAAAGATCTGGCGCTGCATGCTGTTGAAGCGCTGAACGTCGGCTATCTGGCGTTTAATACCGAGAAAAAACCGTTTGATAACGTGCTGGTACGTCAGGCGCTGAACTACGCCACCGACAAACAGGCAATCGTCAAAGCGGTGTTTATGGATTCGGGCGTGGTGGCCAAATCTCCACTGCCGGCGAATATGCTCGGTTATAAGAAAGATCTGCCGGATTACGCCTACGATCCGCAAAAGGCTAAAGCGCTGCTGAAGCAGGCCGGGCTGGAAAAAGGGGCGGAGGTGACCTTGTGGTCGATGCCGGTACAGCGCCCCTACAACCCCAATTCGCGCCGCATTGCTGAAATGATTCAGAACGACTGGAGCAAAGTGGGCATCAAGGCCAAAATCGTCACCTATGAGTGGGGGGAATATCTCTCCGGCATGCGTAAAGGCGAACACGACAGCGCCCTGTTTGGCTGGATGTCGGACAATGGCGACCCGGACAACTTTGCCGGGACGTTGCTGAGCTGTGATAATATCAAGAGCGGCTCCAACGTTGCCCGCTGGTGCGATAAGTCGTATGACGCGCTGGTCAAAAAAGCGATCCTGGTCAGCGATCCGCAACAACGCGCCGCGCTATATGGTCAGGCGCAAGAGATCTTTTATCAGCAGGCGCCATGGATTACCCTGGCGACCGGGAAAACCTTCTACGCCACGCGCAGCAACGTTAGCGGGTATAGTGTGAGCCTGATGGGGAGCGATTTTTCGAAGGTTAAATTGAACTAAGCCGAAAGGAGCACATATGGCACATCTGGATGACGTTATCGCCCGTGTCGATGCGGCGATCGCCGAAGGGGTGATTACTCACATGAATGAACTGCTGGTGGCGCTGAGTGACGATGCTGAGCTGAGCCGCGACGAACGCTATACCCAGCAGCAGCGTTTACGCACCACGATTGCCCATCACGGCCGTCAGCAGCATGAAGAGCAGGAAACGCGCCGCGAGCAGTTGAATAAAGGCGGCGCCATTCTCTGATATTGCGCGCTAAAACTGGCGTCTGGCCACCAGCCAGGCGCCTGCCACCAGCATCACCGCGCCGCACAGCGGCCCCAGCAACGCCCGCCACGGTACGCCGTGAGCGCGAATGATATCCATCGCTAATCCCCCCACCAGTTGGCTGGCAATCAGCACCGCGATAGTGGTGGCGGCGCCAACGTTCTGATAGCCACTGATGCTGGCGAAGACAAAAAACGATCCCAGTAATCCTGGAATGAGCGTCCACCATTTTATGCTGAGCGCCAGCTCCTGAAAGCCCGCCGCACCGTGGCGCAGCAGCAGGATGGTAACGAAAATCACAATCCCCACCAGCGAGTTCAGCAGCATCGCAATGAGTATTGTGGAGGCGGACTGCGTAATGCGCACCATCAGCGTATTTTGCACCACCAGTCCGACGCCTGCGGCAATCAGACAGGCGAGGGTCAGCGAAGCGTTCATGCGCTGGCGTCCGGATCGCGACGATCGTCGAGCTGGAGCTGCATAAAGGTCAGATCCAGCCAGCGGCCAAATTTTGTGCCGACCTGCGGCATCTGCCCGGTGGTGACAAACCCGAGCGTTTCATGCAGATGCAAAGAGGCCTGGTTTTGCGCTTCGATACCGGCCACCATGACATGTTTGTTCAGGCGACGAGCCTCCTTAATCAGCGCCACCAGCAGGCTGCGGCCTAATCCTTTACCCTGATGGTCGGGGTGGACGTAGACTGAATGTTCGACGGTATGGCGAAAGCCGTCAAATGCGCGCCAGTCGCCAAACGAAGAATAGCCGGTCACCACGCCGTTTTCTTCGCTCACCAGAACCGGGTAGCCTGCCAGCTGACGCGCTTCAAACCAGGCGATGCGGTTATCGGTATCGACGGTTTTGTCATTCCAGATGGCGGCGGTGTGCAGCACCGCGTGGTTGTAAATTTCGGCAATCGCCGCGCAATCTTCTTTGCAGGCGTAACGAATGGTCATAGCAAACCTCAACTCAATCTCTGTACACTATAGTAGTACGATATTATTACAATAATGTACGCAATGCTGTCATCTGTTTTAGCAAGAAATTTATCAAGAGCTGTTGTCTGTGGGCAGGTATAGCGGGGCGGCGTGGCCAGAGGGTACGGGGCTGGCTTTGCCCGCGCTCGCCTTGTCTGAGATTGATTCATACACTATAGTACTACGCTATGAATACTATTGAAGACAATATGAATCAGCGCATTAGCGCCCGTATCCGTATCGAACGCGAATCTCGCGGCTGGTCGCTCAGCGAACTGGCCGAACGCGCTGGCGCCTCACGCGCTATGATCCACAAGATCGAGCGCGGCGAGAGTAGCCCGACGGCATCGATGCTCGGGCGGCTGTCCGGTGCTTTCGGCATCAGTATGTCGACGCTGATTGCCCGAGCGGAGATGCAGGAAGGTAAACTGCTGCGCTTTGCCCAGCAGCCGGTCTGGCGCGATCCGCAAAGCCACTATTTACGGCGTCACGTGTCGCCGCGTAGCGATCTGCCCATCGACCTGGTGCAGGTGGAGCTGCCGGCGGGTAGCGATGTGCCGATGCCCGCCGCCTCCTACGCGCTGGCGCGTCAGCTGATCTGGCTGCAACAGGGGGAGCTGGTGTTTGTCGAGGGCGCGACCCGGCATGAGATGCGGGCCGGTGATTGCCTCGAGTTGGGGCCGCCTAACGACTGCCGTTTTATCAATGAGTCCAGCACCTCCTGCACCTATCTGGTGGTGCGATTAAATCAATCTGCCTCATAATGCCAATGTGCGCGGCGGCAATTGCGACTAGCCTCAGTACAGGTCCTAAACAAGAGGAGTTTGCTATGGCTTTTCATCCGCAACGTCACCGCCGCTGGGTACTGGCTTCTCGCCCGCACGGCGAGCCGACAGGGGATAATTTCCGTCTGGAAGAGAGCGATGCCCCGACGCCCGGTCCCGGGCAAGTGCTTCTGCGCACGGTTTATCTCTCGTTAGACCCCTACATGCGCGGGCGCATGAGCGATGCACCGTCCTACTCGCCGCCGGTTGCCATCGGCGCCGTGATGGTCGGTGGAACGGTGAGTCGCGTTGAAGCGTCTCACCACGCTGACTTTAAACCGGGAGAGTGGGTGCTGAGCTACGGCGGCTGGCAGGATTTTGAACTCTCCGATGGCAACGGGCTGGTGAAGCTGGGCGAACATCCGCAACACCCGTCGTGGGCGCTCGGCATCCTCGGGATGCCCGGTTTTACGGCCTATATGGGGCTGCTGGATATCGGTCAGCCGAAGGCGGGAGAAACGCTGGTGGTGGCCGCGGCCACCGGGCCGGTGGGCGGTACGGTCGGCCAGATCGCGAAGCTGAAGGGATGTCGGACGGTGGGGATTGCCGGCGGCAGCGAGAAATGCCGTTATGCCGTTGAGACGTTGGGCTTTGACGTCTGCCTCGATCACCGCGCGCCTGATTTTGCCGAACAGCTGGCGCAGGCTTGCCCGCAGGGCATTGACGTTTACTATGAAAACGTCGGCGGCAAGGTGTTTGATGCCGTGCTGCCGCTGCTCAATACCTCGGCGCGGGTACCGGTGTGCGGCCTGGTGAGCGGCTATAATGCGACCGAACTGCCGGAAGGGCCGGATCGTCTGCCGCTATTGATGGCGACGCTGCTGAAAAAACGGATCCGGATGCAGGGCTTTATTATCGGCCAGGACTACGGGCATCGTATTGCCGAATTCCAGCAGGAGATGGGGCGCTGGGTGCAGGAAGGAAAAATCAAATACCGCGAGCAGCTCGTTGAGGGCCTCGAAAATGCACCACAGACGCTGATTGGCCTGCTGAAGGGAGAGAACTTCGGCAAAGTGGTCATCCGCGTTTCGCCTGACGAATAACAAACACTGCCCCCGGTCTTGCTGCGCTGACCGGGGCCTACGCCCCGATCGCTAGCCCGCATCACACGCAAGCGCGCTATCCGCGCTTTCCCTTATCGCATCCCCCTATCAACTGTCCCTGAATCAACTCAGATGGCACGGTAAAACCGATTACCGGCGAGGGAGCAAAGCCTCAGCTTGCCGTCGACACTAAGGCGCTGGACGGGATGTATGCCGGAAAAATCCGCCTTGTTGCCACCGAGGACGGGGTGGGAGTCAACCTGAACAGCGTTACCGCCACCCAACGGGATATTTCCCTGACTACGGCCGGAAAAATCACCCTCAGCAATGTTAAAGCGCAGACAGACCTGAACGTCAGTGGCCGGGAAATCGGTCAGCCATGCTGTGCTGGCGGGCATCAGCGCGGAAATCGGGCGGGGGGACGGGAAAGGATCGGCCGCTGGTGCCCTGGCGGGGGAGCTGGCCGGCGTCATCATGCAAAGTTCGTTGTTCGAACCCGCTAATCTGAATGAGCAAGAGCGCCAGTTGCAGCGTCTGCAGGAAGCACTAAACGGTAACGAGGCAAAAGAGCAAATGGCCCGCGTGATTGGCGCGTTAACCGGTGCGTTGACCACGCATACGCCCGAAGGCGCGTATAGCGGTGCAGACAGTGCGCAAAATGTTTACCGTTACAATATGACGGAGCATATGCTGCAACAATATGCTCTGGATAATCAGCGGGATATTCTGGCGGCAGATAAAGGGGATAAGGAGGCAGCTAAACGCGTTCAGGCCCGGAGGGAAGCGGCGATTATCGTGGCTGCTGCCAGCGGCGGAGGTATGGCACTGACCGCAGGTAGAATGACTCTGGTTGGTACGGCCCCCGAGCTGGTTCTGGCGAATACTCAGTCTGTTGCCAGTTTTATCAAAGGAGAAACAGCCGCCGGAACGAATCTTTCTACGAAAACGGCAGATTATGTCCGCGATATTCAGAAAACCAATACTGACCAGTTAGTTAAAGTGTTTGATCCAAAACAGAGTAGCGATAAGCTCAATGTGTTCGGGAAGGAGTTTGCGCAGGTGTTGGGTGATGGAGGGAGTAACATACAGGGGAATACTAAAGTGTTTGCAACTGAGGGACTTTCGCAACAACAAATATTCGATTATGCCCAATCACTAACCGGGGGGAAACCTTTAATAGAAATACCCACAGCTCCAGGTAGGTTCTATGCAAAGTTAGATGATGGTAGTACTATAAATCTGAGGAGCTATTCTGAAAGCTCGGATAAAACAAAGGCTTGCTGGACGATAGGTATTATTGGGAATCAAAAACTAAGTGAGATTCAGGGGAAGGTAAAGAAAAATTGAAATTAAATTTAGGTGAGGTCGTATGCTTTATAATAAAGAAAAATATAATTTACTTGTCCAGTCGTTGGAAGATTCATCTATAAGTACTATATGGTCGGCAATTGTTTCAGAAAACTTTGAGGACATAGAGCTATCGTATGAAGAAAGGATTGATATTTTTCTAAAGTTAATTAAATGCCTGCTTTCTGAAGGACGAGTGAAATTAGGAAAGCACGATAAATTTCTGGATGGAACTATCGAGGAGAAAATAGAACGATATAGAAAGGCGCTACCTACATGTGAAGAGGACTTATACTCTGGCTTGTGGTTCACATTTGAGGAATGTCCGGGAGGGATTGTCTGGATCCATGGCGATGGATATGAATACTGGACCTGATACACCACTAGTCATAACGGCTCTTCGAAGCCGTTATCCTTGAATATCTTTCCCATGTAAACGCTGTTTGTCGGCCATGATACTGAAATTAACGGTACTGCCAGCCTCTGATAGATCCAACCTGGACAGACCAAAGGCAGGGTTATTGACGAACGAGCGGACAGGGCCTGCGCCTGACAAACTCGTCGCCTGATACTCTGCAAACTGCCGACGCTTCCGGTCGGCTCGTCTTTATCCAGAAGGCAGTATCGCAGCCTTTAACGTCTCGCAGAATCTAAAGTCAGCCATAAAACGCCAGCCGCTCGGCTAACAGGTCGACAAACCCCTCCCGGTCGACATCCAGCAAGACCGTGGTATTTGGCTGATTGCCGGTGAGGAAGTAATAATCGACCACCGTCATGCCCTGGGTATATTTCCCCTGGGTTTCCACGCCGACCCAGCGCTCAACGCTGGTAAACAGGTGCGGCTTCAGTAGCCAGGCGATGGTGCAGGGATCGTGCAGCGGGGCGCCGGTGAAGCCCCATTTAGCATCCTTGTGATACTCCATAAAGAAGTCGAGCAGTTCGGCAACAATGGTGGCTACCGGGTTGCCGAGCTGGCGGAAACGTTCGATATCCAGGCCATGAATCTGCGCCCGATGCGTGACATCCAGCCCGGCCATCACCACCGGAATACCCGACTGGAAAACGATCTCCGCCGCTTCCGGGTCGACGTAGATATTAAACTCGGCGGCGGGCTGCCAGTTGCCGAGCACCATCGCGCCGCCCATCATCACGATACGCGCGATCTTGTCATGCAGTTCCGGGTGGCTGTTGAGCAGCAGGGCGACGTTGGTTTGCGGGCCGGTGGCGACAATCGTCACCGGCTGCGGGCTTTCGCGCAGCGTTTTCGCCATCAGCTCCACGGCGGTAACGCTCTGCGGGGCAAAATCAGGCTCCGGCAGCGCCGGGCCGTCGAGCCCGCTTTCGCCGTGAACGTTATCAGCGATGATCAGCTCCCGCATCAGCGGCTTACGCGCGCCGCCGGCCACCGGAATATCCTGGCGTTGCAGCAGCGTCAGCATGCGCAGCACGTTACGCAGGGTTTTCTCCGGCGTCTGGTTACCGGCGGAGGAGGTGATGGCTTTGACGTCAAGTTCGGGTGAGGCGAGGGCGAGAACGATAGCGATGGCGTCATCATGACCCGGGTCGCAATCAAGGATGATTGGCAGTGCCATAGCGGCTCCTTTTTATGGGCGTTATTTGTGATAAGGGTAACGCTCTGGGGCACAACAGACGAGAAAGGATAAATCAAAGCGTGAAGTATGCCGCATTATGATGGTGGAGGGGATGATTCCCCGCTGGCGCTGCGCTTAGCGGGGCGACGAGGTTATGCGGTCTGTTTCCCCGCTGGCGCTGCGCTTCGCGGGGCGACGAGGTTATGCGGGCCGTTTCCCCGGTGGCGCGGTACCTACCGGGGAGTCAGGTTTATACGGTCTGATGCCGGGGGTTACTCAAATCGCCAGGCGAGGTTCAGCCCGACGCCGTAGTTACGTCCCGGCGCCGGCTCGTAGTAGCGGCCATTGGACTCGTTGACAATCACCGAGCCGACGTAGCGGCGATCGAAGAGATTATCGACGCGGCCAAACAGATCCATGTCCATCTTGCCATAGCTCCACTTGTAGCCGGTGGTCAGGCCGACCACCGTCCAGGACGGCGCTTTGGCGGTGTTCTCATCGTTAGCCATAATATCGCTCATATAGCGGATATCGCTGCCGGCGTACCAGCCGCGATCCGGCTGATAGCCAAATGAGGCGTAGCCCATATTACGGGCGATCCCCGGAATACGGTTGCCGTTGCAGCTGGCGTCGTCGCAGACGTTGGTCCGGTAGGTGGCATCCAACCAGGTCCACGCGGCTTTCAGACGCCAGCTTTCGCCAAACTGTTGATCCAGTCCCAGCTCCATCCCCTGACGGCGGGTTTTACCGGCATTCTTGTAGCTGGTGCGTCCGCCGCTGCTGGCATCCACCACAATCTCGTTATCGGTATTGGTCTGGAACAGGGCGGCGGTAAACAGGCCATTGCCGACCCGCGTCTTACTGCCGATCTCGACCGTTTCATTGGTCGACGGCTGCAGGCCGAAATTGAGGCCGCTCTGGTCGCCTGAACGATAGGAGAGCTCGTTAATGGTCGGCGTTTCAAAACCGCGACCGGCGGAGAGATAGACGTTCCATGCTTCGGTGACCGCGTACTTCAACGACCCGGCCGGCAGCCATTTATGGTAGCTGGCGTCACCGCTGTCATCGCCGTTGCCTGGCGTAATGTAATAGTCGTTGGAGTCGAACCACACCGAGCTGTAGCGCACCCCGGCATCAAGGGAGAGTTTGTCCGTCAGCTGCCACTGGGTCTGCAGATAGGGGTCGATGTTCCACATCAGGTTGCGTTCGTTACGGCGCAGGTTCCCCTCTTCGCCGTACTGCGGCGCGCCGTTGACCATCACGAAGTTTTCAAAGCCTTTGCGCCGCTCGCTCATGTTTTCATAGTCGAGGCCGGTGGTGAAGGTGACCGGCACCAGCAGCTCGCCGCGGTGGGTCCAGCGGGTATCGATCCCCTGATAGTGGCGGGTCAGGTCAATCACGCCGCCGGCATGGCCAGGATTGAGCTGCGGCGCGCGGGGGATTGACTGATATTGCGTGGTTTCACGCTCGCCGGCGTACATCATCACGCTCAGGTCGTCCTGCTCGCTCAGCTGACGCTCATAGCGTAATCCCGCCTGGGTCTGCTTCGTCGATTTGCGGGTATTGTACTGATCGCCGCGCGGCGACTGGCGCGGGTTATTCTGCCATTCATCGTAGGTCAGGCCGCCGGCGTCATTGGCTTTGATATCCACGCTGTTAAACAGCAGGGTTAGCTTACTGACGTCATTGATGCGCACGCCGAGTTTGGCGTTGGCAAGATTTTTACGCGCGCCGCTGTGATCGCGATAGCCGTGGGTGGTAAAGCGGTTGGTCGACACGGTGTAATCGACGTCACCGGCGTGGGTGCCGTCGCCGACGGCGCCGGTGGCCTTCAGACCGTAGTGCCAGGTGCCGAAGCTACCGTAATAGCTACTGGCCTCGATGGTCGGCGGTTGGCTGCCGGTCTGGCTGGTCACGTTAATCACGCCGCCTGAGGAGTTGCCGTACAGCGCGGAGAACGGCCCGCGCAGGACGTCGATACTCTCGACGCTGCCGATATCAATATTCGAGGTTTGTCCCTGGCCATCGGGCATGGTGGCCGGAATGCCGTCAACGTAAATGCGCAGCCCGCGCACGCCGTAGGTGGAACGGGAACCAAAGCCGCGAATCGATAGCTGCAGATCCTGAGCATAGTTCTGTCGGTTCTGAACCTGCAGCCCCGGTACGGCGCCCAGCGATTCAGAGAGATTGACTCGTGGCGCCGCCTGGCGCATCTCATCCCCGTTAACGACGCTGACCGCCGCGGGGGTATCGAGTTCGGAGACCGCGGTCGGAGCGGCGGTCACAACCATTGTTTGTTCATCGCTGGCGCTGGTCTGGGCCACTGCGATCAGCGGGAAAAGGAGGGCAGGTAGCGCAGCCGTGCGCACGGAATGGATTTTCATAAAGCTACTCGTAAAACGAACCAAACGGAACATATGTCCATATGTTAACCCTTTTGTAATTTTTTGAAAATTATTAACGTTATTTTCGTTAAATAATGGCACCGAATGATTATTTTCGCCGTCGGTTTTAATAAATAACGCTCCACTTCATGCCAAATAATGATTACTATTCGCATTTGAAAATGAACGCAAAGCCAGGACTTTGCGTCAGGGAAGCAATGTCGAGCAGGCACATAGTGTTTTATTCAAGGGAGTCGTCATGTCATTACGTCATCTGTCCGCGCCGCGTCTGCGTCGTTCACTGTTATTAACCTCTTTACTGCTGGCAGGGAGCTTCAGCGCTCACGCGGCAGAAGAAATGTTGCGCAAGGCGGTCGGTAAGGGCGCATACGAAATGGCTTACAGCCAGCAGGAAAATGCGCTGTGGGTCGCAACTTCTCAAAGCCGTTCACTGGACAAAGGCGGGATTGTTTATCGTCTCGACCCGACCACGCTGGAGGTGACGCAGGTTATTCATAACGATCTGAAACCGTTCGGTGCGACGATCAATAACGCTACGCAAACGCTGTGGTTTGGTAACACCACTGACAGCACCGTCACTGCCATTGACGCGAAAACCGGCGCGGTGAAAGGCCGTCTGGTGCTCGACAATCGTCAGCGCAGTGAAACCGTGCGTCCGCTGGCGCCGCGTGAGCTGGCGGTCAATGAAAAAACCAACACGGTCTATATCACCGGGCTGGGTAAAGAGAGCGTGATCTGGGTTGTGGATGGTGAAAAGCTGACGCTGAAAGACACGATCACCAATACCGGCGCCATGGCGACCGGCCTGGCGGTGGATGCTGACGCGAAGCGAATCTACACGACCAACGCCGATGGCGAACTGCTGACCATCGACAGCGAGAGCAACAAAATTCTGAGCCGTAAAAAGCTGCAGGATGACGGTAAAGAGCACTTCTATCTGAACCTGAGCCTCGATACCGCCGGTCACCGCGCCTTCATCACCGACAGCAAACAGCCGGAAGTGCTGGTTGTTGACCTGCGTGACGGGAAAGTGCTGGAGAAAATCGCCGCGCCGGAATCCCTGGCGGTGCTGTTCAACCCGACGCGCAATGAAGCCTACGTGACGCATCGTAAAGCCGGCGAAGTCAGCGTGATTGATGGTAAAACTTACAAAGTGGTTAAAACCTTCAAAACGCCAACCTTCCCGAACAGCCTGGCGCTCTCCGCCGACGGTAAAACGCTGTACGTCAGCGTGAAGCAGGAATCCACCCGTCAGAAAGAAGCGACCCAGCCGGATGACGTTATCCGTATCGCGCTGTAAGTCATGATTGAGGAGGGGGAAACCCCTCCCGCCCGCCGGAATCACCCTCTGTTACAAACACTTATTGGCCCGATAGCCGTTATGGTTTTACAATCATCGTTTTGCCGCCTGCTGCCTGGCGGAATTAATCATTCTGGAGGATGTATGAATAAGCCATTTATGGTTCTGTGCGCTGGCGCGATGCTGGCACTGCTTGCGGGTTGTACTTCAAACTATGTCATGACGACGAAAAGCGGGCAGACCATTGTGACTCAGGGTAAGCCGCGTCTGGATAAAGACACCGGTATGACCAGCTATGTGGATGAATCCGGCAACCGTCGCCAGATTAACAGCAGCGATGTGTCGCAGCTGGTGGAAGATAACTAAGCAGCAAGCGGCGGTTTGCCCGGTGACGGACAAACCGCGATAACGTTATTTTTGCGTAGGTTGTGCGCCAGGCGCCGTGCTATGCACCGCGTGAACGCGTTTACGTACGCCGAACCAGCCGGCCACCAGCAGTACCGCAATCAGCGGAATTGAACCGATGGTATAGGTACCGTTCGGGTAATCGAAGGCCATCAGCACCAGCACGCTGAGCAGGAACAACAGGGTCAGCCAGGAGGTGAACGGCGCGCCCGGCATTTTAAAGCTCACGTCCGCCGCTTTACCTTCCTTAATCGCTTTACGCAGGCGCATCTGGCAGACCACGATAAAGCCCCACGACGCGATAATCCCCAGCGAAGCCACGTTTAAGACGATTTCGAAGACCTGCGACGGCACCAGATAGTTCAGGAACACCCCGACGACATACACCGCCAGCGTGGCCAGAATCCCGGCATAGGGCACCTGATGACGGCTCATCTTCGACATAAACTTCGGCGCGGAGCCGCCCATCGACATCGAACGCAGAATACGTCCTGTGCAGTACAGGCCAGAGTTGAGGCTGGAGAGCGCGGCGGTGAGCACCACGATATTCATCACGCTACCGATGTACGGCACGCCCAGCTTCGAGAAGAAGGTCACAAACGGGCTTTGCCCGGCCTGATAGGCATTCCACGGCAGCAGCAGCACCAGCAGCAGCACCGAGCCGACGTAGAACAGGCCGATACGCCAGATCACGCTGTTGATCGCGCGCGGCACCATCGTCTGCGGCTCTTTGCACTCACCGGCGGCGGTCCCGACCAGTTCGATGGAGGCAAAGGCGAACACCACCCCCTGAACCAGCACCAGCGCAGGCATCAGCCCGTGCGGGAACAGACCGCCGTTATCGGTAATCAGGTGGAAGCCGGTGGCATTCCCGTCCAGCGGTTTGCCGCTGCCGAGGAAAATGGTCCCTACCACCAGGAAGGCGACAATCGCCAGCACTTTGATCAGAGCGAACCAGAACTCCATTTCGGCGAACCACTTCACGCCTATCATGTTCATGGTACCGACGATCGCCAGCGCCCCGAGCGCGAAGACCCACTGCGGGACGTCGCCAAAGGCACCCCAGTAGTGCATATACAGCGCCACGGCGGTGATATCGACTATCCCGGTCATCGCCCAGTTAACGAAGTACATCCAGCCGGCGACGTAGGCCGCTTTTTCACCCAAAAACTCGCGGGCGTAGGAGACGAAACTGCCGCTGGAAGGACGATGCAGCACCAGTTCGCCGAGGGCGCGTAAGATAAAGAACGAGAACAGGCCGCAGACCAGATAAACCAGCGCCAGCGCGGGGCCAGCCATCTGTAAACGCGCGCCTGCGCCGAGGAACAGACCGGTACCGATGGCGCCGCCGATGGCAATCATCTGCACCTGACGGTTGCCCATCGCTTTGTGATAGCCCGATTCCTGAGAGTTGAGCCAGTGACGTCTGGCGGCATGGTGTTCCGCCGTCGAGTGTTGCTTAGTATTCATTGATGTACCCATTTTCCTGTCAATGTCCATGAGTGGTTCATCGCACCGCTGAGTAGCAGCACGTTATGCTGGCTTTCCCATCATTCTGACGTAGGAGATAAGCAGAGCATGGCGCAGCATCCTACACGTATCGAGATAGTCACGCACGTAAAACATTTCTCGACCGCACTTGCTTAAATATCAATGAGTTCAACGACGGAGGGCGTCCACCAGCAGGCTGAAGGCCGTCGTATGCTGGCGGCGGCTGGGGTAATAGAGGTGATAGCCGGGGAAGGAGGGAGTCCAGGCTTCGAGGACCCGAATGAGTCGTCCTTCCGCCAGCGCCTGTTGCACGCTATCTTCCGGGACATAGGCCAGACCCAGCCCGGACTCCGCGGCATCAATCCGCTGCGGCAGGCTGTTTAAGGTAATTTGTCCTTCAACCCGTACGCGGACTTCGCGATTGTCCTGCGCAAACTCCCAGGCATAGATACCGCCGAGGGTCGGCAGGCGCAGATTAATACAGCGATGTTGTGCGAGATCGTAGGGCGTTTGCGGGATACCGTAGCGCTGAAAATAGGTCGCAGAGCCGATCACCGCCATGCGCATATCGGGGCCGATGCGCACGGCAATCATATCTCTGGCAACCTGTTCACCCAGACGAATGCCGGCATCATAGCGGCCATCGACAATATCGGTCAGGCCGTTGTCCACGGTGACTTCGATATTGATCTCCGGGTATTGCAACATGAAGTTTTTCAGCGCCGGCCAGAGCACGGCGCCGGTGGCATGCTCGCTGGCGGTCAGGCGAATGTTACCCGCCGGACGGTCGCGGGTATCGCGCAGAGCGTGAAGCTCCTGTTCTATCTCTTGCAGGTGCGGACTCAGGCGCTGGAACAGCTTTTCGCCCGCTTCGGTAGGCGCCACGCTGCGGGTGGTGCGGGTCAGCAGCCGCACGTCGAGCCGGGCCTCGAGGTTACGCATCGCGTGGCTGAGGGCGGACTGAGAGACGCCAAGCTGAGCGGCCGCGCGGGTGAAACTGCGCTCGCGGGCGACCACCATAAATGATAGCAGGTCGTTAACGTTATCTTTTAACATCACTTTTCCTGATTAATGAATTTTGCTCATGGTTCTTTTCTGATTTTGCAGTCTAATCCTCGTTGCCAGATTGCGCTACTTTGAACAGACACGTCATGTTGAGAGGAACAGAAATGAACATTATTCGTAGCGGCTCACAGCCTTCGAGAAAAGGTCCGGACAGCTGGTTTACCGGCGATGTTCGTATTGATGCGCCGTTCCAGGCCAGCGAGCCGGCAAAAGTGGGCGGTGCGACGGTCACCTTTGAGCCCGGCGCGCGTACCGCCTGGCACACCCATCCGCTGGGTCAGACGCTGATCGTCACCCAGGGTCGCGGCTGGCTACAGGAGTGGGGCAAGGAGGCGCAGGCGCTGAATCAGGGCGATATTGCCTGGATTCCACCGGGGGTTAAGCACTGGCACGGCGCCAGCAGCGATACTGCAATGGCGCATATTGCGATTGCCGAAGCCGAAAACGGCAGCCCGGTCACCTGGCTGGAAAAAGTGACCGACGAGCAATATCCGGCAAACTAATCGTCGCCGTTTGCCGGCAGGCGGGATACCCCGACGCCCGCCTTTGCGGCCAGCCGGTAGCGCCGTCGGGCTTTTTCGGGCTATGATTCTCAGCGGCGCAACGGCTGAGAGACAGCGATGAATATCAACGTAGTGGGTACCAGCGGCGTCGGTAAATCGACGCTGGCGCGAAGGCTCGCGCAGATCCTGTCCGTTCCCTACATTGAGATGGACAGGCTTTACTGGCGCGCGGAGTGGCAGGGCGAGCCGGATGAGGCGTTCTTCGCCAGGGTGGCTGCGGCCACCGAGGCCTCCGGCTGGGTGCTGGACGGCAATTATAACCGCAGCCGCCCGGTTAAGTGGCGCAATGTCGATCTGGTGGTGTGGGTGGATTATGGTTTCGCCCGAACTCTGCGCCAGGCCGTCTGGCGGGCCATCTCCCGGGCAAGCCGCGGTCAGGAGCTGTGGCCGGGAACCGGCAACCGTGAAAGCTTCCGTCGCGCCTTCCTCAGCCGCGACTCCATTATCTGGTGGACCCTCAAAACCTGGAAGAAAAATCGCCAGCGTTATCAGTCTGATATGGCCGACCCGGCGTATCGACATATTCGCTTCGTACGCCTGGGTCACCCGCGGCAGACCGAGGATTTTATCCGCCAGCTACAGCGGCAGGCGGCGCCGGGTTGAGGGCGTATATCTATTTTCCGGCAGAGTACATGTAAATAAATTGTTTCTCAGTGGCCGCGGCAGATTCTAATAATGCAGGCATGTTAATTAATACGAGCCTGCGAAATGTCTTATCGAATCAGTATCCTGGATAAAAGTCCGCTCGCGGCGGGAGAAACGGCCGCTCAGGCGCTGACGCGTACATTAACGTTGGCGCAACAGGCGGAGGCCTGGGGCTATCACCGCTTCTGGATTGCCGAGCACCATAATACCGATCAATTAGCCAGCCCGTCGCCGGAAGTGGTGATCGCCTGGATCCTCGGCCAGACCCGGCAGATTCGCGTCGGTTCCGGCGGCGTCATGCTACAGCACTACAGCCCGTATAAAGTGGCGGAAAACTTCAACCTGCTGGCCTCGATAGCGCCTGGCCGCGTCGATCTGGGCGTCGGTAAAGCCCCGGGCGGCCTGCCGCTGTCCACCCGCGCTCTGCAACAGGGATTGCATCCTGAAGAAGGGGGAACCTTTGCCGACCGCCTCGCGCAGCTGGATAACTGGCTGTCGCTCACCGATGCCGCAGGGGAAGAGAACCTGCGCGCCACGCCAATCCCCCCGCGCCGCGCCGACGGGTTCCTGCTCGGCGCCAGCCTCGAAAGCGCCCAGCTGGCCGCTCAGCTGGACTGGAACTTTGTCTTTGCCGCCCATCTTAATGGCGATAAAACCCTGCTGCGTGATGTCCTGACCCGCTGGCGCGCCCTCAGCCGCCGGGACGCCATCGTCGCAGTGCAGGTCATCGTGGCGGAGGATAGCGCCACGGCGATTGAGCTGGCGAAACAGGTTGAAGTCTGGGGCGTCGAACTGGAAAACGGCCAGCGGGTAACGGTAGGTAGCGAAGCCCAGGCGGCCACCTTTGCCCGTCAGGCCGGAAGTCCGCCGGTTCGCATCGCCCGCCGCGACGCCTCGCTGTTGGCAGGAACCGCAGACGAGGTTAAAGCGCAGCTCGACGCCCTGCATAGCGCCTGGAATATTGACGAATTCATTATCGATACGCCGCTCAGCGAAGGGCAGACGCGTCTCGACTCATTGCGCCTGCTGGCCCAGGCCCATCTTGGTGCGGAGGCGCTGTCATGAGCTTTGAACAACAGCTGATTACCTGGCGGCGCGAGCTGCATCAGTACCCGGAACTCTCCTTGCAGGAGGTGGCGACCACCGCGCGCATTCGTGACTGGCTTGAGAGCGGCGGCCTGCGGGTGCTGCCCTATGAGCTGAAAACCGGCCTGGTGGTCGAAGTGGGCAGCGGCGATAAGATTATCGCCCTGCGTGCCGATATCGACGCGCTGCCGATTGCGGAGGCCACCGGTCTGCCGTATCGCTCGCAAAACGAGGGGGTGATGCACGCCTGCGGCCATGATATTCACACCAGCGTGATGCTGGGGGCAGCGCTGCTGCTGAAAGAACGCGAAGCGACGCTCCCGGGGCGGGTACGGATTCTGTTCCAGCCGGCGGAAGAGAACTTTGGCGGGGCGAAAACCCTGATTCGCGCCGGGGCGCTGGAGGGGGTCGCGGCGATCTTCGGTATGCATAATGAACCCGGTCTGCCGCTGGGCGAGTTTGCTACCCGCGGCGGGGCGTTTTACGCCAACGTCGATCGCTTCGTCTTTAAAGTTACCGGCAAAGGGGCGCATGCCGCCCGGCCGCACGAAGGCAAAGATGCGATTTTACTGGCCAGCCAGCTGGTCACCGTCCTGCAGAGCGTGGCCAGCCGCGAGGTCAATACCCTCGATTCGGTGGTCCTGAGCGTGACGCGGATCCAGGGCGGCAATACCTGGAACGTGCTGCCGGAAAGCGTGGAGCTCGAAGGAACCCTGCGTACCCACAGCAGCGAGGTGCAGCAGCGGGTCAAGGCGCGGGTCAGCGACATTGCCGCCGGTTTCGCCAGCGCCTTTGGCGCGCAAATCGACGTCTTCTGGTACGCCGGTCCTACGGCGTTGGTCAATGACCCACGCTGGGCGGCATTTGCCAGCGAGGTTGCCGCGCAGTCCGGCTACCGCACCCGTCATGCGGATCTGCACATGGGCGGCGAAGATTTCGCCGTCTACCTGCAGCATATTCCCGGCGCGTTTGTCAGCATCGGCAGCGCCAGCGAATTCGGTCTTCACCACCCGGCCTACAACCCGGATGACAACTTAATTGCCCCGGCGGCCCGCTATTTTGCGGCGCTGGCGGAGCAGGCTTTACGCCAGATCTGACGCCTGAGCGTTCGGGCTTCTGTTTTCATTTTCGGCAAGGAAAGGGGTTGCTATGTCTGAAAAACGACAATTGCGTCTGGGCACAATATTACACGGCGCATCGGGAAATATGTCCGCCTGGCGTCATCCGGCCGCGCAGGCGGATGCCAGTATTAATTTTGAGTTCGTCAAGCAGACGGCCTTAAAAGCCGAAGAGGGCAAGCTGGACTTTTTATTTGTTGCCGATGGTTTATATATTAACGAGAAATCGATCCCGCATTTTTTAAACCGCTTTGAACCGCTGACCGTGCTCTCGACGCTGGCGGCGGTCACCCGCAATCTCGGGCTGGTGGGCACCTTATCCACCTCCTACAGCGAGCCTTTTACCACCGCGAGACAGTTTGCCAGCCTTGACCATCTGAGCCAGGGACGCGCGGGCTGGAACGTGGTGACCTCGCCGCTGGAAGGGTCGGCAAAGAACTTTTCCCGCGCCCAACATCCTGACCACGCGCTGCGCTACCGGATTGCCGATGAATATTTGCAGGTGGTGAAAGGATTATGGGATTCCTGGGAAGAGGACGCCTTCGTGCGTAATAAAGCGAGTGGCCAATTCTTCGATAAAAATAAACTGCACACTCTCGACCATCGCGGTGATTTTTTCCAGGTTGCCGGCCCGCTCAATATTTCCCGCACGCCGCAGGGGCGGCCGATTATTTTTCAGGCCGGGGCCTCCGATGACGGCAAAAAGCTGGCGGCGCGTCATGCCGATGCCATTTTTACCCATCAGGCGTCGCTGGCAGAAGCGCAGGCGTTTTATCGCGATGTGAAGAACCAACTGGCGGCCTATGGTCGTCAGGATAACCAATTACATATCTTCCAGGGCGTCAGCGTGATTGTCGGTGACGATGCCGACGATGTCGAACAGCAATACCAGACCACCGCCGCGCTGGTATCGATTGAGGACGCCCTCAACTACCTCGGACGCTATTTCGAACACCACGACTTTGCGCAGTATCCGCTGGATGAACCGTTCCCGGATATCGGCGATCTCGGCAAAAACAGCTTCCGCAGCACCACCGACGAAATTAAGCGCAACGCGCGCGAGCGCGGACTGACCCTGCGCCAGGTCGCGCTGGAAGCCGCCAGCCCGCGCCCGCTTTTCGCCGGGACGCCGCAGGAGGTCGCCGACGGTTTGCAGCACTGGTTTGAACAACGAGGGGCCGACGGTTTTATTATCCAGGGCGGCACGCCGGATACCTTCCCGCGCTTTGTCGATCGGGTGGTGCCGATTTTGCAGCAGCGCGGGCTGTTCCGTCGGGAGTATCCGGGAACGACGCTGCGCGAAAGCCTGGGGCTGACGCCGCCGGTTAATCAATTCCAACAACAATAACAACAGAGAACGCTCGCTATGCAGAAAAAGTCACTTTTACTGGCCCTTGCGCTGGGTTTCAGCGCGCCATTATGGGCCCAGGACGTCAACATTAACGGTACCGGCGTCAGCGTGGAGGCCAATAAAGCCCCGGTGCACACGGCGAAAAATCCGCAGGCCATTGCCCTGTTGCCAGCTAACTATCACTTCGCGGTACCGGGGAAATTCACCGTGGCGGTGGCGGCGCTGAATTCGCCGCCGCTGACCGTATTTTCCGATGACAACAAGACCCTGCTTGGCAGCGAAGTTGATATCGCCCGCCTGGTCGCCGATAGCCTCGGGCTGGAGCTGAACGTGGTGCCGACGTCATGGGAGGACTGGCCGCTGGGCGTCTCCTCCGGCAAATATGATGCCGCGATCAGCAATATTACCGTCACCAAAGAGCGCAAAGAGAAGTTCGACTTTGCCACCTATCGTAAGGACTCGCTGGGCTTTTACGTCAAGAGTAGCAGCCCGCTGAGCAAAATTGAGCAGGCCGAAGACATTGCCGGGCTGCGCATTATCGTCGGCTCAGGCACCAACCAGGAAGCCATTCTGCTGGCGTGGAATGCGGAAAACCTGAAGAAGGGGCTGAAGCCGTTTACCCCGGTCTACACCAAAGATGATGCCGCCCAGACGCTGGCGATCCAGTCCGGACGTGCCGACGCCTTCTTTGGCCCGAACGTGATTGGCGCCTGGAAGGCTGCGCTGACCGGGAAAACCAAACTGGTGGGCAGCGTGGATGGCGGCTGGCCGAAAGCGGCGCACATCGCCGTCACGCTGAAAAAAGGCAGCGGATTGGTTGAACCCGTGCAGACCGCGTTAAACGGCGCCATTCAGAACGGTGACTATGCCAAAGTGCTTACCCGCTGGGGCGAAGGCGTGGAGAGCATCCCGCAATCAGAAATTAACCCGGCCGGGCTGGGCGATTAACAGGAGGCAATATGAGTGCAGCATTCCGCGATATCTCACCCGAAGCGCCTGAACTCCAGCCGATTATCAACGGCCTGTTCGCCGAATACGCGTCGCGCTACGGCGACTATTTTTCCCGCGATGCGGAAGTCGAACTGACCGAATGGTATCTGGCGCCGCAGGGGCTGTTTATCGTGCTGGAGCGGGAGGGGGAAATTATCGCCACCGGCGCCTATAAACCGAAGGACAGCCACACGGCGGAAATTAAACGTATCTGGACCCATCCGGCCCTGCGCCAGCAGGGACTGGCGGCGAAAGTGGTACAGGAGCTGGAGCGGCGGGCGGTTTTGGCAGGCTACAGCCATATCTACCTGACCACCGGCTTTCGCCAGCCGGAAGCGGTCAGGCTCTATCTGAGTCAGGGCTACGACGCGCAGTTTGACCTGGCTCGCAACCCGGAAGAGTACAGCCAGCCGCCATTTGACGGCCGGCTACGGTTCACCAAAGCGCTGGCGGTAAGCGCCCTAAGCTACAGCGCCTGAGGAGAGAGCATGAACAGATCGGAAACGATTAAAGTGGTCCCGGCACGCTACCCGCTGCGCGCCGTCGGCGCAGTGGTGGCGCTGTTGGTGCTGGCGGCCGTCGTGCAGTCGGTGGCCTTTAACCCGCGCTGGGAGTGGGCGGTCTTCGCCCGCTGGTTCTTTGACCCGGTCATTCTTGAAGGGCTGGGACAAACGCTGCTGCTGACGCTGCTGGGTACGGTACTGAGCGTGATTTTTGGCGGCCTGCTGGCGCTGGCCAGACTCTCTTCCTCATGGCTGCTGAGCAGCCTGGCCTGGGGCTATATCTGGCTGTTTCGCTCGCTGCCGCTGATTGTGGTGTTGATAATCCTCTACAACTTCTCTTATCTCTATGACACGCTATCGCTCGGTATTCCGTTTACCGGGATCAGCTGGGGGAGTTATCAGACCATCAACGTGCTGGGGCAGTTTTCCACGGCGGTTGTGGGGCTGACGCTGGTGCAGAGCGCCTATACTGCGGAGATCATTCGCGGCGGCTTCCTCGGCGTTGACCACGGTCAGTATGAGGCGGCCGCGGCGCTGGGGCTGCCGGCGTGGCGGCGTACGCTGCGGATTATTCTGCCTCAGGCGCTGCGCACGATTTTGCCTTCTGGTTTTAATGAAATTATCAGCCTCGCCAAAGGGACGGCGATGGTTTATGTGCTGGCAATGCCCGAGCTGTTTTACACCATCCAGATGATTTACAACCGTACCCAGGAAGTGATTCCGCTGCTGATGGTGGGCGCCGTCTGGTATCTGGCGATCACCAGCGTCCTGTCGCTGATTCAATATCTGGTGGAACGCGCCCTCGCGCGCAGCGAACGCCGTTCGGCGGTCAACTCGCCGCGCCGCGCGCGCGCCGATGACTCCGCACGTCAGCCGCAGAAACCGCAGGAGGCCATTCATGCCCAACTCTCATAACGGTCATATCTCGATTACCGGCGTCAGTAAGTATTTCGGCCGCCATAAAGCACTGGATGATGTCTCGCTGGAAATTCCGCCCGGCACGGTGACGGTGATCCTCGGGCCATCCGGTTCGGGGAAATCAACCCTGCTGCGCGCCATAAACCATCTTGAGCGAGTGGATGAAGGGTTTATTCAGATTGATGGCGACTACATTGGCTATCGGCGCCAGGGCGATAAGCTCTATGAGCTGAAGGAGAGAGAGATTCTGCGCCAGCGCGTTAACGTGGGCTACGTGTTTCAGAACTTCAACCTGTTCCCGCATCTGACGGTGCTGGAAAACCTGATTGAAGCACCGATCGCCCACAAGCAGGTCAGCCGTAAGGAAGCGGTCGAACGCGCCTATGAGCTGCTGGATGTGGTGGGGCTGCGCCACAAGGCCGATGCCTGGTCGCGCCATCTCTCCGGCGGCCAGCAGCAGCGGATTGCCATCGCCAGGGCGCTGGCCCTCAAGCCGCGAGTGCTGCTGTTCGATGAACCGACGTCGGCGCTGGACCCGGAGCTGGTGGGCGAAGTGCTCGATGTGATTAAGAAGCTGGCCCGCTCCGGTACCACGCTGGTGGTGGTGACGCATGAGATAGGGTTTGCCCGCGAAGTGGCCGATCAGGTGGTGTTTATGGTCGAGGGGAAAATTATTGAGCAGGGCAGCAGCGACGCGGTGCTTAATCATCCGCAGCATCAGCGTACGCGGCAATTTTTATCAAAGGTGCTGGCATGAGAAAAAGGATAGTTGCCCTGGCGCTGGGCGCGCTCTCGGCGGGGGCGCAGGCGAAAATTGATCTCCGGGCGAACGAACAGCCGCTGCCGGTAACGGTGGACAACGCCGCGATCGCCAGGATCCCGGCCAGCTATCGCTTTGTTGAACCCGGTACGCTGACGGTGGCGATTTCAGCGCTTAATTCACCGCCGCTGGCGCTGCTGGCCAGCGACAACCGGACGCGCATCGGCAGCGACCCGGATATTGCCCGTCTACTGGCCGGCAGTTTAGGCCTCAAGCTGAAACTGGTGCCGACGGCCTGGGAAGACTGGCCGCTGGGGATCACCTCCGGGCGTTACGACGTGGCGCTGGTCAATATCGCGGTCACCGAACAGCGTAAGGAGAAATTCGATTTCGCCACCTATCGCGTCGATTCGCTGGCATTTTCGGTTAAATCCACCAGCGCCATTGAGAAAATCAGCGGCGCGGCGGATCTCTCCGGGCGGAAGGTTATCGTCGGATCCGGCACCAATCAGGAGCGTATTTTGCTTGGCTGGAACGGGGAGAATGAAGCGGCGGGGCGCCAGCTGGCTTTGCCGATCTTTTTAACCGACGACGCCTCCGGCAATCTGTACATCCAGTCCGGGCGCGCCGATGTTTTCTTTGGCCCCCAGTCGGTGGCGGCCTACAAAGCGGCGCTGACCGGGACCACCAAAGTTGTCGGGCTGGGGCCGAAAAAAGCCTGGGTCGCTACCACCACCAAAAAGGGCAATGGCCTGGTGTTTGCGTTGCAGGCGGCGCTCGATGGCGCCATTGCGCGCGGCGAATACCAGCAGGTGCTGGCACGCTGGGGAGAGCAGGGCGAGGCGGTAGCACAGTCTCAGGTAAATCCCCCTGGGATCACCTACTAAAAAACCGCTGTTTCGCCGGAGTACGGGGCGAAACAGCGGGGGCGAATCTTCGCCAGCGATATTAAATCAGGCGGCGCGCGGTGTGAGCGTAATGCGATCCAGCGGGCCGACGATAAACAGATACGAGAGCAGACCTATTATTCCCATCGAACCGACATACAAAATGGCGTAATCAAATGAGTGGGTGTTGGCAATGATGACGCCAATCACCAGCGGGGTGATAATACTTGCCAGGTTGCCGCACATATTGAAGACGCCGCCAGCAATGCCGAGCATCTCTTTCGGCGATGTGTCGCTGAGGATACACCAGCCAAGGTTGCCAAAGCCTTTCGCGAAAAAGGCCAGACTCATGGCGGCGATCACCACCACTTCCGAACCGGTATAATTGGCGACAACAATGACGCAGGAAAGCAGCATTCCGCAGATCACCGGCAGCTTGCGGGCGGTAGTCAGGCTATAGCCCTGCCTGAGTAACCAGTCGGAGAAGACGCCGCCGAGCAGGCCGCCGATAAACCCGGCAATCGCCGGGATACTGGCGACGAAGCCAACCTTCAGAATCGACATGCCTTTGGCCTGATAAAGATAGGTGGGAAACCAGGTGAGGAAGAACCAGGTGATCGAGGTTACGCAAAACTGGCCAATATAGACCCCGATCATCATCCGGTTCACGCAGACGCTTTTGACCTGCGCGAGCGTAAGCTTCGACTGCGTTTTTCGGCTGCCCAGTTCCGGTTCGCCGCCGCCGTCGCGAATATAATCAAGTTCCTGTTGATTAATTGCCGGATGGTGCAGAGGATCTTTGACTTTGATCAGCCAGAATATCCCCAGCACGACCCCAATGGCGCCAATATAATAAAAGACATAGTGCCAGCTGAGGTTATGCAAAATAATCGTCATCAATGGCGTAACAATACCCAATGAAATATATTGCGCCGCCTGATAAACCGAGGTGACGAAGCCACGTTCTTTATTCGGGAACCACTGGACGCTGAGGCGACTGTTGGCCGGGAACGCCGGTGCTTCAATCGCTCCCATCATCAAGCGCAGGATAATCAGCACGATAAGCGGGCTGGCATACAGATAGATGGTGCCCTGCAGCATGGTCACCAGCGACCAGCCAATTAGCGCGCAGCCGTAGACCAGTCGTGAACCGTATTTATCCAGAAGCCAGCCGCCGGGTATTTGCATCACCACATACGAGATGCCGAAAACCGAAAAAGCCAACCCCATGGCTTCCGGATCAAAACCTAACTCTTTACTCATCATCGGGGCAACGACGGATAACGTCGCGCGATCGGCATAATTAAATACGGTAGCCAAAAAAAGGAATAATAAAATACCATAGCGCACATTGCTGCGCTTTGCGGTGGTGGTCATGAGTCAACTCCTTTGCAGGGTTGTTGATGTAAATACTGTCTGTCAGGAGCACGAGATAAAGACCAGGCGCTCCCGCTTGTCGTTATCAGCAAATCCGGTGGTATCGTCACCTTTTCCGGCGATGTGATGACGTGACAGCCCGGATAAACCGATTGGTAGCGTCATCCGGGGCGCATTTATCAGGGGCGTTTGCCAAACTCGCAGCTCTGTTGGGTCCAGCGGCGGGCCTGCTCGCTCAGCGTAAAGCCCAGACCGTGGCGTTCAGATACCCACATCCGCCCGTCGCGCAATTCAAGCTGTTCATTAAACAGCGGATTTAACCATTCGAAGTGCTCCAGCCACGGCTCCAGAGGATAGGCGGCGGCCAGATGCAGATGCACCTCCATGGCAAAATGCGGCGCCAGTTTGCGACCATGCTTTGCGGCGAGGTCCATAATTTTGAGGAACGGCGAGATGCCGCCCACACGCGGCGCATCCGGCTGCACAAAGTCGCTGGCGTTACCGAGAATCAGCTGTTCATGCTCGCGAAAGCTGGTCAGCATTTCGCCGGTCGCGATGGGGGTATCCAGCGCAGCGGCAAGCTGGGCATGGCCTTCAACGTCGTAGGCATCGAGGGGCTCTTCAATCCAGACAAGATTAAACGATTCCATTTTCCGTCCCATGCGGATGGCCGTTTCGCGATCCCACTGCTGGTTGGCATCGACCATCAGCGGAAAATCGTCGCCCAACACCTCGCGCACTGCCGTCAGTCGGCGGATATCTTCAGCGGTATCAGGCTGACCGACCTTCAGTTTGATTCCGCCGATGCCGTTTTCCCGCGAAATAGCCACGTTCTTCAACACCTGATCCAGCGGTGTATGCAGGAAACCGCCCGAGGTGTTGTAGCACTGCACGGAATCCCGGTGCGAGCCGAGGAGTTTGGCCAGCGGCAGCCCGGCACGTTTGGCTTTCATATCCCACAGCGCGATATCGATAGGGGAGATGGCCTGCACCGCCATGCCGCTGCGGCCAACGGATGCGCCGGCCCACAGCAGTTTGGTATAGAGCTTATCGATATCGTTCGGGTCTTCGCCGAGCAGGTTATCGGCAATTTCTTTCGCGTGCGCGTAGATCCCCTGGCCGCCCGCGCGTTTCGAGTAGCTAAAACCGACGCCTTCGAAGCCATCGCGGGAGCGAATTTCGGCGATGATAATCGCCACTTCGGTCAGCGGCTTTTGCCGACCGGTCAGCACCTTGGCGTCGCTGACCGGCGTGGCCAGCGGTAAAAAGGCCAGCGACAGTTTGACGTGCTCAATGCAATCGCCGGTTTCGGCAGCGGTTTTGACGCCGAGGGTTTTCGCGTAGGTTACGGACTCAGAGTTAGCGCTGAAGGTCATGATTAGTTCCTTAAAGTTAAAAATGTTTGCGCTAACATTTTTAATCCTGATTTTAAATCGCCGCTACGGCGATGGCGTTAATTTGTACAAATGATCACAATTAGCGGTTATTAATGGTAAAATTGTGTATTAGATATCACGATCCAATCAGATTTGTGAAAAAGCACAAACAAAAATGATAGCGATAACATTTTGTCTTTCAGGTAATTGATTCCATTGGGGATATGTCGAAGGAGACTGGCAATTGCGTGGGTCATCATCAATAATGCCCGCAGGAAAACGATTCAATACAGGGGCTTCGTCGTGAAAAGCAGAAAACCGTCGCGTGCACCAACGCTGGATGATGTCGCCCGCAGCGCCGGGTTGTCATCGATGACGGTCAGCCGCGCGCTAAATACCCCGCAGCTGGTGCGGCCGAAAACGGTGGAGAAAGTCATGCAGGCGGTACAGGCCACCGGCTATATCCCCAATGCGCTGGCGGGCGGTCTGGCATCGCGGCGCAGCAAACTGGTGGCCGTCGTCGTACCGCAGATTAACAACAATATGTTCGTCGATACGATTCAGGCTCTCAGCGATACCCTCGCCGCGCGCGGCTATCACATGCTGCTCTGTGTGGCAGGCTATAGCCGTCAGACCGAAGCTGAGCTGGTCGCAACCTTGCTTTCACGGCGCCCGGATGGTGTGGTCCTGACCGGGATTCAGCATACTCCGGCGCTGAAAAAAACGATCCTTAACGCCGCCACGCCGGTAGTAGAAATCTGGGATCTGACCCCTACGCCGCTGGATATGCTGGTGGGTTTTTCTCACGAGAAGGTGGGTGAAACCATTGGTGAATTTCTGTGGCAAAAAGGCTACCGCCGCCCGGGATTACTGTGGGCAGGAGATTCCCGCGCAGCGCTGCGTAAGCAGGGGTTGTGCGCTGTATTGAGCAAAAACGGTCTGCCGGCGGTGCCTCAGGTTGAAGTGCCGCTGCCGGCATCTCTGGCGTTGGGGCGCAGTGGACTGGCGCAGTTACTGGATTCCGGCGAGTTTGATGTCATCGTTTGTAGCTCCGATACGCTTGCGCAAGGGGCGATTATGGAAGCTGAAAGCCGCGGTCTGCGCGTGCCTGAGGATTTGGCGGTGATTGGTTTCGGCGATCTTGATTTCGCCGGCAGCAATCGTCCGGCGTTAACGACCGTCAGCGTCGATCGCCACGCCATCGGCGAACAGGCGGCGACGCTGCTGGCCGATAGGATAGAAGGCCATGGTGAAGGCGGTGTGATAATTGATATCGGCTTTCACCTGGTGGCGCGCGAATCGGCGTAGCGACTGCACGCCGAAGGGAACAAGCGCAGCGCCCGGTACCGCCAGCATGTCAGTCCGATTTTGTGCCTAAACTTAAGCTTTATCGTGGAGGCCGATGATGATGACCGTCTATGGCGTACCCGGCTGGGGATCGGCGATTAGTGAGCTGATGCTGACCCTGGCCAACATTCCTTACCATTTCGTTAACGTGGCAGGCTTCGACCAGCCGGGCCCGCAGCGCGACAGCCTGATGCAGATAAATCCGTTGTGTCAGGTGCCGACCCTGCGGCTGGACGATGGCAGCGTGATGACCGAATCCGCCGCGATTGCCCTGATGATCCTCGATAGCCGTCCGGATCTGGCACCGGCGCCGGGCACACCGCAGCGCCAGCAGTTTCAGCGTCTGTTGATCTGGCTGGTGGCCAATGTCTACCCTACGTTCACCTATGCCGATTATCCGCAGCGCTGGACCGCCGATGCGCCTGAACAGCTGCGGGAGAACTGCATCCGCTATCGCCAATCGCTGTATCTGTGGCTGGAACAGCAGCTGACGGCGGCGCCTTATGCGTTGGGGGCCGACATGTCGCTGCTCGACTGTTATATCGCGGCGATGTGCAGCTGGGGGCCGCGGCGGGCGTGGTTTATGGCGCACACGCCAAAGTTTGTCGCCGTGGCGGACAAAGTGTACCAGCGGCCGGAGCTACAGCAGGTTCTGCGTGACAACGAGTTGATTTAAAGCACAAAAGGCGAACCGACTGACCACCGCTATGCTAGTTTATCGATCTGACAATAAGGAGCCTGCTATGCCACATGTTGATATTAAATGTTTTCCCCGCGAACTGACCGATGAACAAAAAAGCGCCCTGGCCGCCGACATTACCGAGGTGCTGATCCGCCATCTGAACAGTAAAGACGGGGCGGTGAGCGTCGCCCTCAATCAGGTTGCGCAAAGCGACTGGCAAAAAGTCTGGGATAGCGAAATCGCCCCGCAGATGGAGAGGCTGATTAAGAAGCCGGGTTACAGCATGTAGTCGCGAACCTTTTCCGGACAGATGCTGTCGCCCCTGTCCGGGAAAGCTGCCCTCAGGCCGCTGCCAGGCCCGTCGCCGTGGCGGTCTGTTGTCACGGAGTACGGTTTTAAAAGGGGCGGATGTTGTCGCCCGGGTGTTGCTGTGCAGGGTCCGGGCGACCTGTTTTTTGCAGACCATCATCCCCAGAAGCGACCACGGTTTTGCCGATTAGAACCAAATCTCCGACTGGATGCCGAAGTTCCAGTTACCCCCGGCGGTAAAGCCTTTGCTACCAAAATCATCATTGATGGCGTAGTGATCCAGCGCTTTGTCCCAGTTCATCCACGTCACGAAGAACCGAATTTCCGGGCGAGCTTTGATATCAAACACATCGCCGACCTTAAATGTCGGCGCAAAGGTCAGTTTATAGAAATCACCGCTCACCGCCTGATACTGGTACAGATGGTCGTTATAACGGTAGCTGCGCCCGTTTGGGTTCAGGTCCATATACTGCCATGACGCTTCATACAGCAGAGCGAAATTACGGGTCAGCGCTTGCGAGACGCGCAGGTTGAAGGTCGCCCAGTCGTAGCGGTCGCCGTCGCGGTAGCGGTTTTCACTATGCTGGGCAATCACCGATGGCGCCAACTGCCAGTTTTTCCCCAGCGGTAAAATGCCGTACGAGGCAAAACGTAACGATTTGGCGTTCTCGGTGAGGTCGCCATCGCTACCGGGCTGCCGCGCCTCGGCGCCCAGTCCGCTGCCGTACTGCAGAGCACTTTCCGATACTCCCGGTGCCAGACCGTAGAACCGCTCTTTGTCGTGATACGCGAGCATCGCGTAATAGCCATTTTTCGCCGTATTGTCGCTGCGCAGAGCGTAGCTGCCGGTGGTGGAGGTATTATCTTTCAGCGAATCATTGCCCTGAGCGGTCATCGCGGTGGTCATCAGCTGCCATTTTTGCCAGAAGTGGTTTGCCGTGAACATCAGGTTCTGAATGTCGTTATCTGTGTAGTTATCGCTTCCCAGGTCGCCAAAATTACGCGCATAGAGCGAATAATCGCCGCGCAGGCTGTTGCCCCAGTTGACGTCGTAGATCCCGCCGCCGGTGCCGCCAAGGAACATGATATCGCTGTCGGTAAAGTGGATATCAAAGTTATCGCGGTCAAAGCGTTTACCCGCCCAGATCGACGCGTTCTTAAACGGTCCGGAGAAGTCGGCGAAGTTTCCCATCTCGACGTACAGCTGGCGCACGTTCAGATGATGGCTGTCGTTATCCTGTACCCACGGGTCCGGGTTGGTCGCACCATCGGCCAGCATCGTTTTGAAGCGTGCCCACGACCCGTCGCTGAAGGTCATCTTCTTGCCAAAGCTTAGCTCGACGTAGTTATCCTTTTCATTGCCAAGACGGCCAACGTGGGCATCACCGTTGAGCGAACTGGCCGGAGAGATCCCCGGGCCGCCGCGTGCGCCTTTGCCGTGGCTGTCAACCAGCATCCCGGCGCGGGCATAGGCATTGAACTCAAACCCGTCGCTTAGGCTGCTCTTCGCCAGCTGCTTGTCGGTCGCCTGCTGTTTTTGTTCGGCCACCGCGGTTCTTTGGCTCAGGGTCTGTATCTGTTTTTCCGCTGCCGCCGCACGTTGCTCGGCGGCGGTGGTCCGTTGTTCCGCCTGTTGCACCCGGCGGTTTGCTTCTCCCGCCTCACGTTCGGCATGGTTCAGGCGAGCCTCCAGCTGCGCCAGCCTTTGTTCGACAGAAAGCGGCGTGGCATCGGCGGCGAAGGCCGAAAAAAGGGCGCAGCAAACCGCTGCGCTTATCACAGAGATGCGCATATCAATCCTTATTTATTCCAGAGGTAGAACGGTGCAGGGGCGCCTTAGATGGCGTGTTTTTCTCCTGAAGCCACCGACGGGTCGGGCGGCGCGCGGCGGCCTGCATCGAGGTCGGCGCGAATCTGTTCGTAATGATCGTCAAGGCGATAGAAGCGCCCGATCCACAGCATTGAGGCAACGATCAGCAGCGCCGGGATGTAGAGATAACAGGCTTTAATCGCCAACATTGCGCTGTCGCTTTGTACCTGGTTAGCGATATAGCCGCCGGAAGAGAGCAGCACGCCGGTGAACGCACCCGCGCCGGCCATCGCCACTTTCCCCAAAAAACCGTTGATGGAGGTTAAAATCCCCGCCGTATTGATACCGGTTTTCCACACGCCGTAATCCACGGGATCCGCCTGCATGGAGAAGTAAATGGCCGTTCGCTGACCGGCGCCGAGGGACAGTACCACCGCCCCGGCAATCAGCCCCCAGCTGTTAGCGCCGGCCGCCATCATCATGCCCATACCCATGAGGTTAATCGCGCTCGCCCACAGATAAACGTGGCGCTTTTTCATCCGGCTGGCGAGCAGCGGAACGGTGAGAGTGCCCAGCAGCGGGACAAACGTGGAGATCCCGGCAACGATCGCCGTCAGATCGTTATTGCCAACGTAGTAGTGGAAGAAATAGACCAGCGCCCCGGTCTGGAAGAAGAACGCGCCCCACATCAGGAAAATGTTCACCGCGAAGACCAACCAGGGACGATTGGCGCGCAGGCTGACCCACGCACGTTTTAAGGTCATCCGTTCTTCGGTGATGCGGATGTTCTCTTTGACGTTACGGAAGCTCACCAGCAGGAAGAAGGTGGCAATCACGCCGAAAACCACCGCGGTATAGAAGAAGCCATCGGCCTGGCTACCGTTGCCCAGCGCCCCGACCAGCGGTAGGGTAGCGACCGCGACAATCGTTGCCCCAAGTGAGCCCAGCAGAATACGCACCGCCGATAGCGTGGTGCGCTCCCGCGAGTCGTTGGTCAGAAACGGTAGCATCGCGCAAAATGGAATATTGACCAGGGTGTAGAGAAACGACAGACACAGGTAGGTCACAAAGGCGTAGAGCAGCTTACCGGTGGTGCCAAAATCGGGCACGTAGAAGGCCAGAATACAGAGCACACCGAAGGGTACTGCGCCAATCAGCAGGTACGGACGGCAGCGCCCCCAGCGGGTGGCGGTATTATCGATCACCAGCCCCATCAGTACGTCAGCGACGCCATCAACCAGACGGGTGACGAGGAACATCAGGCCGACATAGTAGGCGGGAAGGCCCATCACATCGGTATAAAAGAACATCAGATATAAAGAGATCATCTGCCACACGAGGTTGCAGGAGAGGTCGGCGATGCCATAGCCAATGCGCTGCCGCCATCGGGTAAAGAATGTTTCTGCCATAAAATGCACTCGCTTATTGTTGTTGTTAAAGTCCGTACTGGCGAATAAACCAGGCCGGGGTACAGCTCCACGCATGGCAATAGCTGTTGATCAGTTTGCTGCCATAAGGGGAAAACTCAGGATCCGCCGGGTCAAAAATTTCCCAGAAGGTATCGGCGCCGTAGTTGATCATCGCGCCCCAGTAGGCCTTGATTTCGGCAATGGCTTCTTCACGGAGCCCGCACTGCAGCAGGGCGGCGATATAGTGATGGCGCAAATAGGGGGTATTCATGGCGATGGCCGGCGGATGGCGTCGCAGGTTATGCATGATCTCCCGACGCTGCCCGGCGCTACCGACTTCCGCCAACACCAGCCAGATCTGCGAGGCCCAGGAGACCTGGCGCTGTGCGCCGCTGACGTAAAATCCCTGCTTCTCATCCCACAGTCTCTCCTGCACCGCCGCGCAGAGCTGCTGCAAACGGGCGCGGTAGTCCGGCACTCGCTCAGGCTCAAAGCGCTCGGCCAGCCGGATGGCGCGGCGCAGGCAATAGATCAGCACACCCTGAGCCGCGGCTTGTTTATTCAATGATGCCTGCCAGTCGATAAAGACCCACCAGTCATCGCTATCGCGCACCAGGCCAGACGCTTCGCAGCGGGCCAGGGCGAGGTCGATTTGTCGACGCGCCGTCGGCCAGAGTTCGCGAGCGGTTTTGTCATCTTCGGTACTGTGCAGATAGTTATAGAGAATGTCGGCAAAAAAGAGAGAGTAATCAAAGAGAAAGGTATCGTCAGCCAGCACGTCCGGCTGGACGAAAACGTTGGCTGACACCATCCCGTCTTCCCGGGTATGACCGGCAAACAGGTACAGACAGCGGCGGACCAGATCGTGGTGCGCGAAGGTGACATCATTGACCAACGCCTGCAGGCGTAAATCCCCGAGCCACAGGCGGCGGTCACGTTTCGGACCATCTTCAAACACCTCCTGCATACAGTTCTTCAGGGTCAGGACGGCAACCCGGTCAATAGCCTGAAGCTGCGGATCGGTGGTCACTGCCGGTGGGCAGGTTTGCGTTGCTGACGTCACGGCATTGACCTGGATCTGGTTGAGACGCAGGCGGAATTTCTCCGACACCGCCTTAACCTCCACTTTCAGGTAGCGAAAGCAGTAGCGGCGTGGCAGGTCGACGGCGGCGGGCAACACGTCAAGCCACAGGTCCTGCTGCTGCAACCAGCTGCTGCTGAGCCAGCCCTGATAATCGCTGAAGGGTTCGCACACTTCGCACAGGGTTTCGCCGAAGGTCAATTGCAAATGGGCCGGGGCGTCGGGGGGGCTGCCGGCGCTCAGACAGGTGAAGTGCAGATAGCCGACGATGTGGCTGCCGAAATCGATGATCGCACTGTCACCGCTGGTCAGTTCACGCCGGGAAAAGTCCGCTAAGGTGCCTACTTCATCCCCGCGCCAGCCGAACAGGGCCTCGGGGTCGGCATGGGCTTGTATCACCGCCATCGGCTGGCGCGACTGGCTGTGCAGTACAGGTCTGAGCGCTTCGGCGGTACGTAAAAAATGCGGGTGGCGGGTCATCGTGACCTGCGCGTTGCGTTGAATGGCCTGTGACATACTGCGTCCTCTGAATTGATTTTCACGCAGCATAAGATGTCGACGCCCGCCATAACCACTCTGGCAATGCCAATCCCGTTGTGAAAATGGCACTGATAGTGGGGTGGGCCGGTTGACGATCACAATTCTATAAATCTTGTTCGTGGCAGTCAGTAAAATGCATTATCGTGCCACTGCCCGAATGCCGTTTTGGATATTGTTAACGATGATATTAACCGTTGAGTATTATTTCGCCGATCCGCAGGATAAGCTAGGGATGTACGCTAGCGATCCGGAAGATAACAGTCATGAACACAGTCACGAGTTTGCTGAACTGGTGATAGTGGACGAGGGGCACGGCTTACATATTATTAACGGCCGGCCATTATATATTCAGCAGGGCGACGTTTTTTATGTTCAACCTGGGGATGTACATTATTATGATGAGCTTGGAACACTGAAATTAATTAATGTATTGATTAACCCCGAGGTTGAATTTCATTATTTACAGCATCTCGATTCGCTATTGCAGACCTTCTCTTCCCGGCAGGCCTCCTGCTACGGCTGGCTGGCGCCAGATGCCCGCCATATCTGCAAGGAACTGGTGGGGAAAATATTTTCAGCGGATGGCCAGCGGGGGGAAAACAGGGCGCTGCGGGAAGCCGCTTTTTTCCAGCTGGTCACGACCATAATGTATGCGGAAACCGAAGCTGAATACAGCAATACCAAATATAAACTGCATAAGCTGCTGACCTGGTTACAGGAGCACTGTTTTGAAGACCATAACTGGCAACAGCTGGCCGAAAAATTTCATCTGACGTCACGTACTGCTTTTCGCCATATAAAAGAAGCCACCGGGATGACGCCGGATAATTATTTAAAACGCCTGCGTTTAGTCTCAGCGCGAGTAAAGCTCCGGGAAACAGATATGACGATTACCGATGTGGCTTACTTGTGTGGATTTGCCAACAGTAACCACTTCACGACCCTGTACAAAAAGGTTTTTGGGGTGACCCCCAGCGAAGACAGGCGTCGTTTGCTGCGCTGATGGAGCCACTATTTCAAGGCGACATTTTGTGCCTTCGCCCACTTGCGCAGGCGGGCGCTGGCGTTAGCATAAGGCGACGAGGTGTTGAGTGAAATCATCCTCCCCAGAGTCCATTTTCCATACCACGGCCGGCCGTAAAGCGAATCATTGTCCTGGGCTTCGATGCAGGCGATAAGCCGCCGTTTAGCCTGATGCAGAGAATCGAGCAGAGCCGGGTAGTCCTGCGCGGGGTAATCGAGGTAGAACTTTTGCGCCAGCAGCCCAAGCTGGTTCCATTGAAAACCGGTTTCCGGGAAGTCGATGGGCTGCTGCGCTTCATCGCGAGCCAGCCATTTGAGAACCAGTTCATTCCATCCCAGCAGATAACAGACCAGATCGCGAACGCTCATTTCGGTGTTCTGTGCATGACCAGGAAGGGTCTTTTGCTCCGTCATCTCCGGGGGAATATGCGTCAAATAGCCGGCTAGTTTAGCGTAGTTTTTATTGATGGCTTGCAGGAGTTGCGCCTGGGTTTGCGGTACGCTCATAGCGAGTTCCTTTCGGTGGGATGAGTTGGTTATACGGTATGTTTCCGCAGTGGGATATCGGGCATCTGCGCGGGCGACTGTGCTCGACAATCGGCGGCGTTTATCGCCCGGGCAGGGCGCCTGCGTCGCTCCTCAGGTTAAATTTCGCCTCGCGCGCTGGCAAATACGCAAGGTGGCGGGGGAAGGGTTGTCGGCTAGCCATTGCTCGCAGAGCGACTGTACCCACTCCGCTCTCTCTTTACCCGCGTCGTTCAGCCAGTTGGCCACAGAATCCTGGACATATCTCGACGGGTCAGCACGCAGTGGGGAAAGGATTGTCAGCGCCCGTTGGGGCTGTTGTTTCAACTCAGCGATATGCGCGCACCAGACGCCGCGTGGGCGCAGGGACTCGCAGGCAAAACGGCGAATGTATTGCGACGCGCAAGAGGTCCAGGGGGTGAGCAGGGCGATAGTGAGATCCAGATCGTGCGCCAGATGCGGACGCAGCGCCAGCCACGCCCATTCGCGAACACCAAAATGACTATCGTCGGCCAGGGGATAGATAGCGTGTAAGCGCGCATCAAGCGTTAAATCCGGCGCGGCGCCGAGCATAAAACAGGCCCAGCCGCGCACCGTATCCGACGAATGAGCCGCACAGCGGTCGAATCCACTCTCCCCGAGTTCGCTCAGCAACAGACGAGCCATACCCGCCATTCGTTTAACAATACCCTGCGCAGCCAATCCCTCTGCGGCCTGGTGGGAAACCGGCGACAGTTCTGGAAAGACTGAGCGCAGCAGAACGGCCTGATCGATGGCCAGGATTTCCGTCAGGTTGGCACCTGGCAACTCTCCCCGCGAAAGCCGGTGCAAAATGTCGTCAGGGATATCCGCGACGCGGGTTGCGCCTTTACGTTGTTGTTCAACCGGCATGGGTATCTCCTTTTCCCGCCAGGGCACCGGCGGCAACTTTCGCCAGCAGTTCAGATAGCTGGGTGCGTTCTTGCGCCGAGAGAGGGCTGAACAAACTGGCTATCCAGCGGCTATGTTGGGCAAAAACGCGGGCGATAAGTTGCTTACCCTCAGAGGTTAATGCAATACGCATGGCTCGGCCATCAAGGGGGTCAGCGTGGCGTTCAATCAGCCGGTCGCGTTCGAGACCGTTAAGTAATCCGGTAATGGTTGCCCGGGTGACGCCGGCTTTTTCCGCCAGTACGTTGGGGGCCAGACCGTCAGGCGCGCCATCGAGTAAAAACAACAGTACGAAGCGCCCCTCGGATAATCCCCATGGCGCCAGTAGCATCGCGCAATCGCGATCAATCGCAGCGGCCAGTGAGAGGGTCTGAAAACAGAGACGGATCCTATCGACACCGGCAAGCTGAAGACGCCGGGCCTCCTGCAATAGTGAAAGATATTTCTGTTCAAGCTCCATAGCGGCCTCTGAAACATAGTATGGCGCCTAACTATATGGGTGGGTTCACAGACAATCAAATGTAAACGCGCGTTTTGTGAACATCAGCGTAAAACGTAGAGAGTGATGGCAAACCTGCCGCGAGAGCGTGCCGACATTTTGCCGGGTGGCGGCTGACGCCTTACCCGGCCTACAGGTAGTTGCGGATGTGATAGCGAAAGGCCCAGACTGGCGAGGGAGTTGATGTCATGCGCCGATCGTGTAGGCCTGTGTAAGCGAAGCGCCGCCGGGTAATGCCCTGAAGCGCACTATGCAGTCAGCAAGCCTGCAGGTAAATACAGGTGGTTGTGGATGTGATAGCGAAAGGCCCTCCTTGCGAGGGAGTTGATGTCATGCGCCGATCGTGTAGGCCTGTGTAAGCGAAGCGCCGCCGGGCAATGCTCTGAAGCGCACTATGCAGTCAGCAAGTCAGGCAGGTCGGTAAACCCTGCCTGTGTCGACGAATGGGGTTTATTCTTCCGGGGTATTGGCCCGCACATGTCGGCCGCTGGCGACAAAGTTGCCGGTGCCGAGATGATGCAGCGTATTGATCTTATCGTCGTCGAATTGCCAGCGTCCGGTGACGAAAGCGCGCTCATCGGCGGCGGCGGAAACCACCTCGCCAAACAGCGTATCGTACTGCTCCTGCGCTGCCGTTGGCGGCAGCAGTCGGCACTCCATCCACGCCAGACACTTCTCTTCAATCAGCGGTAATCCCAGTTCCGGCCCCTGCACAACGGGAATGCCGTAAGCGTTAAATTTATCCTCATCGCGTCCGCTGATGCTGCCGACCGCGTAGGTCCAGCTGGCAGCTTCTACGCCGGGGACCACGATGCCGAAGGTCCCGTTGCGCTCAATGATCTCCCTTGTCCAGGCACTTTTATCCACCACGATGGCGAGCCGGGGAGGGGCAAACTCCACCGGCATCGACCACGCAGCGGCCATGACGTTACGGCGCTGAGATGCGGCATCGTAACTGGTTATCAGAATGGTCGGGCCATGATTGAGCAGACGACTGGCGTACTGGAGTTCCACGTGGCGAAAACGGCTCATAAGCGTTCCTTGGTAAATGGGTCTGGTGCCAGACAACACGTTAATCCGCAATGAAATTGTAATCAATACGTCATACAGGCTGCCTATAGTCGGCACCACTAAATCCCAAAGAGGATAACAATATGTTAGCTCTCCTGTCTTTATCACAGGTGAGTGCGGCCCGTCGGCTGTTGACGGCGGGCGGAGCAACGCTTTCCCGGCGGGGAGGGCGATAATGCGTGCGCTTACCGGCATCAAACTCGACGGCGTTTCGTTCGCCTTCGGCACTCATACTGTACTGAATCAAATAGACCTGCATATCGATGCTGGCAGCATCGTGGCGCTGCTGGGGCCATCGGGCTGCGGCAAAAGTACCCTGTTGCGTCTGCTGGCGGGTCTCAGCGTCCCGGCAGCAGGCGAGATACGCTTTGGCGATCGTCTGGTGGCGAAACCCGGCTGGGGGATGGCGCCGGAGCAGCGCGACATCGGCATGGTTTTTCAGGACTACGCCCTGTGGCCGCATATGACGGCGGCGCAGAATATCGCCTTTCCTCTGCGTATGCGCGGCGTAGCGCGCGCTGCACGACAACAGCGGGTGAATGACGCGCTGGCGATGGTTGGCCTCAACGGCTTTGCCGATAGGAAGCCCTCCGGCCTTTCCGGCGGTCAGCAGCAGCGCGTCGCGTTGGCTCGCGCCATTGTTGCCGAACCGCGCGTGCTGTTGTTTGACGAACCGCTCTCCAACCTCGATAGCGAACTGGGCGAATCGCTGTGCGTTGAGATGAGCCGTCTGCTGCGTCAGCTGGGGATCACCGCGGTGTATGTGACTCACGACCGCCGCGAAGCCGAGCTGTTGGCCGACCGAATTGTTCATTTATCTGCCGGCACTGTTGCCGCCGTTCGCACCATCACTTCATCCTCCGGGGAACTCGTATGAAAACCGTTATGACCGTTAAGAAAGGAGCTGTGCTCGCGATGTTGTTGTCTGCCACCATGATGTCCAGCGCCCACGCGCTGACCGTATATACCGCCGGGCCGGGTTCGCTGGCGAAAAGTCTCGCCAGCGGCTATGAAAAGAAAACCGGGGTGAAGGTCAGTATTTTCCAGGCCACAACCGGTAAGGTGATGGCGCGTCTCGACGCGGAGCAGGCCAATCCGCAGGCGGATGTGCTGATCTCCGCCTCCTGGGATACCGCGGAAGATTTGCATCAACGCGGCTGGCTGCTGCCGTACGAAAGCGCCAATGCCGATAAGGTCCCGGCGAACCTGAAATCTGCGGATTATGTTGCGCAGGGGATATCCGCACTGGGGATCGTCTGGAACAGCAAAAGCGGAACCCCGGAGCCGAAAGAGTGGCGCGACCTGACCGAAGCGGCGTTTAAAGATAAGGTCACCACGCCAGATCCGGCGCTCTCCGGCGCATCGCTGGATTTGCTGATCGGGTTACAAAATGGCATGGGCGACAAGGCCTGGGCATTGTTCGACGATCTGAAAAAGAACGGTATGGTGGTCAGCGGGCCGAACGCTCAGGCGGTGACGCCGGTGATGCAGGGGGCGAAAGCGGCGGTGTTCGGCGCGGTGGACTATGTCTCTTACGGTAATATCGACCAGGGGGAGTCCCTGAAGGTGATTTTCCCCGCCAGCGGTACGGTGATTGCCCCGCGGCCGATGATGATCCTCAAAACCACGGCGCATGCTGACGATGCCAAAGCCTTCGTCGACTATGTCCTGTCGCCGGAAGGCCAGGCGCTGGTCGCCGGCGCGTGGCTGATGCCCGCGCGTAGCGATATCCCGGCTAAACGTCCGCTGCTTAATGAACTGAAAATTCTGCCGACCACCGGCGATGGCAGCAGCGAACGCAGCGCGGTGCTTTCCCGCTTTAATACGCTTTTCGCCCAGTAAGCCAACTTTTCCCGGGTTGCGAAAGTTTGCTCGGGCACATTTCCCGGAGGCGGCGCTGGCGCGCCTGTCCGGGCTACTGGACCGCAGACGGCTGTGAACCTGTAGCCCGGCTAAGCGCAGCGCGAGCCGGGTAAGATCGTATCCAGGACTCTACCGTGAAACAGAAACTGATTTCCAGCGTCACCCTGACGGTGCTACTGGTGCTGGTGGCGTTACCGCTTTTATTCATCGTCTTGCAGGCCATTTTCCCTCATTTTAGCGCCGGTTCTCTGAGCGGGGCGCTGACGGGCGTACCGATGCTGTTAGCCGATCCTCAGCTCCTGCCGATGCTCGGCGGTACCCTGTGGGTGGCCAGCGGCGTCGCGCTGATGAGCGTGGTTATCGGCCTGCCGCTGGGGGTGCTGCGCGGCCTGTTTAATGTTCCGCTGCCGCGCCTGTGGGATCTGCTGTTCCTGATCCCGTTCCTCACGCCGCCGTATATCGCGGCGCTGTCGTGGATGCTGGTGCTGCAAAGCAACGGCTATCTGCAACAGTTAACCGGTTGGGATCTGAACGATCTGCTGTTCAGCCGCGGCGGGATCGTGCTGGTGATGACCTTTAATATCTTCCCGGTGGTCTATTTTGCCGTTTCCCGCAGCCTGCTGGCGAGCGGTCAGCGGCTGGCGATTGTCGCGCGCGTTCATGGCGCCAGCGCCTGGCGAGCCTTCTGGCATATTACGCTGCCGATGCTTTCCCCGGCGCTGGCGGCAGGGATGCTGCTGGCGTTTACCCTGGCAATTGAGGAGTTTGGCGTCCCGGCGGCGTTGGGATCGCGGGCCGGACTGGTGATGCTTACCGTCGGTATTGAGAAAAAGCTGGCCGACTGGCCCATCGATCTGCCCGGCGCGTCGCTGCTGTCGCTGCTGCTGATTGGGGTTGCGCTGCTGGCCTGGTGGCTGCAAAAGCGGTTGGTGGGGGATACTGAGGTCACCAGCGTGACCGGTAAGCCGGGGGAAAATAGCGGGGCGGAACTGGGGTGGCTGGCGTTGCCCGCTGTTCTACTGATGCTGGGTATCGGAGGCATCGCGGTGGTGCTGCCGGGGGCGGCAATGGTCCTGACCGGCCTGATGGGGACCTTATCAGGCGGCATTCATGCCGATAATTTTACCTTCCGCCATTTTGCCGCGCTGTTTGCCAGCCAGGGGGATGCGCTGTCGGCTCTGGGCACCAGCCTTTCTCTGGCGCTGGCGTCGGCGCTGATCGTCGGCCTGGTGGGGCTGATTGTCGCGTGGCTGGTGCTGGTGCAGAAAATCAAAGGCCGTGGCATCGTCGATGCGCTATCGCTGATGCCGGCGGCGCTGCCCGGGGTTGTCGTGGGCGTCGGGTTGATTCTGCTGTGGAACCAGCCGTTCTGGCCGGTTTCGCCCTATAACAGCGGATGGATGTTGCTATTGTCATACTGTTGTCTGCTGCTGCCGTGGCCGGTGCGCTATGTTGGCAGCGCCCTGCGCCAGCTGGGGAGTAATCTCGAACCGGCGGCGCGGGTCCACGGCGCATCGCCGCTGCGGGCGCTGCGGCTGATTGTGCTGCCGCTGGTCTTTCCGGCGCTGCTGGCGGCGATGCTGATGGTGTTTGCCGTCGCTTCGCGCGAACTGGTGACGTCGCTGCTGCTGGCGCCGGCGGGGACGCAAACCGTGGCGGTATTTATCTGGCGTCAGTTTGAGCAGGGGTCAATCGGCCAGGGGATGGCCATGGCTTCGCTGACGCTGTTGAGCGGCCTGGCGCTGATGCTCGGCGCGCTGGCCCTGATGCAACGCAGCACGCGCGGTTAATGGTGACCGCACAAAAAATGCAATCGGCGGGGAAAACCAGGCTATAAATGTCGGACACCGATTGCTGGAGGCATTGATGAGTCGATTTTTAAGCGCTTATTTTTCTCGTCTGGGCTGGACGGGAACCCCTGATGTATCGCTTAACACCTTGCGCGAACTGCATATTCACCACAATGGCGCGATCCCGTTTGAAAATCTGGATGTCCTGCTGCCCAGAGAGATCCATCTCGACGATCGAACGCTGGAAGAGAAGCTGATTCATGGCCGTCGCGGCGGTTACTGCTTTGAGCAAAATGGGCTGCTGGAGCGGGTACTTCGCGAGCTGGGTTTTCACGTCCGTAGTCTGCTGGGGCGCGTAGTGCTGGCCAATCCGGCGCAGATGCCGCCGCGAACCCATCGTCTGCTGTTGATCGAGGTCGACGGTGAGCGCTGGATTGCCGATGTCGGCTTCGGCGGCCAGACCCTGACCGCGCCTGTCCGGCTGCTGGCGGATGCGGAACAGTCAACCCCGCACGGTGTCTACCGACTGATTTGCGAAGGGGATGAGTGGACGTTGCAGTACAGCCATCACGGCCACTGGCAGTCGATGTACGTTTTCGACCTCGGGCGCCAGTATGCCGCTGACTATGTCATGGGGAATTTCTGGTCGGCGCACTGGCCGCAGTCGCATTTCCGCCACCATCTGCTGATGTGCCGTCATTTACCGGACGGCGGGAAAATGACTTTAACCAACTTCCACTTCACCCATTGGGATAACGCCCATGTGGTCGAGAAGATTGATTTACCGGATGTTCCGGCGCTGTATGAAGCGCTGCAAACCCGCTTCGGTATTGGCGTCGATGATGCCAGATATGGCTTTACGGAAGGCGAGCTCGCAGCGGTCATGGCGGCGTTTGATACCCACCCGGAGGCGGGGAAGTAAGGGTTACTCCGTCCAGACAGAGAGGCGGTCGGCCGCGCAGGCGGACCGCCTGTATCGCATCGGTAGACCCGCACGGCCGCCGGGACGACAGTTTGCTTCCGGCCCCTGGCAGGTCTCCGCCTCCGTTATCCTCGCGTGGGTCACCGCGGCGCAGGAATATCCGTTAAGCTGAATATTTTGCCGCTGCCGAACGACCAGTCCTCCGGCCCGGTAAATCCAATGACCACCATGATATTCTGCGGGCCGATCCCCAACGAACGTTCCAGTCTGGCGACTAAATTTTGATAAAAAGCCTGTTTCTGATGAGGGCTGCGCGCTTTGCCAGCCGTTATCTGAAACAGCAGATAATCGTCGCTGCGGCTGCCCTCTGCGCCGCAGAGATAGTCAGGGTCAAACACGCGCTGTTGTGGGCTGTAGCAGTCAAAAAGCTGAAAACAGTCGCCAGGCGGTACCGAAAAATGCTCTTCAAGCGCCTGCTGCAAATCCCTGGAGATTTGAACGTGCCATTGCTCGAAATGCTGCGCGGAAATGGCGATGCGGGTCATGGGCATAAGCGTCCCCTCATTCGGTATCGAGCTGGCTAAACACATTGAGCGCCGAAACCGCCGCTGGCCATCCGGCGTAAAACGACAGGTGGGTAAAAAGCTCCGTGATTTCGCTCTCCGTTACGCCGTTTTTGCGGGCCAATTTCAGGTGCCAGGCAAGCTGTTCAGGGCGATACATGGCGACCAGCGCGCTGAGAGTGATGAGACTTCTGTCGCGCGGTGACAGCGCCGGGCGCTGCCAGATATCGCCAAACAGAACCTCTTCACTCAGTGATGCCAGCTTTGGCGCCAGCGCCGCCAGGTTTTCCCGGGTCAGATTAACTTTGTCCATTTGCAACCTCATAGGTGGATGTCACGGAGACGATATCCGGTTATGATGGTTTCGATAATCATATAATTTGTGATCAACAATCCTGAAAAGCGGGATGATTAATGATGACCAGACGACCACTGACCTTTGATGCCGATGCGCTGCGCGCTTTCGTGACCGGCATGGAACTGGGCAGTTTTGCCCTTGCCGCCGAACGCCTGGGGCGTTCAACGTCGGCGATCAGCGCTCAGCTTAAAAAGCTTGAGCAGCAGAGCGGCACGGCGCTGGTACAAAAGGCCGGGCGTCATCTGGCGTTGACGGCGGAAGGGGAGATTATGCTGAGCTACGCGCGGCGAATGCTTAGCCTGAACGACGAAGCCTGGGCTGCGCTTAAGGCCAGAGGAGTGAGCGGCGAGGTTCGCCTCGGACTGCAGGAGGACTTTGGCGAGGTGTTATTGCCGGCGGTCCTCGGGCAGTTTTCCCGCGCCTGTCCCGAAGTGGAGATTGTGGTTACCGTCACGCGCAATGCGCCGCTGCGCGAGGCGATGATGCGCCAGGAGCTCGATCTGGCCCTGAGCTGGGAAGGGCGCGATCAACCGGTTTTTGATCATCTGCTGGGGAGACTGCCGCTGCAGTGGATCGCGGCGGCGGAGTTCGATCCTGCCCGTTACCTCGACAGAAACCAGCCGCTGCCGCTGCTGGCTTTTGAAGCGCCGTGCGTCATGCGCACCGCCGCCACCGCGGCGTTAGACAACGCCGGAATACCCTGGCGGATTGCCTTTACCAGCCGCAGCCTGAACGGTATCTGGGCCGCCGCATCCGCAGGACTGGGGGTGGCGCTACGCACCACGATTGGCATGCCTGCTTCGCTGCAGGTCGTTGATTGCGCAAAATTGCCCGCGGCGGGTGACATCGGGGTGGGGTTATATGGCGATGAAAATCGGCTTACCGGGCCGGCGAAACTGCTGCTGAATACCATTACCGCCTGTTTTGCGCTGCATATACCGCCGACGGATAATTCCGCTGAGCGCTGAACCCGGTCTGTTAAGCTGTTTTTGGCGCCTGGCGGCGTAAATTTGCTATCTGTTTGCAAAAAGATAAACGATGAACATAAGAATTGCACACAGGCACATAAATATAACGCTTGCGGTGTACTCCTTTACCTCCGTCAGATAATCGTCATTAAATTTATTTAACGCGTTAACGGCATCTTTTTCGTTTTCAGCTTCTACCGCAACGTGATGCTTTCTGAACCCCTGTCGTTTCATCTCTTTAATCAAAGAGGATGTCACTGCCTCTTTTGGTACGGCTTTCCCGCCGCGGCTGCTGATAAAAATGACGTATTTACCCATGGTTCCCTCACATCCGTATCATCCGGTTGAGTCAGCGCTTTTCAAGAGAAGAGATCGCGCGCGGGAACAGTATAAGTCATTGCGGGAAGCGACTACAGGGTTACTCTTTTCCGCCTGTTTTAAACGCATCAGCCTCCTGGCGCGGAGGCTGATTGGTTAGCTTATAAGGGCTGACAGAGCGAGTGGTAAAACATTCAGCGTCGGGATCTCACCAGCTGGTAGCGGCGGGTCAGATACTCTATCGGCGCGCTCCAGACGTGCACCAGGCGAGTGAACGGGAAGATCAGGAAGATGGTCATCCCCAGCACCAGATGCACGCGGTAGATAAAGGCCACGCCATCCAGATGCGCCGAGGCGCCGCCGTGGAAGGTGACCACCGCCTGCGCCCAGTCCACCAGCTTGAGCATTTCGCTGCCGTCAGGATGTTGAGCGGAGAAGGGGATCGTCGTCAGACCCAGCGCGCACTGAATCAGCAGAATGCTCAGAATCAAAATATCCGCCGTCGATGAGGTGGCGCGAATACGCGGGTTGCTCAGCCGACGAATCAGCAGCCCGGCGCCGCCCACCAGCGTCAGTACGCCGCAGATCCCGCCGAGAATCATCGCCATCAGCTGCTTTTGCGACATCGGCAGGAACCAGGAGTAAACCCAGTGTGGGGTCAGCATCCCGAAGAGGTGGCCGAAGAAAATGCCCAGGATGCCGATATGGAACAGATTCGACCACAGCACCATGCCGCGTTTGTCGAGCATCTGGCTGGAGGAGGCGCGCCACGTATACTGCCCGTAGTCGTAGCGTAGCCAACTGCCGATGAGAAACACGGTCCCGCACAGATAGGGGTAGATATCGTAAAAAAAGACGTTCAGGTACTGTATCATTTCGGGCCTCCGGCACCGACGTCGACGTACTGCGGCGCGACGTCCTGGCTAAAGCGTCGTTGATAATGTTGCATCGGAGAGCTGTCGCAGGCGGTGGCGTTATCTTCGATAAACTTCACCTGCTCTTCCTCCCACACCGCATCCAGCGCCTGGCGGGTATCATCGCGCTGTTCACCCGCCACCTGCCTGGTGACACTGTCACTGCTGAGCGTGCTGCCGGCCAGCGCCAGCAGGGCGTCAAACAGCTGATAATATTGGCACTGGCGTTGTTTGACGCGCCCGCCAAGCAGCGCCAGAATCGGGGCAACGTTGTGCAGGCCTTCTCTGGCGTCATCTGCCGGCAGGCTACTGAGGTACTCCAGATAGAGCGGTAAATGGTCAGGCAGCTCCCGGCAGTCGATGTGCAGCCCGGCCTGCTCATACTGATTCATGAGCTCGACCATTGCCTGGCCGCGGTCGCGGGATTCGGCGTGAACATGTTCAAACAGCAGCAGCGAGGTGGCCCGTCCGCGGTCAAACACTTCGCACCATTCGGCCTGGCGGTCGAGCAGCGGGGCGGCCAGCAGCGATGCAACAAACGGCAGCAGCGCCGGCGCATCGGCACGGACCAACTCCAGCGCTTCTTCACGGTTGTCCCATAGCAGGCTATCCGGATACTCCAGCAGCAGACCGATGATTTTGAGGATCCGCATTACTCTTTCTCCCCGATGTTGATCGCATCGATGCGCTGGCTGTTGAACAGGTTGAATTTGCTATCCGACCCGTGGCAACCATCGCCGAAGGTAAATCCGCAGCCGTTGCGTTCCGGGAAGGCATCTTCGGCCATTTCCCGATGGCTGGTGGGGATCACGAAGCGATCTTCATAGTTAGCGATGGCCAGGTAGCGGTACATCTCCTCGACCTGCTCCACGCTTAAGCCCACCTCTTCGATAGCCCGGGTGTCGGTCACCCCTTCGACGGTTTGTGAGCGTTTGTAGTGGCGCATCGCCATCATCCGTTTCAGCGCGCGCAGCACCGGCCCGGTATCGCCGGCGCTCAGCAGATTGGCCAGATACTGGACCGGAATGCGCAGGCTTTCGACGGCGGGCAGGATGCTGCCATTATTCGGCAGGCCGCCCGCATCGGCGACCGACTGAATCGGCGACAGCGGCGGGACGTACCAGACCATCGGCAGGGTGCGATACTCCGGGTGCAGCGGTAGCGCCAGTTTCCAGTCCATCGCCAGTTTATAGACCGGCGATTTCTGCGCCGCCTCGATGACGTTATGCGGGATGCCTTGCTTCAACGCCTCTTCAATCACCGCCGGGTCGTGGGGATCGAGGAACACATCGCACTGGCGCTCATAGAGGTCGGTTTCATGTTCGGTGCTGGCCGCTTCTTCAATCCGATCGGCGTCATACAGCAGCACGCCGAGGTAGCGAATGCGTCCGACGCAGGTTTCCGAACAGACCGTCGGCTGGCCGGATTCAATCCGTGGATAGCAGAAAATGCACTTCTCCGATTTGCCGCTTTTCCAGTTGAAGTAGATTTTTTTATACGGACAGCCGCTGATGCACATGCGCCAGCCGCGGCATTTATCCTGATCGATCAGTACGATGCCATCCTCTTCGCGCTTATAGATAGCGCCGCTCGGGCAGGTCGCGACGCAGCTCGGGTTAAGGCAGTGTTCGCACAGGCGCGGCAGATACATCATGAAGGTATTTTCAAACTGGCCGTACATCTCTTTCTGCATGGCTTCGAAGTTGCGGTCACGGGCGCGCTTTTCAAACTCGCCGCCGAGCAGCTCTTCCCAGTTGGGGCCCCAGCTGATTTTGTCCATCCGCTTACCGCTGATCAGCGAACGGGGGCGGGCGGTAGGCAGATGCTGGCTCTCCGGCGCGGTATGCAGATGCTGGTAGTCGTAGGTGAAGGGTTCGTAATAGTCGTCGATGCCCGGCAACTGCGGGTTGGCGAAGATTTTTGACAATACGCCAACGCGGTTGCCGAGGCGCGGCGTCAGCTTACCGGTGATCCCGCGGATCCAGCCGCCTTGCCACTCCTCCTGGTCTTCCCAGTTTTTCGGGTAGCCGATACCGGGTTTGGTTTCGACATTGTTAAACCAGGCGTATTCCATCCCTTCGCGTCCGGTCCAGACGTTCTTGCAGGTGACCGAGCAGGTATGGCAGCCGATGCATTTGTCGAGATTGAGCACCATGCCAACTTGTGAGCGGATTTTCATTTTTTCGCCTCCTGTACCTGATCGCGACCTTCGTCATCCAGCCAGTTAATGTTGCTCATTTTACGAATCATGATGAACTCATCGCGGTTGGAGCCGACGGTACCGTAATAGTTAAAGCCGTAGGCCAGCTGCGCATAGCCGCCAATCATATGGGTGGGTTTCGGGCAAATGCGGGTCACCGAGTTATGAATGCCGCCGCGACGGCCGGTGACTTCAGATCCGGGAATGTTCATGATGCGCTCCTGCGCGTGGTACATCATGGTCATGCCGGGCGGTACGCGCTGGCTGACCACCGCCCGGGCGGTGAGCGCACCGTTGGCGTTAAAAGCCTCAATCCAGTCATTGTCTTCGATGCCCAGCTCTCTGGCGTCGGTTTCACTGATCCAGACGATCGGCCCGCCGCGCGACAGGGTCAGCATCAGCAGGTTTTCGCTGTAGGTGGAGTGAATCCCCCATTTCTGGTGCGGGGTGAGGAAATTGAGCGCCTTTTCCGGGAAGCCGTTGGGCGGAATCTCATGCATATGGCTGACGCTACGAGTATCAATCGGCGGTCGGTAGACCACCAGGCTTTCGCCGAAGGCGCGCATCCACGGATGATCCTGATACAGCTGCTGGCGGCCGGAGAGCGTACGCCAGGGGATCAGTTCATGGACATTGGTGTAGCCGGCATTGTAGGAGACATGTTCGCTTTCCAGGCCGGACCAGGTCGGGCTGGAGATGATTTTACGCGGCTGGGCCTGAATATCGCGAAAGCGAATCTTCTCATCTTCTTTGTTGATGGCCAGATGGGTGTGATCGCGCCCGGTAAACTCTCCCAGCGCCTGCCAGGCCTTGACCGCCACCTGGCCGTTGGTTTCCGGCGCCAGGCTGAGGATCACTTCCGTGGCGTCGATGGCGCTGTCGATGCGCGGGCGGCCTTTTGCCGGGCCGTCGGGCTTGACGTAATTGAGTTTGCCGAGGAAATCGACCTCATCCTGCGTTTTCCAGCTGATGCCTTTACTGCCGTTGCCCAGCTTATCCAGCAGCGGGCCCAGGGAAGTGAAGCGCTCGTAGGTGGCAGGGTAATCGCGCTCGACGACCGCGATGGTGGGGGCCGTTTTCCCCGGAATCAGATCGCACTCGCCCTTATGCCAGTCAACCACATCGAAGGGCTGGGACAGCTCACCCGCAGAGTCATGCTGCAAAGGCAGAAGTACCACATCGGTCTCCGCGTCGAGGTGGCCGACGCAGACCGTTGAAAAGACGTTGGCGATCTCTTTATAGATTTCCCAGTCGCTTTTGGCTTCCCAGGCCGGGTCGACGGCGGCGGAAAGCGGGTGGATAAACGGATGCATATCCGAGGTGTTCATATCGTCTTTTTCATACCAGGTGGCGGTCGGCAGAACGATATCTGAAAACAGGCAGGTGCTCGACATGCGGAAATCGAGGGTCACCAGCAGATCGAGCTTGCCTTCAATCGCCGCGGTCTGCCACTCGACCTCTTCCGGTTTAACCTCGTCCGTCGCCCCCAGTTCATCGCCCTGGATGCCGCTGTCGGTACCCAGCAGATATTTGAGCATGTACTCATGCCCCTTGCCGGAGGAACCCAGCAGGTTGGAGCGCCAGATAAACATATTCCGCGGGTGGTTTTTACCGTTGTCCGGCTGCTCGCAGGCAAAGCGGATGGCGCCGGATTTCAGCGCCTGCACGGTGTAGTCGGCGGGTGAGAGACCAGCGGCATCAGCCTGCCGCTTAATTCTCAGCGGATTGACGCTGAGCTGCGGGGCGGAAGGTAGCCAGCCCATGCGCTCGGCGCGTACGTTGAAATCAATCAGGTGTCCGGTATATCGACTGGCGTCCGCCAGCGGCGAGAGGAGCTCCTGGGCGGTCAGCTTTTCATAGCGCCACTGGCTGGAGTGGTTGTAGAAATAAGAGGTGCTGTTCATCTGGCGCGGCGGGCGGCTCCAGTCGGTGGCAAACGCCAGCGGCAGCCAACCGGTCTGCGGACGCAGTTTTTCCTGGCCGACATAGTGCGACCAGCCGCCGCCGCTTTGTCCGACGCAGCCGCAGAACACCAGCATATTGATCATCCCCCGGTAGTTCATATCCATGTGGTACCAGTGGTTGACGCCGGCGCCGAGGATAATCATCGAGCGGCCGTGGGTTTTATGCGCGGTATCGGCGAACTCCCAGGCGATTTGCTCGATGTGGTGACGGGGAACGCCGGTAATCTGTTCCGCCCAGGCCGGGGTGTAGGCTTTCACTTCGCTGAAATCACCGGCGGCGTTCTCATCGTCGAGCCCCCGGTCAAGGCCGTAGTTAGCCAGCACCAGGTCATAGACGCTAACCACCAGTCTGCTCTCGCCGCTGGCCAGGGTCAGACGTTTGGCCGGCAGCCGATGAACCAGCACCGGCTGCTGCGGCACGCTGCGAAAATGCGGGTTTTCATTGCCGCCAAAATAGGGGAAGCCTACGGCAGCGACCTCATCTTTGAGATCCAGCAACGAAAGAGTGAGTTCGGTCTCTTGCCCGGCGGCCCGCTGTTCGAGGTTCCATTTCCCTTTTTCGCCCCAGCGAAAACCGATAGATCCATTGGGGGCGACCAGTTCACCGGCGGTGCTGAAGGCCACCGTTTTCCACTGCGGATTGTTGCTCTCGCCCAGTCCGTCCAGCAGGTCCGAAGCGCGCACCATTCGTCCGGGGACGGTGGTGCCGTCGTCGCGATCGTCGAGCAACACCAGCATCGGCATGTCGGTGTAGTGGCGGCAGTAGTTGAGGAAATAATCGCTCGGATTGTCGAGGTGGAAGCGTTTTAAGATGACATGGCCCATCGCCATGGCCAGCGCGCTGTCGGTACCCTGTTTCGGCGCCAGCCACTGATCGCACAGTTTCGCCACTTCCGAATAGTCCGGCGTAATGGCAATGGTTTTGGTGCCTTTATAGCGCACCTCGGTAAAAAAGTGGGCGTCAGGCGTTCGGGTCTGCGGAACGTTAGAGCCCCAGGCGATAATGTAGCTGGAGTTATACCAGTCGGCGGATTCCGGCACGTCGGTCTGTTCGCCCCAGGTCATCGGCGAGGCGGGGGGGAGGTCGCAATACCAGTCGTAGAAGCTCAGGCAGGTACCGCCGATCAGCGACAGGTAGCGGGTGCCGGCGGCATAAGAGACCATCGACATCGCCGGGATCGGCGAGAAGCCGACAATGCGGTCCGGGCCATAATGCTTGATGGTCCAGACGTTGGCGGCGGCAATCAGCTGGTTCAGCTCTTTCCAGGTCGAGCGAATAAACCCGCCTTTGCCGCGCATCTGCTTGTAGCTGAGGCACTGCTGCGGATCTTCCATGATGCTGTTCCAGGCATCGACCGGGTCGGGATGGCGGTCCAGCGCCGCGCGCCATAGCTCAATCAGCCGTTTACGCGCCAGCGGGTATTTGAGTCGGTTGGCGCTGTAGAGATACCAGGAGTAGCTGGCGCCGCGCGGGCAGCCGCGCGGTTCGTGGTTGGGCAGATCAGGGCGGGTGCGCGGATAGTCCGTCTGCTGGGTTTCCCAGGTGACCAGTCCGTTTTTGACGTAAATTTTCCAGCTGCATGAGCCCGTACAGTTTACTCCGTGCGTGGAACGGACGATTTTGTCGAACTGCCAGCGCTGACGGTAGCTATCTTCCCAGTCACGATTGGTATCCAGGACCTGACCGTGGCCGTTGGCAAAGGTCTCGCGTTTCTGCTTAAAGTAGCGAAAGCGATCCAGTAGTTTACTCATGACGTTTCTCCTGCTCCGATAATGTCCGGCATCAAGCCCTTACCGGAAGCGACGCGTTTGCACCTTATCCGCCCCGTAAGACCGCACGATCCCGTAGGCCGGATAAAGGCGTCAGCCGCCATCCGACAAATATGCCGTTATTTTTTTGCCGGTTTACGACGACCATAGACCAGCCAGGTCACCAGTACGCAAACGACATAAAAGACAAAGAAAACCTTCATGGCGCCGACCGGGGAGCCGGTCATGGCTAACGAGGTGCCAAAGGCTTTTGGGATGAAGAACCCCCCGACGGCGCCAATGGCGGAGATAAACCCGAGCGCGGCGGCGGTATCGGTGACCGCTTCGTGCTGGGCCTGTTCATCGCTGCCGCCGCGTTTCTTGACGCTATCGAGGGTTATCTGGCGAAAGATCACGGCGATCATCTGGAACGTGGAGCCGCTGCCAAGACCCGCGGTGAGGAACAGCCCCATAAACACCACGTAAAATGCGAGGAAACTCCCGGAACCGGAGCCGGGCAGGGTGAGGAACAGCAGGCCGGTAAACAGCGCCATCAGAATGAAGTTCACCAGGGTGACGTTGACGCCGCCCAGACGGTCGGAAATGATGCCGCCGAAGGATCGCGCCAGGGCGCCGATAAACGGGCCAAAGAAGGCCAGCTTCAGGATATTCACCTCCGGAAACTGCGTTTTGGCCAGCATCGCGAAGCCGGCGGAAAAACCGATGAACGAGCCGAAGGTGGCGAGATAAAGCAGGCTCAGCAGCCACATATGCGGGCGTTTCAACACCGGGAGCTGATCGCGAATGGAGGTTTTGGCGCCGGCGATATCGTTCATTCCGAACCACGCCGCCACGGTAGCGGCGAGCAGCAGCGGCACCCAGATTAGCGGCGAGTTGCCGAGCCACAGAGTCGCGCCGTCCGCTTGGTCGACGCCGCGAACGCCAACAAAAGTGAAGATCGGCACGAAGATCACTACCGGCGAGAGCAGCTGCAACACGCTGACGCCGAGGTTGCCCAGGCCGCCGTTCACGCCGAGGGCGCTGCCTTGCTTCGCTTTCGGGTAGAAAAAGCTGATGTTGCCCATGCTGGAGGCAAAGTTAGCCCCGGCAAACCCACACAGCAGAGCGATAAGAATAAATATCCAGAATGGGGTTGCCGGGTTTTGCACCGCGATCCCAAGCCACAGACAGGGCACCACTAAAATAACGGTACTGATCACCGTCCAGTAGCGTCCGCCAAATATAGGAACCATAAAAGAATAGGGTACGCGTAATATTGCCCCGGACAGCGAAGGAAGCGCGGTTAATAAAAAAAGCTGGTCAGTGGTGAAATTAAAGCCGACTTTATTGAGATTAACCGCAACCGCGCTGAATAACATCCATACGCAGAAGGCGAGAAGTAAACAACTCACTGAAATAATAAGATTTCTTCGCGCAATGGCTTTGCCTTTATTTTCCCAGAATGCCGGATTTTCCGGGCGCCATCCTTTTAAAAGGTAATGATTATCTTTCTCACTTTCTCTTGACATAGTGCCCTCGCGTGCCCAGTAACCAAAGAAAATTTAAAGATGACAACACCGCAAATTAAGCAGAAGAGGCGATCAAGGCTGGCCGAATTAATTATTGTAGTGTTTGAAGAATAGATAAAAAAAAACGCTTCAGGAAAGCGTGCACGGAATAGGAGTTTATTATTTGTTACTAAATGTAAATGAAATGTGATTCAAAATGTGCCCCTGCTGGCAGCGGCGACAGGTTCTGTCGGGCCGACAGACCATGCCGTCCCGGGACAACTGAAGGTCTGGGGGCTAAATGGTTGGCGGGCATAGCAGCTCTAACGATATATAATGATTTATATAGCGTGTAAATGCGCTGTCGTCGATCGCTTCCATTCCCAGCGCATAAATCCCATCCAGTCCGCAGACCAGGGCAATTAAACGCCAGGCGATATTCTCCGCGCTGTCAGCGGGATGAAATTCACCGCTTGCGCTACCGAGACGAATAATATTGACCGTCTCTTCGTGCCACATCGACATGGTGAGCAGGTAGGCCTCTTTGATGTCGCTATCGCTCCCGCAGAGCAGTTGCCCCTCGCGCCACAGACGGATATAGGGATCCAGGCGGCCATCTTCGCTGCCGAGCATGGAAAACAGACGCTCGCGCCAGCTGGCGTCTTCCGCTACCAGCTGGATATCCAGCATCTCACGAATTAACCGAACGAAGGCCTGGGCCTTAAGTTCGCCGATAGAGGTGAAATGGTGATGCAGTTGCCCGGTAGAGACTCCGGCTTCGGCGGCGATTTGCCGGACGGTCATGGCACCTAAGCCACCCTGCAGCGCGACGCGCATCGCCGCCAGCATGATCACCTCCCGACGAGCTTCCCGATTTAAGTAGTGCATATTTCCCCGCTGAGCCGTGGTTTTCCTCGATAGTAACAAAAAGTTGGACAGTTGTTCAACAATCCGGCAGGATCGCAATCCTGGACGCGTGTCCAATTTGTAAAATTGAGGAAAAAAAGTATGTCTCGGCAATGGTTAACGCTGGTGGCGATTTTGTTGGTGTATTTACCGGTGGCGATTGATGCCACGGTGCTGCATGTCGCCGCGCCAACGCTTAGTATGTCGTTGGGGACCAGCAGCAATGAGCTGCTGTGGATCATTGATATTTATTCATTAGTCATGGCCGGCATGGTGCTGCCGATGGGGGCGCTCGGCGATAAAATTGGCTTTAAACGGCTGTTGCTGCTCGGCAGCGCTATTTTCGGCGTTTCGTCGCTGGCGGCGGCATTTTCACCCACTGCGCTGGCGCTGATCGCCTCCCGCGCGCTGCTGGCCATTGGTGCGGCGATGATCGTCCCGGCGACGCTTGCCGGCATCCGTAACACTTTTTCGCAGGCGCGGCACCGCAACATGGCGCTTGGTCTGTGGGCGGCGATTGGCTCTGGCGGCGCCGCTTTCGGCCCGTTGGTAGGCGGCATCCTGCTGGAACATTTTTACTGGGGATCGGTGTTCCTGATCAACGTGCCCATCGTGCTGGCGGTTATCGCCTTCAGCGCCCGGATGGTACCGCGCCAGCCGGCGCGCCGCGAACAACCGCTTAATCTGACCCAGGCATTGATGCTTATTGTGGCGATCCTGATGCTGGTGTTCAGCGCAAAATCGGCGCTAAAAGGGCAGATGGCATTATGGATGACCGGATTGATCGCGCTGGTGGGCCTGGCGCTGCTGGTGCGCTTTGTTCGTCAGCAGCTTTCCGCCGCGACCCCGATGGTCGATATGCGCCTGTTTACGCATCGCATTATCTTAAGCGGCGTGATGATGGCGATGACCGCACTGATCACCCTGGTGGGCTTTGAGCTACTGATGGCGCAGGAGCTACAGTTCGTCCATGGCAAAACGCCGTTTGAAGCCGGGCTGTTTATGCTGCCGCTGATGCTGGCGAGCGGATTTAGCGGACCTGTTGCCGGGGTGATGGTTTCCCGCCTGGGCCTGCGGCAGGTCGCAACTGGCGGTATGCTGCTGAGCGCGCTCAGTTTCCTCGGCCTGTCGATGACTGACTTCAGCTCCCAGCAGTGGCTGGCGTGGGGATTGATGACTCTTTTAGGCTTCAGCGTCGCCAGCGCGTTGTTGGCTTCCGGCGCCGCCATTATGGCGGCCGCGCCGAAAGAGAAAGCGGCGGCGGCCGGCGCCATTGAAACGATGGCCTACGAGCTGGGGGCCGGTCTGGGGATCGCGCTGTTCGGCCTGATTCTGACCCGCAGCTACAGCTCATCGATTGTGCTGCCTGGCGGGATGGACGGTCAGGTCGCAGCGCAGGCCTCGTCGTCCATCAGCGAAGCGATCGCCCTGGCGCAATCGCTGCCCGCTGTTCCGGCGCATTCGCTGATTGCAGCGGCGAAAACCGCATTTATCAGCGCCCACAGTATCGTGCTGGCCACCGCCGGGGTGCTGCTACTGTTGCTGGCCGCCGGGATCTGGCGCAGTCTGGCGCAGGCGCCGAAAATGAACTAGCCCTACAGCTGGAGAGAAAGCTCCATGGCCGCCCGTCGCAGCGGGGCCAGCGCTTTCTCTCTCAGCGCGACGGCGCTCATGGCGCTGGCGGGCACGCCGATGTTGAGCGCCGCTACCACCTGGCCGCTGCGTGACAGCAGCGGTACCGCCAGCGAACATAATCCCACCTCAATTTGCCGATCGGCGATGGCATATCCCTGCATACGTACTCTGGCTATTTCCTCCCGCAATCCCGCTAGATCACACAGCGTATGTGGGGTATAGCGAATTAAATTTGCGCGTGACAATGTCACGTCAAGCTGATCTTCCGGCAGGGCGCTAAGCAGTACACGGCCCATTGAGGTCGCCCATGCGGGGAGACGGCTGCCGCGACCGATGTCGACGCTCAGCAGATTGTTGACTGCGGCTCTGGCGATATAGAGCACGTTATCGCCATCGAGGGTGGCGGCGGAGCAGGACTCGCCGAGGCTCTTACCGAGGTTATCCAGCGCGGTCTGGGCCACTTTCGCCAGCGGCGTCCCGGCCAGGTAGGCGTGGCCGACGGCCAACACTCGCGGCAGCAGTTCATAGCAGCGTCCGTCAGGGCTGTGCACCATGCCGAGCGCGGCCAGGGTATACAGGCAGCGGCGGACGGCGGCGCGAGAAATCTGCGTTTTCTGGCTGAGCTGGGAGATAGTTAGCCGCTGGCGCTGGGGAGTAAAGGCGTTGAGAACCTCCAGCCCGCGCGCCAGCGACAGCATGAAGTTCGGGTCGTGTTCGGCCTGCCTGGCGCTGAGGGGGGTTGGTGGTGTCGCGCTCATTGAATTCCTCTCCATTCGAAAACAAAAGCTCACGGGACACCACTATACCGTGGGGAAAAAGGGCGGCGACGGAATGTGCCTGTTTTACCACCCGGATCACACTATTAACCTCATTTTAACAAGCGCGTCGATAATCGCACAACATTTCGATTATCGCCGTTGACCATTTCACCGGCTCCCCCCTATTGTCAAAGTCATCGTCACCCCTCGTTATGGTTGGCGTCACAAAAAGTTATGAATTTAACGATCAGGAAGAAAACATGACCGCGACCGTAGAACGCATTGAAAGCTGGCTGGTTGACGTCCCGACCATCCGCCCGCACAAACTCTCAATGACAACCATGGGCTGCCAGACGCTGGTGATTGTCCGCATTACGCGCTCTGACGGTATTTGCGGTATCGGCGAGGCGACCACCATCGGCGGGCTGAGCTATGGCGTCGAGAGTCCGGAAGCTATCTCCAGCGCCATTAACCATTACCTGACGCCGCTGCTCAAAGGGCAGCCCGCCGATAACCTCAATGCGCTGACGCAGCGTATCAACAGCGCCATCAAAGGTAACACCTTCGCCAAATCCGCGATTGAAACCGCGCTGTTGGATGCGCAGGGCAAGGCGCTGGGGCTACCGGTTTCGGCGCTGCTTGGCGGCGCGCTGCAGACCTCGCTGCCGGTGCTGTGGACCCTGGCGAGCGGGGATACCCACAAGGACATCGCCGAAGGGGAAAGGCTGCTGGCCGAAGGTCGCCATCAGGCATTTAAGTTGAAAATTGGCGCCAGCGAACTGGCTAGCGATTTACGCCACACCCGGGCGATTGTCGAAGCGCTGGGCGATCGGGCGAGCATTCGTGTCGATGTCAACCAGGCCTGGGACGCCACCGCGGCGGCTAAAGGATGTCGTGAACTGGCGGCGATGGGCATCGACTTAATTGAACAACCGGTCAGCGCGCAGGACAACGCGGCGCTGGTTCGCCTCAGCCATCACATTGAAACCGCGATTCTGGCGGATGAAGCGGTGGCGACGTACTTCGATGGCTATCGCCTGGCGCAGCAAGGCTTCAGCGGCGCCTTTGCCTTGAAAATTGCCAAAGCGGGCGGTCCGGCCAGCGTTTTAGCCCTGGCGCACGTCGCGCAGGCGGCGGGCATCGGATTGTATGGCGGCACCATGCTGGAAGGGACCGTGGGCACCGTCGCATCGCTGCACGCCTGGTCGACGCTGCCGCTGCAATGGGGCAGTGAAATGTTTGGCCCGCTGCTGCTCAAAGATGACATCGTCAGCGTACCGCTGACGTTCGCTAACGGCAGCGTGGTCCTGCCGCAGACCCCGGGTTTAGGTGTCGAACTCGATGAAGATAAATTGCAGTTCTATGCCCGTAAAGCGTAGGACATGACAGGAGAAAAATATGCTGTTTAAAGTGGATATGACCGTCAAGATCCCGCTGGGATATCCCGCCGACGAGCTTGAGGATATTAAACAACGAGAAAAAGCCTATTCGCAGCAATTACAGCGTGAAGGCACCTGGCGACATATCTGGCGCGTCGCCGGATTGTACGCCAATGTCAGTATTTTTGATGTCCGTGATGCCGACCAGTTGCACCAGATATTAATGGCTCTGCCGTTATACCCGTTTATGGAAATCCGCGTCGAGGCCTTGTGTCGTCATCCCTCCTCGATTCGTGAAGACGATAGCTAAAAATAATAAGAAACCTCGCGCCGGATATTCCGGCGTTAACCCTACAAGCCACCTGCAAGCAATAAGTGAGAATCACAATGAAAAATTCTTTCGTACAACAAGAAGCCGTGCAGAAATTATTACGTGAAAGTGCCGGGTTAAATGTTCCCGGCGGTAATGAACGCTTTAAAGCCATTGTGCATCGTTTACTGGAAAATATGTGCACCCTGATCGACGATTATAATATTACCGAGGAAGAGTTCTGGCATGCGGTGAACTATCTGCATGAACTGGGCGGGCGTCAGGAAGCGGCGCTGCTGGCAGCAGGTCTCGGGCTGGAACACTTCCTCGATCTGCGTCAGGATGCGATCGATGCCGCGCAGCATCGCGAAACCGGCACGCCGCGCACCATTGAAGGGCCGCTGTATGTCGCCAATGCGCCGCTTGCAGAAGGGTATGCGCGGATGGATGACGGTCGTGACGCCGGCGAGGTGATGTGGCTGCACGGCCAGGTTTGCGATACCCAGGGCCGTCCGGTTGCCAATGCGATTGTTGATATCTGGCATGCCAACACCCTGGGGAACTACTCGTTCTTCGATCGGAGTCAGAGCGACTATAACCTGCGACGCCGCATCCGCACCGGCGCAGATGGCCGCTACAGCGTGCGTAGCATCATGCCTTCTGGCTACGGCTGCCCGCCGGATGGCCCGACCCAAAAGCTGCTTAACCAGTTGGGTCGTCACGGCAATCGTCCGGCACATATTCATTTCTTTGTCTCCGCGCCGGGCCACAAGCACTTAACCAGCCAGATTAACCTTAACGGCGATAAGTATCTGTGGGATGACTTTGCCTTCGCGACCCGCGATGGCCTGATTGCCGACCCGGTTAAAATCACCGATCGGGAACTGATTCAGCAGCGTAAGCTTGACGGCGAACACACCGAAGTTCGCTTCGACTTTACTTTGTGCACGGCCCTGAACGCCGAAGAAGAACAGCGTATTTCCCGCCTGCGCGCGCAAGAGTCATGATCGGCACACCTCCCGGGCCAGTGCGCCCGGGGCGGTGAGCCATGCTGTTACCCGGCCTGCCACGCGCGGCCGGGGATATTGCCGAATTGATTATTCTCTCTGATTTCATTAATTCCTGAATTCTGCAGGAGGGCTAAGCTCATGCAAAAAACACTCTCGCTATTAAAAGATAAAATCAGCAATGCATTAATTGTTGACCGGCAAAAACATATTTACCGCTGCCATCGTTCGATTTTTACCGATGCTCAGTTATTTGAATTTGAGATTAAGCATATATTTGAAGGGAACTGGGTATTCCTCGCCCATGAAAGTCAGATCCCTGAGCCCGGCGATTATTTCACCCTGACCCTGGGGCGTCAGCCGGTTATTATCACCCGCGATAAAAAGCATGCCTTGCACGCGTTAATTAACAGCTGCGCCCATCGCGGTGCCATGCTCTGCCGGCGTAAAACCGGCAATAAAAACTCGTTTACCTGTCCGTTCCACGGCTGGACCTTCGGCAACAACGGTAAATTACTGAAAGCCAAAGATGAAAGTACCGGCGGATATCCGGAGACCTTTAAACATGAAGGGTCGCACGACCTGAAAAAACTGCCGCGCTTTGCCTCTTATCGCGGCTTCTTATTCGGCAGCCTCAATGAGGACGTGCAGCCGCTGGAAACCTATCTCGGCGAAACCTGCAAAATTATCGATCTGATGGTCGATCAGGCGCCGGAAGGGCTGGAAGTGTTGAAAGGCTCCTCCAGCTATGTCTACGAGGGCAACTGGAAGCTGGGCGCGGAAAACGGCGCCGACGGCTATCACGTCAGCGTGGTGCACTGGAACTACGCTTCCACGATGTCGCGCCGCAACTACGAAGCCGAAGGGACGCATTCCGTCGATGCCAACGGCTGGTCGAAAAGTCTCGGCGGCGGTTACGGTTTCGAAAACGGCCATATGCTGCTGTGGACCCGGGCGCTGAACCCGGAAGTGCGCCCGGTTTTCGCCCATCAGGCCCGCTTACAGGCCGAGTTTGGCGAGCTGCGCGCCGACCAGATGGTCAATGAAACGCGCAATCTTTGTCTCTATCCCAACGTCTATTTGATGGACCAGTTTTCCACGCAGATCCGCGTCATTCGCCCGCTCGCAGTAGATAAAACCGAAGTCACTATCTGGTGCTTTGCCCCGAAAGGTGAGCCGGACCAGGCCCGCGCGCTGCGCATTCGTCAGTACGAGGATTTCTTTAACGTCAGCGGCATGGGAACGCCGGACGATCTGGAAGAGTTCAGCGCCTGTCAGCGCGGCTATCTCGGCGAGAACCTGGCGTGGAGCGATCTCAGTCGCGGCGCGCTGCACTGGGTTGATGGTCCGGATGAGCACGCGCGGCATGGCGGATTTACGCCGCTGCTTAGCGGGGTGAAATCGGAGGATGAAGCGCTGTACATTGCCCATCACCATCACTGGCAAAAGGTCATGCTGGCCGCTCTGGAAAAAGAGCAGCAGCGCTATGAACAGTCCATAACCCAACGTGTGGAGGTGGTGTGATGCTGACGCTTGAGCAGGTTCGCCAGTTTCTCTATTACGAAGCCCGCCTGTTGGACGACCGCCAGTGGGATGAGTGGCTGACGTGCTACAGCCCCAAAGTGGTGTTCTGGATGCCGGCATGGGGCGATGACGACAAGCTGACCCGCGATCCGCAGCGCGAAATATCGCTGATCTATTACCCCAACCGCGAGGGACTGGAAGACCGCGTCTACCGCATCAAAACGGAACGTTCTGGCGCCAGTACGCCGGAGCCGCGCACCACCCACATGATTAGCAACGTTGAGCTGCTTGGCGAAAATGAGCAGGGGGTGGAGGTGCGCTACAACTGGGTGACTTACAACCACCGTTATCAGCAGACCGATGCGTGGTTTGGCTCGACCTGCGTCACCTTGACGGCCTGCGACGGCAAGCCGCAGATCCTGCGTAAAACGGTGCGCCTGAATAACGATTATATCCGTCAGGTGATCGACGTTTACCATATTTAAGAGGTGGATATGTTTACTATCGCACTCAATTTTGAGGATGGAATTACCCGTTTTATCCAGTGCAATGCGGGAGAAAAAGTGCTGGACGCCGCCTACCGACAGAAGGTCAACCTGCCGATGGATTGCTCGGACGGCGTCTGCGGGACCTGCAAATGCCATTGCGCCAGCGGCGACTATGGCATGGGGGAAGAGTATCTGGAGGAGGCGTTGAGCGAAGAAGAGGCCGATGCCCGTCAGGTGCTGACCTGTCAGATGATCCCGACCAGCGATTGCGTGATTGACGTCCCGGTTGCTGCGGCGCAGTGCAAAACCGCGCTGGCCAGCACCGGTGCGGCGGTGATGCAGGTGAATCACCTGTCGGAGAGCGCCATTGAGCTGGTGCTCCAGCTGGATGAGCCGCTGGCTTTTCTGCCAGGACAATACATCAACATTCAGGTCCCGGGCACGCCGCAGGTGCGCGCTTACTCTTTCAGCTCGCTTCCGGGCGAGCGCGAAGGCCGGTTTCTGATCCGCAACGTGCCCGGCGGGGTAATGAGCCAATGGCTGACACGCCAGGCGGCGCCGGGCGATCGTCTCACCCTCAGCGGCCCGATGGGCAGCTTCTACCTGCGCAACGGGGAACGCCCGCTGCTGATGCTGGCGGGCGGAACCGGGCTGGCGCCGCTGCTGTCGATGCTGCACACCCTTGCCCGCCAGGGCAGCACCCGGCCGATCACGCTGCTCTACGGCGTCACCCGCGATGGCGATCTGGTGAAAACCGAGGCGCTGGATGCGTTTGTCGGCCAGCTTTCCGACTATCGCTGGCTGCCGGTGGTCGCCGATGAACAGAGCGCCTGCCCGCAGCGCGGGTTTGTCACCGGGCATCTTGATGAGGCGATGCTTAACGATGGCGATGTCGACATCTATCTGTGCGGCCCACCGCCGATGGTCAACGCGGTCTCCGGCGCGCTTCGCGAGCGGGGAATTAACCCGGCAGGTTTCTGGTACGAAAAATTTCTCGCCAGCCAGAGTGCGGCGGCATAAGGAGGAGCGATGCGTTTTCAACATCAAGTGGTGGCCATTACCGGCGCCGCCCAGGGTATTGGCCGTCAGACGGCAGAACAAGCCGCCCGCGAAGGCGCCCGTTTGCTGCTGATCGACCGTTCGCGCTATGTCCATGAGCTGGCGGCGACGCTGGCCGAGGGGGGCAGCGAGGTGCTGGCGCTGGAGGCGGACCTCGAACAGTGGGAGAGCACCGAGCAGGCTTTTGCCGCCGGGGTCGCCCATTTTGGCCGACTGGACGTGGTGATTAATAACATCGGTGGGACGATCTGGGCGCGCCCGTTTGCCGAATATCAGCCGGATCAGATTGAAAAAGAGATTCGTCGTTCGCTGTTTCCGACGCTATGGGGCTGCCGCGCGGCGCTACCGTGGATGCTCAAACAGGGCAAGGGCAGCATCGTTAACGTCTCGTCCGTCGCCACTGCGGGGATTAACCGGGTGCCCTACTCGGCGGCGAAGGGCGGGGTCAACGCGCTGACCCGTTCGATTGCCATGGAGTACAGCGGCAGCGGGATTCGCATCAACGCCGTGGCGCCGGGCGGAACCGAGGCGCCGGCGCGCTTAACCCCACGGAATCATGAAACGCCCACGGCGCAGGAGCAGGCGTGGTATCAGCAGGTGGTCGCGCAAACCGTGGAGAGCAGCCTGATGCATCGCTACGGCACGCTGGCGGAACAGGCGAACGCGATCCTGTTTCTCGCCAGCGATGAAGCAAGCTATATCACCGGCGTTACGCTGCCGGTGGCCGGTGGCGACCTCGGCTAACGTCGGGTGGCGTACCAGCAGAGCAGGGAGCCGGCGCAAACCATGCCGGCGCCCTGCCAGAATGGCCAGGAGAGGACCGCGCTGAGCAACACCGCCGCCAGCGCCGAAGAGAGCACCGGGGTAAAGTAAGAGGCGGCCGCCAGCAGGCTGACGTTACCGTGGAGAATCCCCACGTTCCAGGCCGCATAGCCAAACCCCAGCGCCACCGCGCACATCACCAGCTTAATGACCACCGGCCAGCTGAAAATCATCGGCGGTTGATCGCTGAGCATAAACTTCAGCCACAGGGTCAGAGCGGTTAATAAAACAAACAGGGTGATGCCGTTTTTGCCGCGCGCATATTTTGCGGTGACCGTGCAATAGGTCGCCCAGATAAATGCGCCGACAAAGGCCAGAATATAGCTCAGCGGGCTGGAGACGACGTTGCGGGTAATTTCATCGATATTCAGGCCATGCTCACCGCCTAATACCCAGGTGACGCCAAGCAGCGCGAGAAATAAGCCGGGAATGACCAGCCAGCTGGTTTTCTGACCATTAAAGAGAATGGCAAAGAGAATCGTCAGGCTGGGCCACAGATAATTGACCATCCCGACTTCAATCGCCTGCTGGCGACTCCCGGCAAAGCCCAGCGACAGCGCCAGACAAATTTCATAGCTGACGAACAGCAGACTGCCGGCCAGCAGATAGGCGCGCGGCATTTGCCGCAGCCGGGGAAACCCGACGGTGGCCAGCAGTAATAAGCCGCTCAGCGTATAGATCATTGCCGCGCCGCCGACCGGACCTAACCCTTCACTGACGCCACGAATTAATCCGACCATCGTGCTCCACAGCACAATGGCAGCCAGACCGGTCAACGTTGCTTTTTTCTTTTCCATGTCAAACCTGACACCGATATTCATCAAGAGACGATTTATAACACTTTTTCATTCCTTCTGGCCCCTGTTTTCCTTCGCGCTTAATACAAAGGGAGTAATGAAATCCGCTGACCTTGACTATTAAGGGGGCGATGGTTTTCGACATTGATTTGACGCAAAAAAATAAGGGGCATTGCTGTTAGTTTCCCCCGCGATGAACACGCATCCTGCATGGAGAAAATCAATGGACGTCAGCCGCAGAAAGTTTTTTAAAATCTGCGCAGGCGGTATGGCCGGAACAACAGCTGCTGCACTGGGTTTCGCACCCAAAATGGCGCTGGCTCAGGCGCGTAATTACAAATTATTGCGCGCCAAAGAGATCCGCAACACCTGCACATACTGTTCCGTGGGCTGCGGGCTATTAATGTATAGCCTGGGCGACGGCGCGAAGAACGCGAAAGAAGCCATTTATCATATTGAAGGGGATCCCGATCACCCGGTCAGCCGGGGCGCGTTATGCCCGAAAGGGGCGGGGCTGCTGGATTATGTTCACAGCGAGAATCGTCTGCGTTATCCGCAATACCGCGCGCCGGGCTCTGACAAATGGCAGCGCATCTCCTGGGACGATGCCTTCACCCGTATCGCCAGACTGATGAAAGCCGACCGTGATGCCAACTTTATTGAGAAAAACGAGCAGGGCACCGTGGTTAACCGCTGGCTTTCAACCGGGATGCTGTGCGCCTCGGCGGCAAGTAATGAAACCGGCATGCTGACGCAGAAGTTCGTGCGTTCGCTCGGCATGCTGGCAGTGGATAACCAGGCGCGCGTCTGACACGGACCAACGGTAGCAAGTCTTGCTCCAACATTTGGTCGCGGTGCGATGACCAACCATTGGGTTGATATCAAAAACGCTAACGTGGTGGTGGTGATGGGCGGCAATGCCGCTGAGGCCCATCCGGTGGGATTCCGCTGGGCGATGGAGGCGAAAAACAACAACGATGCTCTGCTTATCGTCGTTGACCCGCGCTTTACGCGTACGGCTTCGGTCGCCGATATCTATGCGCCGATTCGTTCCGGTACCGACATTACCTTCCTGTCGGGCGTGCTGCGGTACCTGATCGAAAACAACAAAATCAACGCGGAGTACGTTAAACACTACACTAACGCCAACCTGCTGGTGCGCGACGATTTTGCCTTCGAAGATGGCCTGTTCAGCGGCTATGACGCTGAAAAACGGCAGTATGATAAAACATCGTGGAACTATCAGTTCGACGAAAACGGCTACGCTCTGCGCGACGAGACCCTGCAACATCCGCGCTGCGTATGGAACCTGCTGAAGCAGCACGTCTCCCGCTATACGCCGGAAGTGGTGGAGAACATCTGCGGAACGCCAAAAGCCGATTTTCTCAAAGTGTGCGAAGTGCTGGCCTCCACCAGCGCCGCGGACCGGACCACCACTTTCCTGTACGCATTGGGCTGGACGCAGCATACCGTCGGCGCGCAGAACATCCGCACCATGGCGATGATCCAGCTACTGCTTGGCAATATGGGGATGGCCGGCGGCGGCGTCAACGCCCTGCGCGGCCACTCCAATATTCAGGGCTTAACCGACCTCGGTCTGCTGTCGACCAGCCTGCCGGGCTATCTGACGCTGCCCTCTGAAAAACAGACCGATCTGCACAGCTGGCTGGCGGCGAACACGCCAAAAGCCACGCGAGCGGATCAGGTGAATTACTGGAGCAACTATCCGAAGTTTGCGGTCAGCCTGATGAAAGCGTTTTACGGCGATGCGGCGCAGAAAGAGAACGACTGGGGCTTTAACTGGCTGCCGAAATGGGATCAGTCTTACGACGTCATCAAGTATTTCAACATGATGGATAAAGGACAGGTCACGGGCTATATCTGCCAGGGCTTCAACCCGGTGGCCTCGTTCCCGGACAAAAACAAGGTGGTCCGCAGCCTGAGCAAGCTGAAGTACATGGTGGTTATCGACCCGCTGGTGACCGAAACCTCGACCTTCTGGCAAAACCACGGCGAGTCGAACGATGTTGACCCGGCGGCGATTCAGACCGAAGTGTTCCGTCTGCCCTCCACCTGCTTTGCTGAAGAGGACGGGTCGATTGCTAACTCCGGGCGCTGGCTGCAGTGGCACTGGAAAGGCCAGGATGCGCCGGGCGAAGCGCGTAACGACGGTGAAATTCTGGCCGGGATTTACCACCGTCTGCGCGAGATGTATCGCCGTGAAGGCGGGAAAGGCGCCGAACCGCTGCTGAAGATGAGCTGGAGCTACAGGCAGCCGGATCATCCGGAGTCGGAAGAGGTGGCGAAAGAGAACAACGGCTATGCGCTGGCGGATCTCTATGACAGCAACGGCGTCCTGCTGGCGAAAAAAGGCCAGCTGCTGAGCAGTTTCGCACTGTTGCGTGATGACGGCACCACGGCGTCGTCCTGCTGGATCTACGCCGGTAGCTGGACGGAGCAGGGTAACCAGATGGCCAACCGCGATAACGCCGATCCGTCAGGACTGGGCAATACGCTGGGCTGGGCCTGGGCGTGGCCGCTGAACCGACGCGTGCTGTACAACCGGGCATCGGCGGATATTAACGGCAAGCCGTGGGATCCGAAGCGGATGCTGATCCAGTGGAACGGCAGCAAGTGGACGGGGAACGATATCCCTGACTTCAATACCGCCGCGCCGGGCAGCAACACCGGGCCGTTTATCATGCAGCCGGAAGGGCTGGGGCGTCTGTTTGCGCTCGATAAGCTGGCGGAAGGGCCGTTCCCGGAACATTACGAGCCCATGGAAACGCCGCTGGGTACCAACCCGCTGCACCCGAACGTGATCTCCAGTCCGGTGGTGCGTCTGTATGAAGACGACGCCCTGCGCTTAGGGAAAAAAGATCGGTTCCCTTACGTCGGCACCACCTATCGTCTGACCGAGCATTTCCACACTTGGACCAAGCATGCGCGGCTTAACGCCATCGCCCAGCCGGAACAGTTTGTGGAAATCAGCGAAGGTCTGGCGCAGGCGAAAGGCATTACCAACGGCGATCGGGTGACGGTGAGCAGCCAGCGCGGCTTTATTCGCGCGGTGGCGGTGGTGACTCGCCGTCTGCGGACCCTCAACGTTCACGGCCAGCAGGTGGAAACCGTCGGGATCCCGCTGCACTGGGGCTTTGAAGGGGTGGCGCAGAAAGGCTATATCGCCAATACCCTGACGCCAAACGTCGGCGATTCCAACTCGCAAACGCCGGAGTATAAAGCGTTTCTGGTCAACATCGAGAAAGCGTAAGGAGCGATTCAATGGCGATGGAAACACAAGACATTATTAAGCGCTCCGCAACCAACCCGATAACCCCCGCGCCGCGTGCGCGGGACTACAAGGCGGAAGTGGCTAAGCTGATTGATGTCTCCTCCTGCGTGGGCTGCAAAGCCTGCCAGGTGGCCTGTTCCGAGTGGAACGATATCCGCGATGAGGTGGGGCACTGTGTCGGGGTGTACGATAACCCGGCGGACCTGAGCGCCAAATCCTGGACGGTGATGCGCTTTAGCGAAACCGAGCAGAACGGCAAGCTGGAGTGGCTGATCCGTAAAGATGGCTGTATGCACTGCGAGGAGCCAGGCTGTCTGAAAGCCTGTCCCTCCGCCGGGGCGATTATTCAGTACGCCAACGGTATCGTCGATTTTCAGCAGGAGAACTGCATCGGCTGCGGCTACTGCATTGCCGGCTGTCCGTTTAATGTCCCGCGTCTCAATAAAGAGGATAACCGGGTCTATAAATGTACCCTCTGCGTGGATCGCGTTAGCGTCGGCCAGGAACCGGCGTGCGTGAAAACCTGCCCGACGGGCGCCATCCATTTTGGCAGCAAGAAAGAGATGCTGGAGGTGGCGCAGGAGCGGGTCAACAAGCTGAAAGCGCGCGGCTATATACAGGCCGGGGTGTACAACCCGCAGGGAGTGGGCGGTACCCATGTGATGTACGTCCTGCACCATGCTGACCAGCCGGAGCTGTACCACAATCTGCCGAAACAGCCGCAGATTGATACCAGTATTAATCTGTGGAAGGGGGCGCTGAAACCGCTGTCAGCGGCCGGCTTTATCGCTACCTTTGCCGGCTTGATTTATCACTACATCGGCATCGGGCCGAACAAGGAAGTGGATGACGACGAGGAGGAGCATGATGAATAAGTCGAAAATGATTGTGCGCACAAAGTTTATCGACCGCGCCTGTCACTGGACGGTGGTTATCTGCTTCTTTCTGGTGGCGCTCTCCGGGATCTCGTTCTTTTTCCCGACGCTGCAGTGGCTGACGGAAACCTTCGGTACGCCGCAGATGGGACGCATTTTGCATCCGTTCTTCGGCGTGGCTATCTTCATTGCGCTGATGTTTATGTTTGTACGCTTTGTCCACCATAACATTCCGGACAAGCAGGACATCCCGTGGCTGAAGGGCATTGTTGAAGTGCTGAAGGGCAATGAACATAAAGTGGCCCGCGTCGGCAAATATAACGCCGGGCAGAAGATGATGTTCTGGACCATCATGAGCATGATTTTCGTGTTGCTGGTGACCGGGGTGATCATCTGGCGTCCCTGGTTTGCCCCTTTCTTCCCGATCCAGGTCATTCGCTACAGCCTGCTGATTCACGCCACCTCGGCGATTATTTTGATTCACGCCATCCTGATCCATATGTATATGGCATTCTGGGTGAAAGGGTCGATTAAGGGGATGGTCGAAGGCAAAGTCAGCCGTCGCTGGGCCAGGAAACATCACCCGCGCTGGTACCGTGAGGTTGAGCGTCTGGAAGCGAAAAAAGAGAGTCTGGAAGGTATCACGTCACGCCGTTCCTGACCGTTTCATGGCGCGACCCGGTCGCGCCATGTGTTTTCACTTCTCGCTACGCAGGACTTCCAGCCCAACGCGCTGGCCATAAGAGAGTTCCAGCGTATTGCCATCCGGGTCGCTGAAGAAAACGTAATAGCCCACCGGCTCCCCAGACTGCTCCGGCTCCTTTCTCAGCACGCCTTCCCGCCGCGCCATCGCGGTTTTGGCGTCGATCTCCTCTTTTGTCGCGCAGGCGACACCTAAATGACCAAACGGCCCCAGCGGGGTATCGGTCGGCTCATCGGCCTGCACCAGCACCAGGGCGAATAAGCGGGTACGATCGCTCAACCACGCCACGTGGCGAGCGGAGGGGAGATTCGGCGAGCGCTGGTGAATCACCTGCATGGCGGTATAGCGGGTATAAAAATCGATGCTCCTGTCGAGATCCCGCACCATAAAGGCAACGTGGGTAAAACCGCTGTCAATCTCATGCATATCATGTCCTTATTGTGGCCTGACGGGTATGCGTTAAGCGTAATACCTGAGGTTAACTTGAGGTAAACGGCGGATTTGTCGATTTGAGCTCCCCAGAAAAGGGGGGGACCTTTCCCGCTCCGGCAGAAGGGCCCGAGGCGGGCAAGGCGCAGTTCGCGCTCAGAAGCGCTCGGCAATAAAACGGAAAGGGTAATCGGCAGTTTTCACTTTGCCGATTTTACGTTTGGGTAATTTTACCGGTTCGGTATGGACGCTCTTATAGGGGATCTGCGACAGCAGATGAGTAATGATATTCAGGCGCACGCGCTTCTTCTCTTCCGAACGGGCGACAAACCACGGCGCCCAGGAGGTGTCGGTGGCGGCAAACATCGCATCCCTGGCCTGAGTGTACTCATCCCAGCGGTTAAACGACTTGATATCCATCGGTGACAGTTTCCAGATTTTGCGCCCGTCATCGATACGATCGCGCAGCCGGCGCTCCTGTTCTTCCGGCGTCACCTCGAGCCAGTATTTGAGCAGGATGATGCCGGACTCCACCATCGACCGCTCTACCAGAGGCGCCCCCGCAAGGAATTTTTCCACGTCGTCGGCGCTGCAAAATCCCATCACCCGTTCAACGCCCGCCCGGTTATACCAGCTGCGGTCGAAAATAACGATTTCGCCAGCGGCCGGCAGATGCGGGATATAGCGTTGAAAATAGAGCTGGGTCTTCTCCTTGTCGGTCGGGGCCGGCAGGGCGATCACCCGGAATACGCGCGGGCTGACCCGCTCGGTGATCGCTTTGATGGTGCCGCCTTTACCGGCGCCATCGCGACCTTCAAACACAATGCACACCTTCAGTCCCTGACTGACCACCCACTGCTGCAATTTAACCAGCTCGACGTGGAGTTTGCGCAGCGCTTTTTCATACTCTTTATCGCCAAGCGGCTTCATTTTGCTCGAACCCGCTACACCCTTGACCTTCTTGTTGTTTCCCATGGCTATCGCTCCGTTCTGAGAGGGGAAAGGGAACTTGTGTACCGTAAAGTGTAATCATCCCGGGCAAGAGTGGTGGACATTATGACAATTCCGCGGGTTAACAGGCGAAGTCGACGGGCGTCACGCGCCATGAGGAAAAAAAACTTGTCCAGATTTGGACAGGTTTGCTCTTTTCATTGCGCCAGCGAGCGCATACCGTGTGCGGACTCTTTACCATCAGACCGCCAGGTCTGGCTCCCGAGGATTGCCCGTGTAGTTGGCGTTAACACCTGCGGGAGCGAAATAAAAAGGAATTGACCGATGAAAACTGCGAACGGTATGGCCATTTTTTTGGGCTGCGCACTGACCTTTTCCGTTAGCGCGATGGATAAAACGGCCGGTGGCGCCGTGTCGGGGGCCGCCGTGGGCGCGTTAAGCGGAAAAAGCGTGCGCTCTACGGTACAAGGCGCGGTCGTCGGTGGCGGTATCGGCGCCATGACTGAACACGGCGACAAAGGCAAAGCCGCGCGTACCGGCGGGGCCATCGGCGCCGCAGTCGGAGCGGGTGCCGCAGCCGTTACCGGCAACAGCGTGCTGCAGGGCGCGGCGCTGGGCGCCGGGGCGGGCGGCATGATCGGGAAAGCCAGCCGCTAACACTTCTCCAGCCGTATTGCGCTGCGATACGGCTGACTGCCTCTGCGTCACGCCGACGCTGCGCTCTTCCTCTCTGATTCATCCCTCCCGGCCCCTGGCTCACATAAACGGATCGCGCTATTTTATGGACAAACGGGTCAGCGGGCGTTTTTGTCTGGTTTGCCGATCCTGAATGGTCAATAATGCCGGCCGAAAATGCAAAATACGTGATTAACTGAATGAAAAAGACGATTTTTTCGCTCGCGCTGGGCACGTTTGGCCTGGGCATGGCGGAATTTGGCATTATGGGCGTACTGCCGGAAATTGCTCGCGATGTCGGGGTCTCCATTCCCGTCGCCGGCAACATGATCGCCTGGTATGCCTTCGGGGTGGTGATTGGCGCGCCGGTAATGGCGCTGTTTTCCAGCCGCTTTTCATTAAAGTCGGTGATGCTGTTCCTCGCGGCGCTCTGTATTGTCGGGAATACCTTGTTTACCTTTTCTTCCAGCTATTTCATGCTGGCGACCGGGCGACTGGTGTCCGGCTTCCCGCATGGCGCCTTTTTCGGCGTCGGGGCGATTATTTTGTCGAAGGTGGCGCCGCCGGGTAAAGTGACCGCGGCGGTGGCGGGGATGATTGCCGGTATGACGGTGGCCAATCTGGTCGGCGTCCCCGCCGGGACCTGGCTTGGCCATCAGTTCAGCTGGCGCTATACCTTTCTGGGGATTGCTATCTTCAACGTGGCGGTGCTGATGTCGATTCTCTGGTGGGTTCCGACCGTCTTTGATCGATCCACGACGCGGCTGCGGGAGCAGTTTCACTTCTTATCGTCGCCTGCGCCGTGGCTGATTTTTGCCGCGACCCTGTTTGGCAACGCCGGGGTATTTACGTGGTTCAGCTACATCAAACCGTTTATGATCCATGTCTCCGGATTTTCCGAAAGCGCGATGATCGCCATCATGATGCTGGTAGGGCTGGGGATGGTTATCGGTAATCTGCTGAGCGGAAAAATCTCCGCTCGCTACAGTCCGCTGCGCATTGCGGCCGCCACCGACGGCGCCATTGTGGTAGTGATGCTGCTGATCTTTCTCTTTGGCGAGCACAAAACGGCATCGCTGCTGCTGGCGTTTTTGTGCTGTGCCGGACTCTTTGCGCTGGCGGCGCCGCTGCAAATCTTATTGCTCCAGAATGCCCGTGGCGGAGAGATGCTGGGGGCGGCTGGCGGGCAGATAGCTTTCAACCTCGGTAGCGCGATCGGTGCATTTTGCGGCGGGATGATGATTACCTCCGGCTTTGGCTGGAATGCGATTGCGCTCCCGGCGGCGCTGCTCTCCTTCCTGGCGATGACATCCCTGTTGATTTACGCCCGCGGCCAGCGGAACCGCATCGCCGCGGGCGCGGTGGATTAATCCGTTTCCCACGGTTCGCCAAGGGTCAACATCAGGCGGTTAGCCCACGCAAAAAAGGCCGCCGATTGCAGTAAATCGAGCTGGGCCAGGGTGTCCAGACCCTGCTCTTCAAGGCGATCAAGATGCGCGGCGGTCAGGGCAGGCGGCGTGACGGACAGGGCGGCGGCAAAGTCTATTTCCGCCCGCCAGCGCGGCGACTGGCCGTCGCTCAAGATTTCCCCCGGCGTCACCGCCAGTAGCGTTTCTATCGCACTCTCATCTTTTGCCAGCTGCGCCGCCTTGCGGGCATGCACCGATGCGCAATAAATACAGCCGTTGACCTTACTGGCGACCGTAGCGGCCAGCTCTCGTTCCGCGCGCGGCAGACCGCCGGGGGTGTAGAAGATGCCTTTGTCGGTCAGCGTACGCTGCTCCAGTACCGGCTGATTGCGCGCCAGCAGCCGAAAATAGGGGGAATCCGTATGGCCAAATTTTGCCAGAATCGCCCGTTCATCGTCGTTGAAGGCGTCCAGCGCTTTGGCTTCAAGCCAGGGCTCCCAGTTCAGTTCATCACGGGTGAAATGCCCTGGGGCCGGCTTACCGCTTACGGTCTGCCGGGTGGTATGCCAGAAACCGGCCGCCACCGGCGTATCGGCGCTGGCAAAGGGTTTTCCGTTCAATAACCGCAGGCCGTTGAGTAACCGGCTCTGGAAGCTGACGAAGGCTATCAGCTGGGCGAGGGTGACTATCCCGCGCGGGGTCCAGCCGGCGCGGGTGAGCGCCTGCAGCGCCGAAGGGGTGGCCTCTACCGGGCTGAAGGTTAACAGACGGGCAAACGCCAGCGCCGGGGTCAGCCGCGCGGAGGTCGGGTCGGCCAGGCCAAAACCGGCATAGTGGGCGGCCAGCGCATCGGCCTGATGCAGCTTCGCCACTTTGGCGGCGACGGCAAAACGTTCATCGGGGGGGAAATCCTCATCCTGCTGGCTGAACAGCACCTCATAGCTGCCCTGTGCGTGGCGGGTCGCCGCGTCGCGCACGGCCCGGGCCTCGGCTAACGGGGAATCCGGGGAAATCTCTGCCAGCTCTGCCAAAATATCCTGACTCAGTGTCATGGTGACTCCTACCTTAGTTGCGGGGCGATATGCTGAGCGATCAGCTCAAGGGAACGCAGCGTGTCACGGTGCGAGGGCTCAACGGAGTGTACCTGGAACGAAATATCGGTGACGCGGGCCAGCACGCTGTCCCGCGCCAGAGAGGCCTGCACGTGTTCGACATCACCGACGTGGGCATCCAGTTGCAGTAGATGATCGGTGACAGTGTCACCAATTATGTCATGCCCGGCGGCGCGATGTGCCGCCGCCTGCTGGCGTAATCCGGGGGCGGCGACCTGCAGGGCGTACTCCTGGCTGTCGGCAATAAAAGCGGTGCGCGAAGCGAGGATCCTTGGCGCTGTGCCGGCGGGCAGCGCCGCGAGGTAGGCATCGATCAGCGGATTCTGGATGGCATCAAGCGCTAAATACGGCTGACCGTGCGGGCGCGGCTGCGTCCGGGAGAGCATCAGGCCGTGACCGGCCTGGCCGGCGCGAACGGCACCATCAATTGAAAACGTCGCTATCCAGATCCGTTCAGCCAGCTGCGGCGCCGGCGGGTAGAGATGGTTGTCAGGATGGGCCAGTGAATCACCGCGCCAGGCACTCTGGATCACATGCAGATTATCGGCAAAGGCGGCTCCCCGCTGTTCGCTGGTTAGGCCAAACGGCAGAAATGAGGTTGGCGTACCGCCGGAGCCAAAGCCGACTTCAAGACGCCCGTTGGCCAGGAGATCCAGCACCGCCGCATCTTCGGCGACCCGCAGTGCGTTCTCCATCGGCAGCGTAATAATGGCGGTACCGAGGCGAATCCGTTCGGTCTGTGCCGCCACGTGGGCGAGAAAGACCAGCGGTGACGGCAACCCGCCTTCATGCTCGTGGAAGTGATGCTGGGCAATCCACGCGCTGTCAAAACCGAGTCGTTCGGCGTGGCGAATCTGTTCGGTTGCCAGCCGGTAGCGCTGTTGCGCAGGGGCAGAGTCCAGCAGGCGGGTGAAAAAACCCAGGCGTTTACGCGTCATGCGATCTCCTTGCTCAGGGTGGACAGGTGGGGAATGGCGGCGATGAGTTCACGGGTATAGGCGTGCTGCGGCTGGTTAAACAGGCGGTTGACCTCGCCGTATTCCACAACCTGACCGGCGCGCAGTACCGTGACGCTCTGCGCGATGCGGCGCACCGTCGCCAGGTCGTGGGTGATAAACAGATAGGTCAGCCCCAGCTGTTGCTGCAGCTGCTGAAGCAGGGCGAGAATCTGCGCCTGCACCGTGACATCCAGCGCGGAAGTGGCTTCGTCAAGAACCAGAATCGTCGGCTCCAGCACCAGCGCCCGGGCAATGGCGACCCGCTGGCGCTGGCCGCCGGAAAGCTCGCGAGCGGTCCGCGTCAGCAGCTCCGGAGCCAGCGCGACCCGGGCGGCAACCGCCTCGACGCGGGCACGGCGGGTGAGCGGACTCAGCGGTTCGAAATTTTTCAGCGGCTCTTCGATAATCTCAAACAGGGTCTGACGCGGGTCGAGCGAGGCGAACGGGTTCTGATAGACGAACTGAATTTTACGCCGCAGCTGACGCTGCGCCTCGCGACTTAAATGACCGGCATCGATACCATCGATGGCGATATGGCCGCTATCGGCCTGTTCAAATCCGAGCAGAATCCGCGCCAGCGTGGTTTTGCCCGAACCTGATTCGCCAACTAACGCATGGGTCGTGCCGCGTTTCACCTCAAAGCTGACGGCGTCAAGCGCCTGCAGCCCGGCGTCGCCCAGCGAAAAACGTTTACTGATATCCGCGACCCGGATAGCGGCCGTCGCCGGATGGTGGCGCGGCGCTGCTCCGATTGTGGGCTGGGTTCCCTGCAGATCGCTCAGCAGCTGACGAGTGTAGGCGTGTTGCGGCGCGCGGATGAGATCCGACGTGATGCCCTGTTCCTGAATTTCTCCGTGGCGAAAAACCAGCAGCCGGTCGGCACGCTGCGCCGCCAGCGCCAGATCGTGGGTGACGAGCAGTACCGCCGTTCCGGACTCCCGGCGCAGGGTATCGAGGAGGTCGAGAATGCGTTTTTGTACGGTGACATCGAGGGCGCTGGTCGGCTCGTCGGCAATGATCAGGTCCGGCTTCAGGGCAATGGCGATAGCAATTAACACCCGCTGCTTCATGCCGCCGGAGAGCTGATGCGGATACTGATAAAAGCGCTGTTCGGGGTGGCTGAGGCCAACTTTGCTCAGCAGGGCCAGTACCTGCTGCTTGCGTACGGCAGCGCGCGCTTTCTGGTGCAGACGCAGAATTTCGCCAACCTGGGCGCCGATCGTTTGTACCGGGTTCAGGGAGTTCCCCGGGTCCTGCGGGACCAGACTGATACGCGTGCCGCGCAGACTATCAAGTCGTTTCCCCGACCAGCCGCTGATATCCTCGCCGTTAATCTCCACGCGTCCGCTGTCGCGTCGGGCATTGTTCGCCAGCAGGCCGATAATGGCCTGGGCGGTGGTGGTTTTGCCGGATCCGGACTCCCCGACAAATGCCAGCATTTCGCCGCGTTGCAGGCTGAAACTGACGTTATGTACCACTTCCTGCCAGCGGTGCTGCGAGCGGTAGCTGATGCGCAGGTTTTCCACCCGTAATACGTTCATGAGCGCTCTCCGCTAAATTGACGGCTGATGCGGTTGGCCGCCAGCACTACCGCGACGACCGCCACGCCGGGAAAGGTGGTCAGCCACCAGGCGGTTGAAAGATAGTTACGTCCCTCGGCGATCAGCAGCCCCCATTCCGGCACCGGCGGCGGCGTACCGTAGCCGAGAAAACTCAGGGTAGAGAGGGCGAGAATCGCCTGGCCAAACTGCAGCGTGGCGAAGGCCAGTACGGCGGTGAGTGAGTTAGGTAAAATATGCCGCCAGAAGACGGCGAAGAAAGTGCCGCCGCTGCCAAAGGCCGCTTCGACGTAGTCGCTGTGCCGCACGCGGACCACTTCCGCTCGCGCCAGGCGGGCAAAGCTGGCAATGGCGGCGACGCCCACGGCCACCGCGGCGTTCACGGTGCCGAAACCGAGCAGGATAATCACCGTTAATGACAGCAGCAGCGACGGGATGGCCAGCAGGACATCAACCAGGCGCATCACCAGCGACTCGACACGTCCGGCAACGGCGCCGGCCAGCGTGCCGAGCGCGGTGCCGACCAACAGTCCGATAGCGACGGCCGCCAGCGCGGCGGAAAGAGAGTGGACCGCGCCATAGACGATCCGCGTCCACAGGTCGCGTCCCAGTTGGTCGGTTCCCAGCCAGTGGCCGGCCTGCGGCGCCAGACGCTGTGCGCCGGCGGTACCTTCGAGCGGGTTATAGCCGCTGAACAGCTGCGGGGCGAGCGCCATCAACAGCGCGGTGATCATGATGCTCCAGGCGAGCCATAGCCCCGGCTGGAAACGCAGCGGTCGACGACCTGGCGCCCGTCGGCGAGCGGCGGTGGCGTAATCAACGAGACTCATACCACGCCTCCGGTCACTGTTTTCAGGCGTGGATCGAACAGCGGCATCAACAGATCCACCAGCAGGTTAATCAACACAAATGCGAGGGCGGAGATCATCACCACCGCCTGTAATACGGCAATATCCTGATTGTTGACCGCCTGCTGGGTCAGCTGACCCAGACCGCCGCGACCGAAGACGGTTTCGGTAATCAGTGCGCCGGCGATCAGCTCTCCCAGCAGCAGCCCGGCGATATTCAACGCCGGTAGCAGGGCGTTGCCGGTGACGTGTCGCCACAGGACGCCGGTTTCACTCATCCCCTTGGCGCGGGCAACGGCGACAAACGGCAGGGCCGCCACCTGGTCCATGCTGCGCATCAGGATCTGCGCCAGCGGGGCGGAAATGGGCACCGCGACGGCGATGATCGGCAGTATCAGCCCCTGGAGCGGGCCGGGGTTGATCACCGGGATCCAGCGCAGCTGGAAGGAGAAGAGTTGAATCAGCGCAATGCCTAACCAGAACGTCGGCAGCGAGATAAACAGCACCGGCAAAGACTGTAAGGTATTGCTCAGCCAGCGCAGCCCCGGCAAGCGCGAGGCGAAGGCCAGGCTAAAGGCCAGCGCGATAGCCAGTATAAACGCCGGGATCGCGAGGCTGAGGGTATCCGGCAGGTTGCTGGCCAGCAGCGTACTGACCGCAATACCTGCCTGTAACGAGTAGCCAAAATCCCCCTGCAGCATCGCTGCTAAGGTGTGGAAATACTGCTTCCAGATCGGGCTGTCTGCGCCGTAGGCGATACGCATATCGGCGATTTGCGCCGGACTGAGACCCAGATCCGGGTTCTGGAACTTGATCAGCACCGCGTCCCCCGGCAGCACCTGCAGCAGCACGAAGGAGAGGGTGAAGGCCGCCCACAGCACCAGTAAACTCTGGCCCAGACGTCGCAGAAGGTTATGGCTCATCCCATGCTCCTTAGTGCTTTTCCAGCCAGGTGCCGTAGAACGACGGACGACCGACGGCTTCAAAGCTCACGCCCTTCACCCACGGCGCACCGGCAAAGACCTGCGGCTCTTCAAAGATCGGGATCACGTAGGCGTTATCCAGCAAATAACGCTGGGCATCGCCGGTCAGCTGCAGGCGTTTTTGCGGATCGACTTCGGCGGAAATCGCAGTCAGCAGATCGTTAAGCTTATCGTCGCGAAAGTGCTGCACTTTGTCGCTGGAACCGCCCTGTTGCAGCAGGGCGTCGCGGTTGGTCGGGAAGAACATGCTTTTCACCACGTCGGGGTCGGCGCGCCCCACTTCTGAAACGGTCAGCGGGGTCTTCAGCGGATCGAGGTTATCAATAACCCGGCTACCGGCATCGCCCGCTTTTACGCTCAGCGCCGCCCCCACCTGGCGCCACTGTTGAGCAATCAGCTGGAGCACCTCTTTGTTTTGCGGCTGCGGCAGCGATTCATAGACCGTCAGCGCCAGGCGCTGGCCCTCTTTCTCTCTGATCCCGTCGGCGGCCGGTTTCCACCCGGCTTCATCGAGCAACTGCCTGGCCTGGGCTTGATCGAAGGTCAGCTTGTCGCTCAGATTGACGTAACCTGCCGCCGTGCTGGCGATAGCCGAGGTCGCCTGCGGGTAATTGGCGGAGAACAGCGTATCCACCACCTGTTTTGCGTTGGTGGCATGCAGCAGCGCCTGGCGGACGCGCAGGTCGGACACCAGCGGGTTATCCGGGCGGAAACTCAGGCTGTCATTGACGCCGCGAGTAGGGGCGGCATAAATCCTGAATCCCTGGTCGGTCGCCTGTTTTTCATCGTAGGCCTGAACCTGGCGGATAAAATCGGCCTGACCCGCCAGTAACGCCCCGATACGCACGCTATCTTCCGGGGTGACGATAAAGGTAATACCGTCGAGGTTGGCCGGCCCCTGTTGAGCCAGATTTTTCGGCCCCCACTGGTAATCCTTACGGGCGACCAGCGTCAGCTCGCGACCCGGCTTTTCATCTTTAACGACAAAGGGCCCGGAGCCGATAATATTGCGCGCGTCGCCGAGTTCGTCGAAATTACGCTGCAAGGTGCTGAGAGAGACCAGCCCGGAGCCAATGGTCGCGGTGCCCTGCAGAAAACCGGGCGACGGTTTTTTGAAGTAAAACTTCACCGTCAGCGGATTGATGACTTCGCTATGGTCGTAGTTGTTGATCACTTCAGAGACCGGCAGCCGGTGGGCTTTATTGCCGAGACCGTAGGTATCAAAATTTTTGGCCACCGCGTTGGCATCCAGCGGGGTGCCGTCGGAGAAGGTGATGCCTGGACGCAGCGTAAAGGTGTATTCGGTTTTGTCGGCGTTCGTTACCCAGCTCTCTGCAATCCACGGTTCAACCGCCAGCGTCTTCGGGTTTTGCCAGGTTAATTTATCGGTTATTTGATTGAGAATGCCGCCGTTGGGATAGAACCCTCCGGCCGGTGGATAGAGATTGGTGTGCGGCTGCTGCTCCAGATAGATTAATGTCCCGCCTTTCACCGGCGTATCGGCGGCCCAGGCGGAAAAAGCGCCGGATAAAAAAAGGGCTGCCAACGCGGGCAGACGAAAACGGCTTTGCATGGTGAATTCCTTTGTTATCTATTGTGTTGCCATCATCGGGCGCGGATATAAACAAAGGAACCAACGAATTGCGCTAAGCATTTGCGGAAAAGGCATTTGCCGCGACGGGGAAATATTCTATGCGGGAGATAGCTGGCGAAACGGGAGCATGCCGGGCGGCCAGCGTAATGAAACGGCCTCTCCCGGAGCGGGAGAGGCGCGAGGCTTAGCGGCGGAAATCGATAACCATACGGCCGCGAATTTGCCCCTGTTCCATCTCTTTAAAGATGGCGTTGATATCGCCCAGCGGACGCAGCGTCACTTTAGGAACCACTTTCCCTTCGGCCGCGAACTGGAAGGCTTCGGTCAGATCCTGACGGGTGCCGACCAGGGAGCCCACCACTTCGATGCCATCCAGCACCAGACGCGGAATATCGAGGCTCATGGCTTCCGGAGGCAGGCCAACGGCCACCACGCGGCCACCGGCGCGTACGGCGTCAACGGCGGAGTTAAACGCCGCTTTGGCCACCGCGGTGACGACGGCTGCGTGAGCACCGCCGGTTTTTTCCTGAATCACTTTCGCCGCATCTTCGTTGCGGGAGTTAATGGTCAGGTCTGCGCCCATCTCGGCCGCCAGCGCCAGCTGCGCATCGTTAACGTCGATGGCGATGACTTTGGCATTGAACACGTTTTTCGCATACTGCAGCGCCAGGTTGCCGAGACCACCAAGACCGTAGATGGCAATCCATTGACCCGGTTTAATATGGGAGACTTTCACCGCTTTATAGGTGGTCACACCCGCGCAGGTGATGCTGCTGGCGGCGGCAGAGTCGAGGCCGTCCGGCACTTTGACCGCATAGTTAGCGGTGACGATGCACTCTTCAGCCATGCCGCCGTCTACGCTGTAACCGGCATTTTTTACCGAACGGCAGAGCGTTTCGTTGCCGCTGTTACAGTAATCGCAGTGCCCGCAGCCTTCGAAGAACCACGCCACGCTGGCGCGGTCGCCCGGTTTCAGGGAGGTGACCCCCGGACCGACCTGCTGTACCACGCCCACGCCTTCATGGCCCAGAATTACACCGGTTTTATCGCCAAAATCGCCGTTTTTCACGTGCAGGTCGGTATGGCATACGCCACAGCACTCCATTTTCAACAACGCCTCTCCATGTTGCAGGGGACGCAGTGTTTTTTCCGTCACATCAACCTGATGATCGTGGGTAACAACGGCTGCCTTCATGTTTACTCCTTGAATTTTGAAGAAAAAAGGGGGTGTTTACTCTTAAATAATACTCATTAAGGATTAACCCTAATAGTCAGGAATGCAAGGGTGCTAGTGAAATATGTGGTCTGAAGCAGCACTAATGGCGCAAAATTCGAACATTTATGTGAATTTTGGCTGTTAATAATTATGAAATGAGGTCGTCATATTCTGTTCATTGCTAACCGGCAGGCTGTTACAGGCAAATTTCTTATAACAACAGAGTGATACTACAATGCATCTGGTAAAAACTGTTCTCGCCGCATCGCTGTTTCTGTCTGCCGCCGCTCAGGCCCATAACGTACTGGACTTTCCGCAGCCGGAGAACAATCCGCAAGAGTTTTACGCGGTCACGGAAATTCCGACGGGCGGTATCATCAAATATGAAACTGACGCCAAAACGGGATTTATTATAGCCGATCGTTTCCAGTCGATGCCGGTCGCCTATCCGGCTAACTACGGTTCGCTGACCCAGTCGCTGGCGGGAGACGGCGATCCGCTGGATGTGGTGTTCTACACCCGCGCACCGATGGCGCCGGGGACGCTGATTAAGCTGCGGGCGATCGGCGTCCTGAAAATGATCGATGGTGGGGAAAAGGACGATAAGATTATTGCCGTGCCGGCGAGCAAAATCGACCCGACCTATGATGACATCAAGAATATCAGCGACCTGCCTCATATTGAGCAGGAGCGGCTGCAGGCCTTTTTCCGCGTCTATAAGCAGCTGCCTGATGGACGTAAAAAGGTCGAGCTGAACGGCTTTAACGATGCCGACGCGGCGAAACAAGAGATCAAGCAGGCATGGGATGCCTGGAAAGCAAAAAATCCACAATAAGATAAAAACAGGCGCTGCACGGCGCCTGTGCTTTTTTAGCCGGGTAATGAGCCGCTGCGGCCGTTTTTAATCCTGGCAAAGAGCGGGTTAGCCGGCAGGAAATATCATCCGGGCCGGCGGGCCGAAGGGCGGCGCGGATTGACAGGGAGAACACAATAATGGTTGTATTGTACAACTATTAACTCACCTGCACCGATCGCCATGACGCATCCATCGCTTATTAACGAATCGCTGATCAATGAAATACGCCGCGCTTCCCGCCTGATGGTTCGTGAACTCGGCTTCATGAATTCCACCCTGGCAGCCACCGACTATTCACCCTCCGCCGTGCATACGCTGCTGGAGATTTCCGCCAATGGGGCGATGACCGCCGCACAGCTGGTTCAGATCCTGGGGCTGGAGAAATCGAGCGTCAGCCGTATGTTGTCCCGTCTGCTGGCCGCCGGCGAGCTGCAGGAAAAACCCGACGGCGAAGATGCCCGCTTTAAGCGACTCGAACTGACGGAACAGGGTCGGGGGACGGTCAGCCGGATTAACGATTACGGGGCGATGCGGGTCGTTGATGCGCTCACGCATCTCGACGCCGGACAACAACAAAACGTGGCGCTGGGGCTGACCGCGTACGCGCAGGCGCTGGCGAAATGCCGCGATGTCCCCAGGCCCGCCGCGGCAAACAACGTGACGATTGTGAGCGGATACCGGCCGGGTATGATTGGCCGCATCGCGCAGATGCACGGCGAATATTATGCCCGGCACCACGGGTTCGGCCACTTTTTCGAAGGTAAGGTCGCCAGCGGGCTGGCGGAGTTTTCTGCCCGACTTGACGCCGAGTGCAATCACATCTGGCTGGCCGTGCTGGAGGGCAACATCGTCGGCTCCGTGGCCATCGATGGTGAAGATCTGGGCAATAACGAAGCGCATCTACGCTGGTTTATTCTCGACGACCGCTGTCGGGGCAGCGGCGTTGGCCGACGCCTGCTGGCCGAGGCGATGGCTTTTTGCGACCGTCGCGCTTTTTCTGCCGTCCAGCTGTGGACCTTCAGCGGGCTGCACGCCGCGCGCGCGCTGTATGAATCATTCGGCTTTACGCTGCATAAAGAGTGGCAGGGCGATCAGTGGGGGATGATGATGACCGAACAGCAGTTTAGCCGATACCCGGCGGATTCTGCTTCGACATAACCACGGTCCTTGCTCGCGGACACCCCGCTAAGGTGTCGCCACCTTCGCGGGGATTCAGTCTCCTCTAACTCAGTCTGGCAGTAATGGCGGCGATCTCCTCGCGCCACTGCGCCTGCAGGTGGGGTTTCTGGTGCTTAGGTTTACGCGATATATCATCCGCCAGCCGTTGTTCCAGATCGATCAGCCGTTCCAGCAGGGCGTCATGGTCATCGGCGGCGGTGGACGTCGCATCAACTTCGGCGCGCCTCCCGGCCTGAGGCGCCCCGCTGCGCAGGCGGGTGTAGACTTCATCGGCGGTATGCCACTCGCTCAGCCCGTTATCATCAATCAGCCAGAAGCGGTTGCAGCTCTGGCTTATCAGCTGACGGTCATGACTGACCAGCAGCAGACCACCGGAATACTCGCGCAGCGAGGCAGCCAGCGCCTCTTTGCCTTCCATATCCAGATGGTTGGTGGGCTCATCCAGCAGAAGCAGGCTATAGCTCGCCAGCGACAGCCCGACAAACAGCAGTCGGGAACGTTCACCCCCGCTGAGGGTGCTGACCTTTTGCCCGTGACGGCTCCAGCCGAAACCGGCGGAAATCAGCGCCCGCTTACGGCGCTCTGCGGCGGGTTCGAAGCTCTCCAGCGCCTCCAGCAGCGTGGCGTTATCCGCCAGTTGACGCAGCGACTGGTCGTAGTAGCCCGGATGTAATCGGGGATGCAGGCGCAGTCCGACATCCGGCGCCGCCTGCTGCATCTGCCGCCACAGCAGGCGCAGCAACGATGATTTCCCGCCGCCGTTGCGCCCCATTATCGCCACCCGGTCGCCGCTGCGCAGACGCGCCAGCCCGGCGGTGAACAGGGCTGGTAATCCCGGAGCCGGGGGAACCGGCAGTTGTTCAATTTCGAGTAAACGATCGGCCCGCAGGGCGTCACCGTTCAGCGCCAGCCGCCACGGCGTGCCGGCGGTCAGCTCGGTTTGACTCTCCTTCAGGCGTGCGACCTGTTTCTCCATCTGTTTGGCTTTGCGCGAAAGATCTTCGTTGTCGTACACCTGTCCCCAGGTCGCCAGCCGTTTAGCGCTGGTGGTGACGCGGTCGATTTCTCGCTGCTCGGCTTTATGACGCAGGGCATCGCTTTCGTCCCGTTCCGCCAGCGCCTGACGCGCCGCGCTACAGGGAAGGGAGAAGGCGTGCAGGGTTTTGTCGCGCAGGATCCAACTGGCATTAGTTACAGCATCCAGTAAAAGGGGGTCATGTGACACCAGCACGAAGCTCCCCTGCCAGGTTTGCAAGAAGCTTTCCAGCCACAGCAGGGTCGGCAGATCGAGATGGTTGCCGGGTTCGTCCAGCAGCAGGAGATCCGGCTGCTGAATTAACGCTCTGGCCAGCAGCAGTCGGGTATGTTGGCCGCCGCTTAGCGTTGCCGCACGCTGCGTGAATTCCGCCGTCGTAAACCCCATTTCCGCCAGCAGACGTTCTGCCTGCCAGCGCTGTTGTTCACGCCCGCTGGCGGCAAGCCGCGCCAGAACCACCTCGATCAGCGATTGTTGTAGCAGGGTATCCGGCAGGTGTTGTTCAACCCGCGCCATCAGGCAATGGTGCGCCAGCGCCACGCTGCCGGCACCGGGCGTCAGCGTGCCGTCCAGCACCTGCAGCAGGGTACTTTTGCCGCAGCCGTTATGGCCGATCAGGCCGATGCGATCGCCTTTTTTCAGGGTAAAGGAGAGGTCGGTGAAAAGCGGCCCGAATGCCGTTTCAACATGCAGAGATTGCGCGCTAAATAATGTACTCATCGTGAACTTACTCAAGAGTTACAGGCGTAAAAACGCCTCGTCAAACATCGCTGACGATAACCCGGTAAGCCCGAGGGAAGGGAATTAGTCTGGGGTGTCTTCGCTCAAGCTGAAGTTATCGCAGCACGATACCGATAACGCTTGAGCAGGGACGATTACCAAATGTCAGTGAAAATATAGATATTTCACATAACAGCATGGGGTCCTCCTTTCATTGAGTGAGTTGACAGGTGAAAGCAGTGTAGGAGGTGGGCGGCGATTTGGCTAGCGACTAAAGATAGTGGGGCGGCGGCAAAAAAACGGGCCCGTTGTCAGGCCCGTTTGCGATGTCGGTTAATCAGATCGAGGTGCGGCGGTAGTTGCGATACTCCGGCAGCCAGAAGTTATCGCTAATCGCCTGCAACAGTGCTTCGGCGGAGGTCTTCACCGCCACGCCTTGTTCCTGAGCGACTTTACCGACCGCGAAAGCGATCGCGCGCGATACGGTCTGGATATCTTTCAGTTCCGGCAGAACCGGGCCTTCGCCGTTGTTGACCAACGGTGAGTGCTTCGCCAGCGTCTCACTGGCCGCCATCAGCATCTCATCGGTGACTCGCGATGCGCCGGAGGCGATTACGCCGAGGCCGATACCGGGGAAGATATAGGAGTTATTGCACTGGGCAATGACGTACTGCTTACCTTTCAGCGTGACCGGCGCGAACGGGCTGCCGGTGGCAACCAGCGCTTCGCCGTCGGTCCAGCTGAGGATGTTCTGCGGCGTGGCTTCGACGCGAGAGGTCGGGTTCGACAGCGGCATTACGATGGGACGCGGGCAGTGCTTATGCATCTCGCGAATAATCTCTTCGGTGAACAGACCCGGTTGGCCGGAAACACCGATTAGGATATTCGGTTTCACATTTCGCACAACGTCAAGCAGGGAGAGCACTTCGTTGGTGGTATCCCACTGCTGGAGATTTTCACGCTTCTGCACCAGTTTGTTCTGGAACGGCAGCAGGTTCGGCATGGCGTCGGTCAGCAGGCCGAAACGGTCAACCATGAACACGCGCTGGCGCGCTTCTTCTTCGCTTAATCCTTCGCGTTGGATCTGGGCGATAATCTGTTCGGCAATCCCGCAACCGGCGGAGCCGGCGCCGAGGAAGACGATTTTCTGCTCGCTCAGCTGGCTGCCCGCACCGCGGCTGGCGGCAATCAGCGTGCCTACGGTCACCGAGGCGGTGCCCTGGATATCATCATTGAATGAACAAATCTCATTGCGATAGCGGTTGAGCAGCGGCATGGCGTTTTTCTGCGCGAAGTCTTCGAACTGCAGCAGAACGTCCGGCCAGCGGTGCTTAATGGCCTGGATAACATCATCGACAAACTGATAATACTCATCGTCGGTAATACGCGGATGGCGCCAGCCCATATACAGCGGATCGTCGAGCAGCTGCTGGTTGTTAGTCCCGACGTCCAGCACGATCGGCAGCGTATAGGCCGGGCTGATACCGCCGCAGGTGGTGTACAGCGAAAGCTTACCGATCGGGATCCCCATACCGCCGATGCCCTGGTCGCCGAGACCCAGAATACGCTCCCCGTCGGTGACGACGATCACTTTGACGTTGTGATTCGGGACGTTTTGCAGGATATCGTCGAGGTTGTGCCGGTTCTGATAGGAGATAAACACCCCGCGCGAGCGACGGTAGATCTCAGAGAAGCGCTCGCAGGCGGCGCCAACGGTCGGCGTATAGATGACCGGCATCATCTCATCGAGATGGTTGCCAATCAGGCGATAAAAGAGGGTTTCGTTGGTGTCCTGAATGTTGCGCAGGTAAATATGTTTGTCGATCTCAGTTTTAAACCCCTGGTACTGGATCCATGCACGTTCAGCTTGTTCCTCAATTGTTTCAACAACTTCTGGCAGCAGGCCGAGCAGGTTAAAGCTGCTGCGCTCTTCCATGCTGAAGGCGCTACCTTTGTTGAGAAGGGGAAATTCGAGCAGAACGGGGCCAGCGTAGGGGATATACAGGGAACGGTTTTTCTTATGGGTGAATTGCATCGCACTAACTCCTTGATGTTCACTTCAGACCGTGCGCGGCGATAAGCGTGCGGGCTGGCAGGGAATGCAGCGGGAGCAGTATAGAGCAGATGTTATCAAAGAGGGGAAATTGTATTAAAAAAACACCATCCTGACGAAAGGACGGTGTTTTTATCATCATTCAGCTGAGAAATTAACCCGCGCGGCGCTTACGGCCGGTGGCATGAGCGTGGTTAATTGTCGTTTCCACATCGCCGTCCAGCACCACTTTTTTCTGCTGCGACAGTTTATAGTTCAGACCGAGAAGATGACGTGCCTGGTGGTTCGATTTCATTCTTACTCCTTAATCCAGTTCTGTTTCAAGGACAAGCCCGGCGTGGCCGGACGAAATGTAACCCTAAGAACGGCGCGCTGGCGCGACCGTGCTATCTATCGTGGTCTATTTTTCCGCCAATGGCAACCTTATGCGGCAAAATATTATGCCGGGACCGCCATTATCGGGCGAGAAATAAGGCCCGCGGCTGCCCTTAACCCGACGAAATTTATCACCATTCTCCGCTCCGGCTTTTTGTTATCTCCCGCACAATTATTAATTTTCACAACCAGTTAGTGAAATTACGTAATTGTGATAATGCGCATAAATATTACCTTGATGAGTGTTGTATCGAGCGCGCTTGCCGGGCGCTATTTAATGGGGAATATAATAAAAAGGACAATAAATTGAAAAAAATTAATTATGAGGAGTTGCGCGTATATAGAAAAAGACCGATTACGCTGCTGCGCTCCTTAGGTTATGCCATGAACGATCTCAACGGGTCGGCATGGGGAACGTTGGTCGGCTCTTACCTGATGATATTCCTCAGCACCTGGGCGGGGTTAAATGCCGGGGTGGTGGGTACCATGTTATTCGCGCTGAAAATACTGGATATGATCGTCTGTGGCGTGATTGGCGGCGTTTCCGATCAACTCTTCCGTACGGCAATTGGGCGCAGATTAGGGCGGCGACATATTTTATTTTTGATCGGCGCGACGCTCACCTTAATCTGTTTCCCGCTGCTGTTTACGGTCCATGTCGGTTCCTGGCTGTGGTATTTCGTGGTGCTGTTCCTGCTTGATACCGCCCAGTCGTTTAATAATATTGCCTATGAAACGCTTGCCACGGAAATGACCGATAAAGCGCACGAGCGGGTGAAGCTGAGCTCCGTGCGGATGTTCGTCTCCGCCTTCGGGACCTTCGCCGTCACCGGTTTGCCGGCGCTGCTGCTGGTGATGCTGGGCAGCGATAGCCCCCAGGCCTATACCATTTCCGGGATTGTGTTTGGCATTGTGCTGTTTGCCGGTACCATCATTACGTGGCTGACAACCTGGGAGTTTTCCCCGGGATATGTTGACGCGTTTGAGAACAGCGCTAAAGAGCAGCGGCCGAAAAATATTATTTACTCTATCAATGAATATCTTCATGTGATGAGAACGAAAGCCTGCCGCCGAACCTGTGTTATCTATTTTGTCTCCTACTTCGCGAAGGACTGTTTCAATACCGCCTTTTTCTTCTACGTCGTATTTATCCTGGGTCTGTCGCAGGGGATGGCGCAGACCGCTTCGTCGCTCTCTATTATTGGATTGATCGTGGTGCCGATCGCCACCTTTTTTATGTTTAAATTTGGGCCAAAATGGCTGTGGTCAATGGCATTTTCACTGATGATCGCCGTCCTCATTTATTATCTGGGGTTATATGTCTTTCATATTCAGCTCTCCGATAGCGCGGCATTTGTGACCATTCTGATATTGTCAGCCTTATTCCAGATTGGCCGCCAGACGATGGAATATACGGTGTGGAACGTGATTCCGCTGGTGCCGGATGTCGATACTCTGGTTTCCACCAAACTGCGGGCAGGAACCTTTGCCGCCTGCCAGACCTTTACCCGAAAATTAACTGGCGCGATTGGCTCGGCGATTATTGGCTGGATCCTCGCATTCGGCGGATTTGATAAATCGCTGGCGGTACAAATACCTGCGGCACAAATCGCTATCATGATCGCATTTATTTTTATTCCGCTCATTTGCCTGATTTACTCCCTGTATCTGATTCGCACCTTCAATTTGAACCCGCAAACCCACAAGGTCGTTAAGGCCGAGATGGACCGCCTGCAGCAGGGGGGCGCCAAAGAGGATGTAGACCCGAAAACCCGGGCCATCGTCGAGGATCTCACCGGCTACGCTTATGATGAAATTTGGGATGTAAAAAAATGACCACCTATATTGCCAGCGACAATACCGACCTGCAGACCCTGATTGACGAGGCTGCCCGTACGGCCAGCGAGGAACATCGCGCTGAGATTATCTTTCCGCCGGGCACCTGGTTGACGGGGCCGTTGACTCTGTACAGCCATATGACGCTGACCCTGGAAGAAGGGGCAACGATCCGCTTTATTGCCGACCCGCAGCTCTACCCGCCGGTCTGGACACGCTGGGAGGGGATCGAATGCTATGCGCTGCACCCGCTTTTGTACGCCGCGGATGCCTGCAACATTACCCTTCGCGGGGCGGGGGTGATTGAGGGGGCGGGCCAGTGGTGGTGGGATACGTTCCGTCAGATTGAAGAGGAGGACCGTCAGGCGCCGCGGGAAAGCTGGGAGCGGCAGCTGGCGGCGCTGAATCCGGATTATCGTTCTCGCCCCGGCGGCGGCGGGCGTCCTCAGACCCAGTTCCTGCGCCCGCCGCTGGTTCAGTTCTGGAAATGCTCGGCGATTCACCTGCAGGGGATCACCTTGCAGAACTCACCGTTCTGGACCCTGCATACCGTCTATTCCCGTGATATCGTCATCAGCGGAGTGACAATCCTCAATCCGGCCGATGCCATCAATACCGATGCCATCGATCTGGATTCTTCCGAGAATATTACTATCGAGGATTGTCTGTTTGATGTGGGTGACGATGCGATTACCTTAAAATCCGGCTCGGGGGCGGACGGCCTGCGCATCAACAGACCCACCCGCAACGTCACGGCGCGCCGCTGTCGTATCCTCGCCAGCCATGGCGGCATCGCCATTGGTTCGGAAACGGCAGGGGGCATTGAAAATGTGTCGGTGAGCGATTGCGTTTTCGAAGGCACCCAGCGGGCGATTCGCCTGAAATCACGGCGTGGGCGGGGCGGTACGATTAAAAACATCACTTTGCGCGATTTGACGATGGATGGCTGCTGGTGCCCGATTGTGATCGGTCAATATTTTGCCCCTGGCGTGCTGGCGCATGAACGCGACGTAACGCTTTCCGAACGGCCGCAGCCGCTGAGCGCAATGACGCCGCACATCCGCGATATCCTGATTGAGAATGTGCTGGCGACCAACGTGCTCTCCAGCGCCGCGTTTATTGTCGGGCTACCGGAAGCGCCGATCGACAATGTGAGCATCCGAAACTTTAGCTATGCGCTGGCGCCTGAAGAACGGCTGCTGGAGACCTGGAATACGGAACCCACGGAAGGACATTTTCACGACGACGATCGCGGTATTAAGGTGATTAACGCCCGAAACGTGAAAATTCAGTAACCCCGTGCCTCAACCCGGGGCCTGAACATCGTCAGGCCCCGGTTCAGTTGCAGGCGACGCTTGTTACCACTTCATCTCGCCGGTATTCACTTTCGCGCTGAGCTCGAGAGAACTCTCTTCCGCCAGATTTGGCCAGCGTTGCTTCATTTCGGCAATCACTCCGGCGGAGTCTTTATGGGCTTTCAGCGCCTGCTCAAACTGCTGCAGATAGTCGCGGGTGAAGGTAATCGCGCGATCGCCGGTCGGCGGCGTCCCGAGATAGTGACCCGGAATCACCTGCTGCGGGTGCAGGGCGGCCATATCGTCGAGCGTGGTGCGCCACTGCTGACGACTTTCCGCGCTCTGGGTGTCGGCGGTCCACACGTGCATGCCCCAGGCCACGCCGGTGCCGCCGAGGATCGCTTTATTCGCCGGGATCCACACGAAGGCCGCGTAGTGCTGCGGCTGGAGGATGCGGACTTTCTCGCCGTCGATAGTAAAGGTGTTAGCTTCAATGACCTGCGGCGTATAAAGCTGCTTTGGCGCGCCGTCTTTCATCTGCGGGCCCCAGAAGGCCAGTTTTGCCGATTTGGTCGCCTCAATATGCTTAACCACCTCGGAGGTCGCCACGATTTTTGCCTGCGGGAAGGCCTTCACCAGCGGCTCAAGGCCAAAGTAAAAGTCCGGGTCGCCGGAGGTGATGACGATGCGGGTCAGCTTTTTGCCGCTTTTACGGATCATCTCCACCAGCTTCTCGCCGTCTTTAACGCTAAATTGCGCGTCAAACAGCACCGCCTCATGCGGACCGGAGGCCAGCGTCGAGTTGACGGCGAAGATACCTTTATCCTGCGGGTTATAGGTCTGCAATGTTAAAGGTGCGGCAAAGGCAGCGGAGCTGAACAGTGCGGTGGCAACGGCAAGGGCGGATAATTTCATGGTGGTTTTCTCTGTGTCTGATCAATAACGCTATTTTACGGATTTCCTGATTTGCGAAAATTCCTGAAAAAAGAGATGCTGAGTTTCATAAAACGTGCAGATGGAAGTGAAAGATGGACAGAATTATTGCCGCGCAGGTCTACATGCGGATCTGCGAACTGGGGAGCCTGAGCGCAGCGGCCCGCGCGCTGGGGATGTCGCGCCCGATGGTCAGTCGCTATCTGGAACAGATGGAACACTGGGCGGGTACCCGCCTGATTCACCGTTCGACGCGTAAATTAACCTTAACCGCCGCCGGGGAGAAGGTGCTGCAAAAAACCCGCAGCCTGACGCAACTGTCGGATGAAATTGCCGGGCAGACCGAGCGGGCGGTGCCCAGCGGCACGCTACGCGTCGCCTGCGCTCACTTTACGGCCATGCAGCTGATTTCGCCGCTGTTACCCGATTTTCTCGCCCGTTATCCCCAGCTGCGTCTGGAACTGGATATCAATAACCATCCGGTGAGCCTGATCGGCGAGCGTATTGACGTGGCGATTCGTATCACCGATAACCCGGAGCCAGGAGCGATTGCCCGTCGGCTGGGGGTCTGCCGTTCGGTGCTGTGCGCATCGCCGCGCTGGCTACAGTTACATGGCCAGCCGCAGACGCCGGCGGCGCTCAGCGCACATAACTGTCTGCACTACAGCCATTTCGCCACGCCGACCTGGCAGTTCAGCGATCCGCAGGGCGAAGCCGTCTCCGTGGCGGTCTCCGGCAACCTCAGCGCCGGGATCTCCTCATTACTGCTGGAAGCGGCGGTAGCCGGATGCGGTATCGCGATGTTGCCGGAACTGGAAGCGCAGCGCGCGCTCAACAGCGGGGCGTTGAAGCCGGTGTTGCCGGGCTGGACGCCGAAAGCGCTCAGCGTGTACGGCATCTATTTATCGCGCGACTATCAGCCCAGCGCGCTACCGCTGTTCCTCGATGAGATTCAACAGCAGCTGGCGCAGCTTAGCTAGCGCACTTTCGTCCCGTTGATCCTGCGTCGCGCCTTGTGGGCGCGCGTGCTCCTGCCATCTCCCCCCTCGCTACCTGATACAGGGCGGCGCCCGCTCGTCGATTTCTGGTTCCCGCCGACAGCGGCCGCTTTCGTGAGCCATCTCCGACTTTCATCTAATCCTCTGGTTGATATCTAGACATATCGTAATTTGAGATATATCAATATATGTACATTATTTTACCAATAATTAACATTCAGGAGCGGAGAATGGATCTGGGGATTGGCGGAAAACAGGCTTTCGTCTGCGCATCATCGCAAGGGCTCGGTCTGGCCTGTGCGACGGCACTGGCGGCAGAAGGCGTGAACGTCACGCTAAACGGGCGTTATGAACAGAAGCTGGCGCAGGCGGCATCGGCGCTGCGTCAGCGCTTTCCTCAGGTTGCCGTCACGACCGTCACTGCCGATCTGACGCAGCCGGCGGGGCGCGCGGCGATCCTGGCAGCCTGGCCGAAAATCGACATTCTGGTGACGAATAACGCCGGGCCTCAGCCCGGCGTACTTGCCGACTGGCACGAGGAGGCGCTGCTGGGAGCGATGGCGGCCAATTTTATTCCAGCGGTACAGCTGATTCGCGCCTGGCTGCCGGCGATGCAGCAGCAGCGCTTCGGGCGGATCGTCAATATCACTTCGGCCATGGTCAAAGCGCCGCACTACATGATGGGGCTATCCACCTCGGCGCGGACGGCGCTGACGGCCATCAGCAAAGCGATCGGCCGTGAGGTGGTGGCCGACAATGTGACTATCAACAATCTGCTTCCGGAGCGGATCGATACGCCACGCCAGGCATTTATGCTGCAGCGGCTGATGGATAAAGAGGGTATCAGTCTGCAAGAGGCGCGCCGACGCAATGAGGCGACAATCGCCGCCGGGCGCTTTGGCCGCCCGGAGGAGTTCGCTGCGGCCTGCGCCTTTCTCTGTAGCCAGCAGGCTTCCTATATTTCCGGACAAAACCTGCAGCTCGACGGCGGTTCCTATGAGGGGCTGCTATGAATGCGGATGTCCTGGCGCTATTGACGCTTGAGACGCAGCGTCAGCAGGCACTGGTGGCCGGTGATAGCGTGCGTCTGGCGGCGCTCCTGGCCGACGATCTTGTTCATATTCACAGCACCGGAATGGTACAGGGTAAAGCCGGGTTTCTCGAACACGTGGTGAAAATGGGCGGCTTTGTGGCTATCGAACGGCCAACGCCTGACATTCGTCTGCTGGGCGATATTGCCCTCATCAGCGGCGAAACGCGCAACGTGGTCCGTTCACTGCACGATGGCGCCGAAAGGGTTCGCCACGGTTTTTCCACGCTGGTTCTGCGTCGTTCCCCACAGGGCTGGCAAATTATATTGTCACAAATGACGCCCTTTGCGGCGTAGAAGGAGTGCTATGAAGCTCGTGCGCTACACCCACCACGGACGTACCCGGCTTGGCAAAGTGGTTGATTCTACGGTCATTGATTTATCAGAAATCACCGGCATCGACCACTCCATGCGCCAGTTGCTCAACGATCTGCCGGCGCTTCGCGAACGACTTGAGCGGGTCGCCGGGCCGGCCATTGCGCTAGAGGAGGTCCGCCTGGAGGCCCCGATTCACGACCCGCAGAAGTTTCTCGGCATTGGTATGAACTATCGCCAGCATGCCGAGGAGGCACGCCGGGCGGGGATCGCGATCCCGTCATCGCAAATGTGGTTTAACAAGCAGGTTTCCTGCATCAGCGGGCCCTTTGATCCGGTTGTTAAGCCGCGCATCAGCGAGCAGATGGATTATGAAATCGAGCTCGGTGTGGTTATCGGTCGCCGCTGCCGCCACGTCTGTGCCGGCGATGCCCCCGCGGTGATTGCCGGCTATCTGATCGTCAACGATCTCTCCGCGCGCGACTGGCTGAAAAAATCGCCGACCTTTACGCTCGGTAAATCATTCGATACGCACGGGCCGCTGGGACCGTGGCTGACGACCTGCGATGAAATTGCCGACCCGTTGGCGCTACAGATGACGCTAACGGTGAACGGTGAACAACGTCAGCACGCCTCTACCGGCGATATGATTTACAACATATATCAACAGATTGAGTACCTCTCATCGGTGATGACCCTGGAGCCGGGCGACGTGCTCGCTACCGGAACACCATCCGGGATTGGCGCGCCGACCGGGCGCTTCCTGCAACCGGGCGATCTGCTGCATCTGACCATCGACGGCCTCGGGGCGATAGAACATCGCGTGGTGGCAGAAGACGACGCTATAGCGTGGGAGGCGTGATGAGCAGTAACTCTTTTCGTGATTATCTTCTGCCCGCCGACGCGCCACGTATTCTGGCCGCGCGCAACGTGGATGTCGCCACCTATGGCGCCCGGATGCTGGCGACGGAAAAGGCGCGTGACCTACAGGCCCAGTGGCAGGCCAGCCTGGATGAAACGTTTCGCGGGATCACCACTGACGGCAGGGTACGCGATGGGCTTTTCGCGTTAGCCGATGAAGGGTTTGCCGTCGACGAGGCGGTCGCCGTCGCCAGGGCGCTGCTGCTGACGCTGGAGCCGTCGCAGCACCAGCGCGTCTGCCAGCCGATAGATGCGCCGCAGTGGCGAGCCTGGTATAACCCGGAAATTCCGTTCAATGACTACGGCGTGCGCCTTGAAGCGACCTCTCCGGCGACGCGCGACGCGTTTCTCGGGTTACTGAGGGCCTGCACCAGCGAGCAGGGATTTCGCAAAGTGTCGCGCCTGATGGATGCCAACCATTTCCTTGGTGAGCTGTATGACCTGAATAACATCATGAACCGCTGGAGCTTCCATTTTATGCTGTTCGGCGAGCCTTCTGCGGATCGGCCCTGGGGGTGGAGTATCTACGGCCATCATGTCGCGTTTTGCTGCTTTATCGTCGGACGTCAGTTGACTATCGCCCCCACGTTTATGGGCGTGGAGCCAAACGTTATCGATCGCGGCGATGACAGTGACGCGACGTTGTTTAGCGACGAAGAGCGCTGCGGTCTGGCGTTAATGCAGGCGTTGACTCCGCGTCAGCAAAAACGAGCAACGATTTTCCAGCAGATGGAAGATCCGGCCATGCCGCCAGAGCGCTTTAACTTTGCCGATCAGCGCCATCTGGGCGGGGCGTTTCAGGATAACCGCATGATTCCTTATGAGGGAATTTGTGCGGCGGAGTTCAGTCCGGCGCAGCGCAAGATGTTAATGGCGACGATTGCCTGCTTCCTCGATTTTTTGCCCGATGCTCCGCGACAGCGCCGGCTGGCGTGCATTGAACAGCATCTTGAGGAAACCTGGTGGTGTTGGATTGGCGGCTGCGGCGATGACGATGTCTTTTATTACCGTATTCAAAGTCCGGTGGTGATGCTGGAGTTCGATCACCATAGCGGCATGTGGCTGACCAATGAGCAGCCGGCGCGTTTTCATATTCACACGATTACGCGGATCCCGAATGGCAATGATTACGGCAAAGCCTTATTGGCGCAAACGCGCAAATAAATCTGTTGGTTTTAATTTCTGTTGATATCACCCGTCGCGAACCCTGGGGCGTAGCGCGGGTGGGCGCATTGACGCGCCATTCTCTATGAGCCTGCCTGAACAGGCTCCGGGCGGTAAATAAAAAAATATCTCTGTCTCCTACAATGAGGTTATCTGGCAATGGAATTAAACTGTTCATTCAGAGTCTCAATGCTGGCGTTATTTCCGCTGGCGTTGATGTGCGGCAGTTGTTACGCAAATACGGTATCCACGGGTGGCGACTCTGATTCATTCAACGACTGGCTTTCGCAAGGGAATATTTACGGCGAAGTCAAAACTATGCATTTTTTTAAAGAATTTAACGGTACCGTCGCGGATAAACAAACGCACGCCTTTGGCGGTGATATTCAATATGTCAGCCCGTTACTTTATGGTTTTAGTTTTGGTGTCGCAGATTATGCTTCGTGGAATTTAGGCCTCAATCCCGATAACAGTGAAAAGACGGAAATTTATCTGCCGGCGGATAATATCAATGTTCTGGGCAAGGCCTATCTGCGCTATCGGGGCTATGGATTTAATTTGCAGGGGGGACGAATTGCGCTCGATACGCCTTTCGCCAACGGTGGCGAAGGTCGTACCATGATTCCTGCCTTATATGAGGGGTTTGGCGGCGATTACTCTTTGCTGGATAAGCAGCCGTTAAAGCTGTATGGCTACCGAATCTATCGTTTCAAACCCTTCAGTTCCGATACCTTTGGTAAGGGAGATACCGGGGCGCCCGAGGTCGATGATACGACGATTCCCTCGGTCGACAGCGATGGTTTCTCCACCTTCGGTCTGCGCTATGGCCAGCTGTACGATGCCCAGGCCGAGGCCTGGTATTATCACTTTGATAAACGTGCGCAGATGGCTTTTGTCGGCGGCGAACTGCCGGTACATGGGCTAAGCGTAGGACACTGGACGCCATTTTTCGGCGCACAGTATTTGCATGAATGGGATACATCGGATCAGTCCTGGCCGTATAAAAATATCGACACCGATCTTTATTCTGCGCGAGTGGGTGTGCGCTCACGTAATCATAGTTTCTCGGTGATTGCCACTCATGTTCCCAGCAAGGACGGGGCGTTTTTAAATGGCGCCTATTTCGCGCCATATAATTTCGGTATTTATGACACCACGCCGATTGAGGCCGGGCAACCGCTGGCATCGATGATCACCAGCAATCAGCCCGGCGACGCGCTGGCGCTGCGCTATGTTTATCATAATCAAAACGCGCTGGCGGTATTAGGCTATACGCGTCTGAATTTAAAAGACTCCAGCGGGATTTATTATCCGATTGCCGCTAAGGATATTAATGCCGGATTTATGATATTGGGTTATAACCTGACCCCGCGATTACATGCTGAATTTGAATTTGACTATATTGACTCGCCGTCACCGGTAACCGGTGATTATCATGCGGAACGTCTACGCCTGGTTTATAAATTCGGCGCGATGATGCCGGACAGTGAATATTAATCGTGACGATATTGTCATTTTATGAGTATCAGGGTCTGCCGGCGGTAGATCCTGACTGGAGACAAATATGAGTAACAGAAAAAGTATTTACAGCGAGGCCTTTGTTCACGCCAATCCCGTGCCTGCCGCCTGTCGGATTGGCAATATGGTCTTTTCCGGTGTGATTTATGGCCGCGATCCGCAGACCCGGCAGGTACCGGACGATCTTGATGGCCAGTGCGCGCTGATGTTTGCCCATATCAAAACGCTGATTGAGGACGCCGGCGGGACGCTGGACAGCATTGCCCGACTGACGCTGTTGATGGCGGACAGAAACGAACGCGAAACGGTGAACCGCCACTGGATCCGCTATTTCCCTGATCCGGCATCGCGTCCGGCCAGGTACGCCATCGATGCCAAACTGAGCGGCAATATTCGCATACAGTGTGATTTTATCGCCGTCCTTTAACCCACTTTTCGCGATCGTTTCTCCGCTTTCCCGCGCTTATTCCGTTGGCGAACAAAATTCAGGCCTGCGCCATCTCTTTAAGATATATTTAAAGTTTAGTTATGTTGCAGTGGATGATAAAGGAGTCGACGATGGAACAAACACAACGCTCCGGAAAAAAATCCGCCGGTAACGACAACGCGACGGCTGTCCCGCAGAATGCGGGTCAGTCCGGGCGTCGTGGGCGGGTATTCGATTACGGTGAGCTACGGGTGCTGCTCCTGGCGATGCTGTCTGAACAGCCGAGCCATGGGTACGAACTCATTCATGACATTAAAGAACGTTTTGGCGGGTTGTATAAGCCCAGCCCGGGGGTAATCTATCCGACCCTGACCTGGCTGTATGACCGCAACTATGCGGTTATCGATCTGGAAAAGGGCGGCCGCAAGCGCTACAGCATTACCGAAGAGGGCCGGGCATGGCTGACGGCTAATCAGGCGGTCATGGATATGCTCAAGTCGCGGGTCGCGCCGCAGGCTAACCGGGAATCGCCGGCGGTGCTGGTAGAAGCAATGGACCACCTGAAGCGGGCGCTGAGCCTGCGGCTGAAATATGAACCGCTGCCTGCCGGTATGGTCGTTAGCCTGGCGCAGGCGATTCATCTCGCCGCCGAACGCATTGAACATCTGCTGACCACGCCGGCTCCGGCAGAGGGCGTGCACACCAGTATCGCCTGCATCAGTACGCCCAATGCTTCGCGATTTATGCGCCGCCTGTGCAGCCATTTCCAACATCGCACGCCGGTTGTCAGCGATGAGCACAGCGGGCAGTTTCGACTGAGCATCGGTGAGGTCCGGCTGCATGTGCAGGATAATCTGTTGCAGGTTACGTTGAGCGCCACGGAAACCGACGATCTGGCCGAGATGGAAACCATTGTGGAGCGCCATCTGGCGGAAGCAGCGGTACGTGAAACGTTAGATATCCGCTGGCAGCGGACGTAAAAAAACCGGCAGAGGGCTGCCGGTTTATCGCTTTTGGCCCCGGTAATCTGACGTTTAGCGGGGCCGATATCGTTAATCGAGATGGAACATCCGTGCGGCGTTGCCGCCGAGAATATTGGCCTTATCTTCCGCTGAAATATCCAGACTCTGAATGGTGTCCACCCCCTGGAAGAACCAGTCCTTGCGAATCGGGTAGGAGCTACCGTAGAGAATATTTTTCCCGCCGATCACCTTCACCGCGGCCTCCAGCTGAGCTTTACCCCATTGCGGCGCGCCGGAAGTATCGAAGAAGATGTTGTTGCTTAACTGCGCGCGCAGATTGCCGGTGCCGGTCTGGAAACGGTCGACCGCATCGTTGAACTGATGCTGCGGCGGTACCAGCATATCGGCGAAGGCGTAAAACGCGCCGCCTAGCATGGAGTGGATAAAGCGCAGGTTCGGCAGCTCGTCAAACATGCCGCTGAACAATTCGCGTCCGACGGCGGTGGCCTGGTCGATGCAGCGCCCGAACTGGCGGCGCTGGTTGGTGTACGGCAGCACGGAGTTAAAATCCACCGGCAGCGGCGTATGGTGAACCACAACCGGAACTTCCAGCGAGTTCAGGTAGTTGAGGTAAGGGCGGAAGGCCGGATCGTCGAGATAGATCTGCCCGTAATGGGCGACAATCTGCGCGCCGCGGAAGCCGAGCTGATTCAGGCAGCGGTCGACTTCGCGCAGACACTCTTCGGTTCCCCACGGCGGAACGACCGCCAGCGCCGACATTTTTCCGCCGCTGCGCTTAACGTATTCGGCCATGCGGTCGTTGACCTTTTTGCAGGTCTCCAGATCCAGCCATTCCTGCCATACCGGAAGACGGAAAATGGCGTGGTCGACGCCGGCTTTTTCCATGTCTGCCAGCTGGCTTTCCAGCGTGTACTGACCTTCGGCGTAGTTGAGGTTCACATAGCCTTTCGGCTGTTCGATGATCAGCTGGCGCAGCGGTTTGCCTTCAATCTGCTCCACCCGGGTGTGGACCCCGTACTGTTTCGGCACGCAATCCAGAAATGCATTCAACAGTTTGGCGTCAGAGAACAGGTCGCCTGGCAGCCAGTGCATGTTGGCATCGATAATTTTACTCATGCGTTCTTTCCTTTTGTTTTTGGTGTCATGTTGGTTTGTGTGGGGCTATTTCTGTTCGGTGGCAAAAACGGACTTATATTTACCGGGCGCTACGCTCTCCTTATTTCCGGGAATCCGCATCCCGGCTTTGGCGTGGTATTCGCTGAAGATAGCCAGCGCCTCTTCGTGGGGGAAAATGGCCTCGATATCGTCGAACGGTTTCCCGCCGCTGCGCTCTTCGACAATCCGGCGCACCACCTCAGGGCCTTCGCCGCGTGAAGCCAGCACCAGCCAGTTCACCTTCTCGCGTCGTTCTTCCTCGTAGGCCCGCAGCGCCGCAACCGGATCGGCCACTGTGCTGAGCTTCTCAGCCAGCACGCGGGCGTCGACAAAGGCCTGACAAACGCTGTTGCCGCCGCGCGGATACATGGCGTGCGCGGCGTCGCCCAACAGGGTGATACGGCCAAAAGACCACCGTTCGAGCGGATCGTGATCGATCAACGGGAAGAGATAGCATTCGCGGGCGCGGCGGATCATGTCGCTGACATCCAGGAAACCGAGCTGGCAATCATCGAAAACATGCTCAATCTCTTTGACGCCGGTTTCCTGATTCCAGTCCTCTTCGCTTTGCGGTTTTTCGGCCTGCTCAATCACCCAGTTGACCAGCTGATTTCCCTGGCCATCGACGTTGTCCTGGATGGGGTAGACGATCAGGGTGCCCTGACGAATCGGATCGCCGATGTGCAAAATCGAGCCGCCGGTTTTGATCGGCGGCATTACGGTGACGCCGCGATACAGCGTCAGGCCGGAAAAGTGACTACGCTGAGAGGCCGGGAGCAGCTGACTGCGCACCACGGAGCGAATGCCGTCAACGCCAACCATCACGTCGGCCCGTACCTGCTGCGGGGCCGCCGGGTTCAGGCTGTTATCAAACGTGACGGTTACCCCATGATCGTCCTGGCTGACGCTCAGGCAGCGACAGCCGAGGGTGATGGCATCGGGACCCAAACGCTCCTGAACGGCACGGTAGAGCATCATTTGCAGATGACCGCGATGTACGAAGCGCTGGTCATGTTCATAGCCCATGTGACGGCCGCACTGTTCGGCGAAAATCTGCTGGCCGTAGCCGGTATAAAAAATAGATTCCTGCGCTTCGACGGAGATCTCGCAGAAGGCGTCGTACAGACCGAGTTCGGTCAGCTCTTTCACCGCGTAAGGTTTGATATCTACCCCGACGCCAAGCGGCTTAATTTCCTGAACAGCTTCGAATAAACGTGGTTTAAATCCCTGCTGGTGCAGTCGCAGGGCCGCAGCCAGCCCTGCCGGACCGGCACCAATAATGACGATATCCAACATAATGACTTCCTCAGATTGTTTTATCGGCAGGCCCGATGGCCTGTCATGCTTAGTTCACGGACGATTTGTTGATGCTGCGCCGTCCGGGGCGCGCTGTTCAACCGCCGGTTTATGGTTCGGATCCCGTAGCCAGACTGGAATGCCGACCAGACAGACCGCCAGCCCCGCCAGCACCAGCAGAGAGAGCGAGTGGCCGGTGTGGTTTTGCAATGCATGGAAAAACAGCGGCGGTCCAAGAAAGACGCCAATCAGCGTCAGTTGGGTGATCAGCCCGCTGGTGGCGCCGATGCTGTCACGAGAGGGAGCGACGATCGGAGCCAGCGCCCACATTCCCACCAGCAATCCGCTGCCGAAGGTGAAGATCCACGACGCAACAAGTGACGGCCACAGCCCTATTTGCAGGCTAAAAATAACCAGCGCGGGAATCCCGGTGAGGACGATGCCTGAGGCCCCGATCCATGTCGCCCTGACGCCGCGGTTGAGCAGGGCGCCCACCATCAGACAGCCAATGCCGTTACAGACCATCGCCACCACGTTCCAGCGCGAAACCACCAGCGCATCCACGCCGTAGCTTTTTGCCAGCCACGGGGCGAGGGTGGTGATGACGCCGGTTTGCAGAAAGGCATCGGCGCCGAAGGAGATACCCAGCAGCCACGGTAGCGGGCTTTTCAGCACGTCACGCAGGCCACGGGTGCGGGAGAACATGACTTTTTCCTCCGCGCTCCGCCGCGGCAGGCACAGCTGCGCCAGTACCACCAGCAGCAGAGTCAATACGGAGTGGGCGAGGAATGCCGCCCGCCAGTCGGCAAAGTGGTCGGCGAGACCGGCCGACAGGAACGGCAGCAAAAAACTGGCGGGAACAAAGGTCGACCACAGCGCCATCGCCATCGTGCGCTGCTTACCGGTGGTGATGCGAATAAGCAGGGTGACGGCGGCGACGGCCGTCAGAACATAGCCCACGCCGGTAATGGCGCGGCAGATGAGCAGTAGCTTAAAGGTTGGCGCGGCAATCACCAGCAGATCGCCAGAGACGATGATTATCGCGCCAATCAGCAGCACCACCCGATCGCCGATGCGGTCGACGGTATATCCGGCCAGCAGCGCGCCGAGGGCAACCATCAACGAAGGGAGTGACATCACCAGTCCCACCTGGCCGTGGCCGGTGATATGAAAATCTCTGGCAATGGCCCCCAGTTCGGTAACCGCTTCACTGACGGTCATCGCCGCCATGACGCCAAGGGCGTAGGTCACCAGAATTCTGAGGTAAGCATTTTGTAAAAATGTAGCCACAATCGTACTCCTGAATGCTGTTAAATTTGCTCGCGGACCGTAGCCGGTACCGGGAGCGATGAGGTACAGCGCGTAACGATGTGCAATATCAGGCGTCGTTCGCCATGGCCAGGAAGCGTTCAAGGTCCGGCGGATCGACCCGCAGCGCGGGCGGCTGCGGCGTCACGCCGACGAAGGGGGTGGCTTCGGTAAACCACTTATTTTGTGCCGGCAGCCCCCATTGGTCGGCCCGTTTCGGATCGGCAAGATCCCAACCGACGGCAGGTTCGGGATCGATATGCTGGTAATGGGTGTTGAACAATTCGATGCGATGACCGTCCGGATCGCGGAAATAGATAAACAGCGCGCCGCTGATGCCGTGGCGTCCGGGGCCTCGTTCCAGCTGTGGCGCATAGCCCAGGGCTCCGGCGACATCGCAGGCGCGAATCATGTCGTTAGTATCCGGGATGGTATAGGCGAAGTGGTGCAGACGCGGACCGACGCCGTTTGTAAAAACGATATCGTGAGGATTGCCTTTGCGCTGCATCCACACGCCCCACAGCTGCTCTTCTCCGTCCAGTTCAGACCAGGTGTATTCACTGGTGCGAAATCCCAGCCGCTGATAGAAGTCAAAAGCGGTGCGCACGTTACTGGCCTGCAGCTGGTAATGATCGAGACGCTGAGCGCAGGCGCCGCGATAGTGATGGTACTGTTTAAACATTCTTTCGCGCGGTTCCATGGTCGCGCAGAACTCCAGCGGCACGCCGATGCTGTCGCTGACGTGCAGCGTCAGACCCTGCCAGGGGACCTCCACCAGTTCGGCGTTCGCTCCCTGGGCGGCGAAATAATCCCGTGCCCGTTTGACGTCGTCTTCACTGTGGACCCGCATACCGATGCGTGCGCAGCCAGGCTGTGCGCTTTTACGTAGCACCAGACTGTGGTGACCGCGCTCTTCCAGACCTCGCAGCCAGACGGTGGAGGCATCTTCGTCGCTGACGATCAGGCCCACCAGTTCGCGATAGAAATGTTTGCTTGCCTCGAGGTCCCGTACGTTCAGGACGACATGGCTGGCCCGGGTCACGTTAAAAGGAGGCTGGCCGACTATCTCATTGATTTGTTGCATTGTAGGGTTCTCTCTTTCAGTCATCGCTACAGGTATCGGATACGTGGCGGCTCTGCGGCCATCTGTTCTGATCATGACAAAGCTCAATTGAGATATATCTTTTATCACGATATATCGTGTTATGGAGTGATAGTAGATGAGCGGAAAAAATTCGCTATGCCGCGATGATGAAAATGTGATCTGTTGCGCGAATGTTAATCATTGTCATTTTCGTGTTAAAAATAACGACAGGCGACGCCGTCTGATAATTTTTTGTTTTATAGGGGATTTTCCTAATCCACCGCCGAAAGGCGCCTCACCATCTATACTCTGGGTTCGACATACCAACAGGAGCGATTACATGGCAATCCATAAGAAAGGTCAGGCGCACTGGGAAGGCGATCTCAAAAGCGGTAAGGGGACGGTTTCGACGGAGAGCGGGGCGCTGAGCCAGCAGCCCTACGGTTTCAATACCCGTTTTGAAGGGGTGAAGGGCACCAACCCGGAAGAGCTGATCGGCGCCGCCCACGCCGCCTGCTTTTCCATGGCGCTGTCGCTGATGCTCAGCGAAGAGGGCTACACGGCAACGTCGATTGATACGGTGGCCGTTGTCACTCTGGACAAATCCGGCGGCGGGTTTGCGATCACCAAAGTGGCATTGCAGAGTCAGATTGTGCTTCCGGGCATCGATACCGATGTCTTTGACGGCATCATTCAGAAAGCCAAAGCCGGCTGCCCGGTTTCGCAGGTGTTAAAAGCCGATATTAGCCTCGATTATCAGCTTAATCCTTGATCGTCCGGTGCCCGTTAACGACGGGCACTCCCATCCGCCGTTTATAGCGATAAAGTCACCTCTGGCACATGAGTCCGGCGCCGAATAATGGTATGTTTTGCTGTCACGGACAGAATCAGGCACAGCAATGACCCGCATACGTGGAATGATAGAAGCTCAGGTACTGGGCTTAACCGGCATGGCGCTGAAAGAGATCGACTTTGAACATCCGAAAGGGGAGCCGGGACTGTTTGGCCCGCAGTCAGCCATCTGGCAGGTGCATGGCGATTTCACCTCGATGCTCTGCGGCGGCGTGAGCGCGCTGCTCTTGCAGATGCTGCATCCGCTGGCACTGGCTGGCGTCTGGGACCACTCCAACTTCCGTGAAGATATCTTTGGCCGCCTGCGGCGCACCAGCCAGTTTATTTCCGCCACCACCTTTGGCACCACCGTCGACGCCGAGCGCCTGATTGCCAAAGTGCAGGGGATTCACTTACGGGTCAGCGGGCAGGACAAGGACGGCACGCCTTATGCGGCCAGCGATCCGGAGCTGCTCACCTGGGTTCACGTGGCCGAATGCAGCAGCTTTATGGCTTCACATCTGCGCTATAAGCGCACGGTAGTGACTCAGGCCCGTCAGGAACAATATTTCCACGAGGCGGGGGAGATCGCCCGTCGTCTGGGGGCGCGGGATATCCCCGTAACCCCGCAGCAGATAGCGGAGTATTTACACGATATGCGCCCGCGTCTGCGCTGCGATGACCGCACGCGGGAGGTGGCGACCGTGCTGCTGACGACCCGTTTACCGGGTCGGTTGAGCCGGCCCGTCGGGCATCTGATGATGCGCGCCGGGATTGATCTGCTGCCGCCCTGGGCGCAAGCGATGCTGTCTCTGTCGCTGAGCCCTCTACAACGGCATACCGCCCGTCTGGCGGTCCACGGCGTGGCGAGAGTGCTGCGCGCTTCGGTGCGCAACGGCGCCTATCATTGCGCGATGCGGCGGATGGCGGCCAATTAACCCACGGCGACGCTGGTCGGAAACCGTCCCGGCCATTATTCAGCGCGAAAATACCCACTCCGCTTATATTTCCAGCCTGTTTATCGACGCCATATCGATTAATTTTTTCTATTTCTTGACATTCCCTCATTATTTATAGGTTATATGCAGCAACGGCGCTGCGTTAAATCCGCCGCGCGTTTTCATTTTCGCAAATAGGGTGGGACTCCATGCAGATTAATGAACCTCAGGCTATAACCTTACCGCTGCCGCGCACGGCGATTTTTATCGTCGCCACGGTTGCGCGCTCGGCGGAAAGTCTCGCGCGGGTTCGCGACTGGTGCGATGATTTTGCCGCCGTGGTACGCTCGGTCGGTACCCGCATGCCCCAGGCCGGGTTGTCCTGCATCTGCGGTTTCGGCGCCGATATCTGGCCTCAGCTGTTTGGTCAGCCGGTGCCGAAGCAGCTGCATCCGTTTCGCAGCGTCGGCAGCGGCGAACGCGTGGCCGTCTCAACGCCGGGCGATCTGCTACTGCACATCCGTTCAGACGATATGGGGCTAAGCTTCGAGCTGGCCGCGCAGCTGATGGAAAAACTGGGCAGCGCGGTGACGGTAGTGGATGAAGTCCACGGCTTTCGCTATTTCGACCGACGCGCGATGATTGGCTTCGTCGACGGCAGCGAGAACCCGCAGGGGCGGGCGGCGGCGGATTTCACCCTCATCGGCGATGAAGATGCCGATTTTTCTGGCGGCAGCTATGTGATTGTTCAGAAGTATTTGCATGATATGGCCGGCTGGAACGCCCTGACCGTCGAGCAGCAGGAGCGCATAATCGGCCGCAAAAAAATGAGCAACATTGAACTGGACGCCGACGTTAAACCCTCCTGTTCGCACAGCTCGTTAACCACGCTTGAGGAGAACGGCGAGGAGGTGAAAATCCTGCGTGACAATATGCCGTTCGGTAAGCCCGGGATGGGGGAGTTTGGTACCTATTTTATCGGCTACGCCCGTTCGCCAGCGCCGATTGAACAGATGCTGGAAAACATGTTTGTCGGCCGCCCGGCTGGCAATTACGACCGTCTGCTCGACTACAGCCGCCCGGTGACCGGTAGCCTGTTCTTTGTACCGTCGGCCACGCTGATGGCGTCGTTATCCTCCCGCAGCGGCAATCAGTCACGGCAGTAACAGAATAACCCTGCTGAAATTCGGGGAAAGCAATTTCCCCGCACTTTATTTCATCGCCGCGCCCGGCTGGCATATTGCCTGATAAATAAAAAGGGAACATAATTCCGCGGCCATTATTTCATCGCTAATTAATGGTCAATAGCAACCGCATTGTCGCGCGTATGTCCAATAAAATAATCCACTCGGTTAATAGATATTCTCTATATCCTGAATAGTTCGAGTTGCAGGAAAGCGGCAAGTGAGAGCAGCCCAGGTAAGTGACTGGGATGATCGAATGCAACCACCGCAGATGCAGTTTGAAATATGACGGGTATATAACCAGAATGGGCGTTCAGGAAGTAATACCATGATCATCCGGCCAGAACAACACTGGTTCCTTCGTCTGTTTGACTGGCACGGCTCCGTGCTGTCAAAAATCATTTTTCGCCTGCTGCTTAACGTCCTGATGTCGATTGTCGCCATCATCAGCTATCAATGGTATGAGCAGCTGGGTATCCATCTCACCGTGGCGCCCTTTAGTTTACTGGGGATAGCCATCGCGATTTTCCTCGGTTTTCGCAACAGCGCCAGCTACAACCGCTTTGTCGAGGCCCGTAATCTCTGGGGGACGGTACTGATTGCCGAGCGCACCTTGATGCGTCAGCTGAAAAATATTCTTCCGACGGAGCACCAAACGCATCAAAAAATCGCCAGCTACCTGATTGCTTTTAGCTGGAGTCTGAAACATCAGTTACGTAAAACCCATCCCGGGGATGACCTTAACCGGCTGCTGCCCCCCGATACCGTCGCGGAGATCCTCGGCAGCTCGATGCCGACCAACCGTATCCTGCTGTTGGTTGGCCATGAGCTGGGCCAGCTGCGCGAAGCGGGGAAGGTGAGCGATATCACCTATGGGCTGATGGACAATAAGCTCGACGAGCTGGCCCACGTGTTGGGCGGATGTGAACGCCTGGCCAGCACGCCGGTACCGTTTGCATACACCTTGATTCTGCAGCGCACGGTCTATCTGTTCTGCACCTTGCTGCCTTTTGCGCTGGTCGGCGATCTGCACTACATGACGCCGTTTGTGTCGGTCTTTATCTCGTACACCTTTCTCTCGTGGGATTCTTTGGCGGAAGAGCTGGAAGATCCGTTTGGTACCGCGGCGAACGATTTGCCCCTCAACGCCATGTGCAACACCATCGAACGCAACCTACTGGATATGACCGGACAGCACCCGCTGCCGGAAACGCTGCAGCCTGACCGCTACTACAATCTGACCTGATGATTCTCTCTGCGTAACTGTTAAATAAGTTAAATCTAACGCGTGATAGATAACATTGATTATACAGTTCCGATCCTGATTGTTATGCTTTCGTTAACAAAAAACGTCCGCCGCAGCTTTCTCCGGCGGACGAACTTTTTCACGTTGCGGATCGCCCGGATAAGGTGATTTGGCATGTCGTTCTCGCTTATCGACGGCGCATTCTGGAGTAGATATGAATATGAAAAGACGCTCAGTACCTGGCGTGCATCCTTATGATGGCCCTGCCGGCGGCTGGGGCGCATTGAAAGCAACGGCCATCGCCGTGCGGACACAAATGGATGCCCTGGAAGCGCCCGTCACTCTGCTGCGCACCAATCAGCCTGACGGCTTTGATTGCCCCGGCTGCGCCTGGCCGGATAAAGAGCACAAATCCACTTTCCAGTTTTGCGAAAATGGCGCCAAAGCGGTGACCTGGGAAGCAACCAGCAAACGCGTTACGCCGAAATTTCTGGCGGCGAACACGGTCACCTCGCTGCTGGCCAAAAGCGACTTTGAGCTCGAAGGCTACGGTCGGTTAACCCATCCGCTGGTCTACGATCGCGCCAGCGACACGCTGCGCCCGACCAGTTGGGAAAGCGCTTTTGCGCGTATCGGCGAAGTGGTCAGCGCCATGCAGCCGGACGAGGTCGAGTTCTATACTTCCGGGCGCGCCTCCAACGAAGCAGCGTGGCTGTTCCAGCTGTTTGCCCGTGAACTGGGCACCAACAATTTCCCGGACTGTTCCAATATGTGCCATGAATCGACCAGCGTCGGGCTGCCGCAGTCGATCGGCATCGGGAAGGGAACGGTGTCGCTGGATGATTTTGACAAAACCGAGCTGGTGATTTCCATCGGCCATAATCCGGGAACCAACCACCCGCGTATGATGGGGACGCTGCACGAACTGGCTCGTCGTGGCGTACCGATTATCGTGTTTAACCCTTTGAAAGAGCGGGCGCTGGAGCGTTTTGCCGACCCGCAGAATGTTATCGAGATGGCGACCTTGCGCTCGACGAATATCGCCTCCACCTATTTTCAGGTGAAGGCCGGCGGCGATGCGGCGGCGCTGAAAGGCATTGCCAAAGCGCTGCTTCAGATGGAAGAAGAGCAGGGTGACGTTCTCGATCGCCCATTTATTACCGAGCATACGCAGAACTTCCCGGCGTTTGCCGACGATTTGCAGAAGACCTCCTGGCAAGATATCGAACGCGAATCCGGCCTCACCCGCGCTGACCTGCAGCGGGTTGCCGAGGCTTACGCCAAATCGAACGCCACGATCGTGACCTATGGTATGGGGATCACCCAGCATAATAAGGGGACGTCAAATGTGCGGCTGATCGCCGACCTGCTGCTGATGCGCGGGAATATCGGCAAACCCGGCGCCGGGATCTGTCCGCTGCGCGGTCACTCCAACGTCCAGGGCAACCGCACCGTCGGGATTACCGAGAAGCCGGGCGCTGCCTTCCTGGCGAAGCTGCAGGAGGTGTTTGGTTTCGCGCCGCCGCAGAAACATGGCCATGATGCGGTAAAAGCGCTGCAGGCGATGATCGAGGGCAAATCGAAGGCTCTGCTGTGTCTTGGTGGTAACTTTGCGGTCGCGATGCCCGACCCTGAGCGCGCGTTCCCGGCGATGCGCGGGCTGGATCTCAGCGTGCACGTCGGGACGAAACTCAACCGCTCGCATTTGCTGGTGGCAAAAGAGACGTTTATTCTGCCGTGTCTGGGCCGCACCGAGCTGGATCTGCAGGAGAGCGGGCGGCAGTCGATCACCGTGGAAGATTCCATGTCGATGGTGCACGCCTCGTCAGGGAAACTGAAGCCGGCCTCGCCGCTGCTGCGTTCAGAACCGGCGATTGTCGCCGGAATGGCGATGGCGACCCTGGCCAACACTAAAGTCGACTGGCTCTCACTGGTGGCGGATTACGACCGTATCCGCGATCTGATCGAACGCACCGTTCCCGGTTTTGATAACTACAACGCGCGTATTCGTCACCCGGGTGGTTTTCGCATGCCGTTGCCGCCGACGGAGCGCATCTGGCCAACGCCAACCGGTAAAGCCATGTTCTCGGTGTTCCACGGCGTACATGAGAACGTTCATGTTGCGGGCGAGGAGGTGCTGCGGCTGGTCACCCTGCGCAGCCACGATCAATACAACACCACCATCTATGCCATGGATGACCGCTACCGCGGTATTTTTGGCCGTCGCGACGTGCTGTTTATGAACGAGCAGGATATGGCCAGTCAGGGATTCGAGCACGGTGACCGGGTGGATATCACCACCGCGCTGCCGGACAGCAACCTGCGTCTGCAGGATATTACGTTGGTGGCCTACAACATCGCGCCAGGCACCGTTGGCGCCTATTATCCGGAAGCCAATGTCCTGGTTCCGCTGGACTATATTGACGAAGAGAGCGGCACGCCTTCTTATAAATCCGTGCCGATTCGCCTGACCCTGCGCTCGAAAGAGATTCTGCCGGTCTCCGGCCTGCGCTAATCTGCCCGCGCCCGCTGCCGGCCTCAGCGCCGGCAGCGAACTTTCGCTATTCTGGCGTCAGTACCAGCTTGATGCCAAGGCCGACGAAACCGGCGGCAAAAGCGACCCGCAGCCCCTGCAACACCCTGGGACGGGTCAGCACATAGCCGCGCATCGCGGCCGCGCAGGCGCCGTACAACATAAAGACCAGAAGCGTCATCAGCATAAAAATCCCGCTCAGCGTCAGCATCGCTTGCGCCGGGGAGGCGACATCGCTGCGGATAAACTGCGGCAGAAAGGCGAAAAAAAAGAGCGGCAGTTTCGGGTTGAGAAGGTTAATCAGCACAGCATGGGTGATGATTTTCAGCGGTGAACCGGCCTCATCACGGCGCTCTGGCGTTAGCTCGCCCCGTTGAGCAAATGTGGTCCATGCCATGTACAGCAGCCAGGCCACACCGAGATATTTGATCGCGCCGAAGAGTTCCGGGGTGCGGTGGAGCAGCGCCGCCAGGCCGGTGACGGCAGCAAGCAGATGCGGAATGATACCAAGGGTACAGCCGAAAGCGGCCGCGAAGCTCCTGCTTCTTCCGGCACTGAGGCCGGTGGCGATGGTGTAGAGCGTCCCGGTGCCGGGGGCGAGCACAACCAGCAAAGAGGTCAGTAGAAATTCAGGGCTGATGAACGACATGGCGGTGTTCCTGTGAGAGAAATCGGTCGCACTGAGTATTTCGCCACACCGCGGGCGCGTCTTGAATAAAATTGCAGGGGAGGTTAGCGGACGGAGTGATAGCTGCCCGGGGTGGTGCCGAACTGTTTTTGAAAGGCGCGCGTCAGATGGCTTTGATCGGCGAAGCCAGCCATCTGTGCGGCGTCGGCGGGGGCATGCCCGGCGCTTAACAGCCGACGCGCCAGCCGTACCCGGGACTGTACCAGATAGGCATGCGGAGTAATGCCGGTTTCGCGGGCAAAGCCGCGGATCAGCTGAAAACGACTTATGCCGCACAGCGCCGCGAGCATGTCGAGGGAGGTTTTTTCCTCCGGCGCATCGTCAAGATACTCTTTAGCCAGCGCGATGGTTGGGGAATAACGTACTGGCGCCGTCCGCACGAGACGATGGCAGCCGGTTGCCCGCAACAGACAGAGCAGCAGCACCTCTTCAAGCGCCGTCTCATCGCCCGTGCGGGCGGTGATTTCAGCGAACAGTCGCTGCATAAGCAGGCGCAGCGGCGGGTCATCGACCACCGGGCGCAGCAGAATATCCTCACTTTTGACCTCGCCCTGAAATTCATCGGCGATGAGCTGCGGATCGAGGTAGAGCATCTGCCAGCTGCGGGGACCGTTCAGCGGTACGCCATCGTGCATTTCTCCCGGGTTGACCATAATGATCTGCCCGGCCGAGGCGTCAACCTGGCCAAGATGGCTCCACGAGCGCTGGGCGCCGCGCGTAAAAATACCGAGGCCAAACTGCTCGTGGGCATGGCGTGAGAAGTGCTGTTCGGTCAGCAACGACATGGCCTCGAGGCCGGGGAGAGGCAAGTGATGCTGCTGGACGTGATGGATGCGGGGCGCCATGTGCTCCTCCCGAAGGGGTTCTGTGCGAGTGTAGTCCGGCGATCGTCATTTCCGCAAGCGCCGCACCGGCTTGTATTTGTCCGATGCTGAACGTAACATTTAACTAACATATTTTTTGACCGGGCGAGGGGTGTCTGCATCGCGCCGGCGTTCGCCTATAGCGAATGGCAACACACTGGATTAACCATGGATATTAAACAGCTCAAATACCTGATCGCACTCGATCAAACGCGTCATTTTGGCCAGGCCGCGGCGCTGTGCCATATCACTCAGCCGACGCTTTCGATGCGCATCCGCAATCTGGAAGAGGAGCTCAATCTTGTTCTGATTCAGCGCGGGCAGCGGTTTGAGGGGTTTACCGCCGAAGGCGAACGCATTCTGGCCTGGGCTCGGGCGCTGCTGGCGGCTCATGACGGGCTGGAGGCGGAAGCGGCGATTTGTCGCGGCCAGATGGTGGGGCAACTGCGGGTAGGGATGGTGCCGCTGGCAAGCCTTAACCCGATGCAGCTGATTAAACCGCTGGCCGGGAAGTACCCGGAGCTGCAGTTCAGCCTGCTTTCTCTCACCTCGGAGCAGATTATCGATGGCGTCAGCCGTAATCAGCTCGATCTGGGCATCTGCTACCTTCACCACGTCGATAGCCAGCTTTTCAACGTTAAGCGGCTGCCGGCAACGCGAATGGGGTTGCTGCATGATAAACGCCATTTTCAGTTTGCCGAAGGTACACCGGGCTGGGAAACGCTGGCCGCATTACCGCTTGGTTTTCTCACCAAAGGAATGCATTACCGTGAATCCATTGAGATGAGTTTTAAGAGCAAAGGGTTAACGCCGAAATATGTTTTTGAGAGCGATTCGACCTTCCAGATTATCCAGGCAGTGCAGGCAGGAATTTGCTGCGCCATTATGCCGCTTAACAATGGTCTGGAGGCGTTAAGCGACAATCTGGAGATTATCCCCATCGCCGAAACCGAAGTGGAGTCAATGCTGGCGCTGATCATGCGCAACCAGCAGCCGGTCTCGTCGCTGGCGGAAAAATGTTTTGCCGATGCGCAGGTGATTTTTAATTAACCGGGCCGGGGGATGGGAGGGCGTTACTGGGTCTCAATAGCGCATTCTTTTTGCAGAAAACGCCTTACTGCGCTGAGCGATGACGATTGACCGCCATGTCGGACGGCGCCGCCGAAAATAACCCGGCGGCGCAGAGGACAGTCAGATATTTTCCAGCTCGATACCGCGGGTTTTCGGGCCGTAAATACCCACCGAGAGCATCACCATCAGCATGCTGGCCACGATAAAGCTAATTACCCCCGGGGTGCCGGCGTATTGTAAAATCAGACCGATCAGAATGCTGGTGAGCGCCGTTGACAGGCGGCTGAAGGAGTAGCAAAAGCCCACGGCTCTGGCGCGAATCCGGGTCGGGAAGATTTCCGCCTGGTAGGCGTGATAGCTGATGGTCAACCAGGCGTTGGACCAGGTAATCATAAACCCGCAGACAACCAGCATCACCGGGTTATTCTGCAGAGCAAACAGGGTGCCGAACACCACCGTCATCAGCGCGGAGAGCACGATCTGCCACTTATTCTCAAACCGGTGGACAAAGCGGGTGCAGAACAAGCAGCCCAGCGGGTAGGCGAGAGTGATAAAAAAGGCGTACAGCAGACTGTGGGTAATGCTTGCGCCCTGGCCGGAGAGCAGCGCCGGCAGCCAGTTGCCGAAGCCGAAAAAACCGATCGCCTGGAAGAAGTTCATCACCATCAGCATGATGGTCCGTCTGCGGTATTCCGGCGCCCAGATCTCTTTAAAGCTGCCGCTTTTACGCTGCGCTTCCCGGGTGTCCGGGACATGCTGCGGCGAAGGCGTGACGCCACAGCGCCGCTCCATCTCACACATCACCGCGTGCGCATCCGCATGGCGACCTTTCACCTCCAGCCAGCGGGCCGATTCCGGCAGTTTTTTGCGAATCACCCAAATGATCAGCGAACACAGCGCGCCAAAGATAATCACCCAGCGCCAGCCGGTCAGGCCGAACAGCGTCGTCGGGACCAGCATCCATGACATCAGCGCCACGGCGGGAACCGAGAGAAACTGGATAAAAAAGGCAAAGGCGAACGCTTTGTTGCGCAGATGGGTCGGGACCCATTCGCTCAGATAGGTGTCGATGGTCACCAGTTCAATTCCCAGCCCAATACCGACCAGAAAGCGGCACAAGATGACCCCTTCGGCGCTGTTCTGGAAAGCCATCAGCAGTGAAAATGCGCCATACCAGGCAAGCGCAAACATAAAGGTCAATCGGCGGCCCAGCTTGTCCGCCAGCGGCGCCAGCAGACTGGCGCCGATAAACAATCCGAAGAAGGTGGCCGAGGCAAATGAGGCCTGATCGGAGATGCCAAAAATGCCCTGTTGGTCGGTATGGAAAATATGTTCTGCCAGCAGTCCGGTACTGATATAACCGGTTTGAAAAAGATCGTAGAGCTCAAAGAAGCCGCCCAGCGCCAGCAAAGTAATAAACGACCACAGGCCGACAGAGGCAGGCAGGGCATCGATGCGGCGGGTTAAGCTGGCGTGGGGTTGTTCTGCGGGGGCAAAGGGCGCATCCCCCAGAACCTGGGTGGTAGACATATTATTATTTTCCTCAGATGAAATGTTTGCCTGCTAATGTTATTGGATTGTTAATGGTTTTAAATTTTTAATTCCTCTCCCTGTCGGGGTTCTACAGGTAAAAATATCGTGCTTAAGTCATAGACATGAGGAACTCACTGCTTTCTGCGCCAGGCCGCCGACGGATTTGAAGTAAACAACCAGGCACGCTCTTCATGAGTGGGTGAAAGGAGGGGCTGGCGAAGCTGCTAAGGGGGACGCTTAGCGTGGCGGTGGGGACGGCAATCATGAAGTAAGAACGTATAAAATGGCCCCGGCGTATAGCGGGGCCATTGTGACTGGCTCCGGCCGCTATTTTTCCTGCGGGGGGAGCGCCTGCAAAATCCGCCTGGCCTCCGGTTCACTCAGCGAATAAGCAAAAAAGCGCTGATAAAAGTCGCGGGTGACGGCGATCATATCGACATCGGCAAAGCGCTGCGGCTGAAGCTGTTTTGCCGCCCATTGAATCTGCAGCGCGCTTTCGCTGCCGTAGCGATCCCACGGAAAAACGCCCGCCGGGTTTTGTAGCACCCGGCCTTGTTTAACCGCCCGCAGCGCTGAGAAAAGTTCACCATAAGCCGAGTGCTGCAGGTCACCGCACCCCGCACCGAGGATAATGACGTCCGGCTGCCAGGCCAGCACTTTCTCCGCAGAGATCTCCTGCATATTGCCGCTGATGCCCTGCGCCGCGTTACGTCCTCCCGCCAGCTGGATCCAGGTATCGATCAGCGTATGGCTGCCGTCGACCTTCAGCGGCTTCAGTGATTGGATATGCAGCACCCGCGGGCGTTCCGCGTCGGTGAGCGCGGCGTTTCGCTGGCCGACGCGCGCAATGACCTGTTGCAGGTACTGGTTATACGCCTGGGCGCGGGCCCGCGCCTGCGGCGTAGCGATAACCTCTGCGGTGGTTTCCACCGCGCGGGCCAGCGACGGATAGTCGCTAAAACGCATCTCCATCACCGGCAGACCGGCCTGGCGATAGGCATCGGCATCACCGTCTCCCTGGGCGACAAAGACCACCTGAGCGCCGCGCGCCAGCAGCGCTTCGCTGGTAAAGTGCGGGCCGCGGCCGATCAGCGCGTGATTCAGCCGCGGATCGAGGCGGAACATCCACGGGCGGCTGTCCGGGCGGTTGACCGTCGCCACGATATCGCCGCCGGCCCCGAGGGTCATCAGCAGCGAGTGGTGGGCGAACCATCCTTCAGCCACCCGCGTCACCGTGTCCGGTAGGGTGACGCGATGTCCGGCGTCATCGGTGACCTGGCGGTCGGCCAGCGCCGGAATGGCGAGGCAAAGCGTAAGTAAGCCAGCGGCAATCTTGTTCATCATCGTCCTCAGAAATCAAACTGCAACGAGGCAGTCGCTTCGCGCGGTGCCCCCAGCTGCGCACTGGCGTACCCGGCGCCGGTGTAACCGGTCAGCGCGCCAGGAACGACGTTGCTCCAGTAGCGGCGGTTAGTGACGTTAGTCACTGCTAACCTAAATGTGGTATCGGTACCAAACAGCCGGGTGCGGTAGTTGCTGCCGATATCCACCGTGGTATAGCTGCCCACCCAGCTATCGTTGGCGTTATCGGTCGGGCGACGACCGACGTAGCGAAGCGTGCCGTTAACATCAAGCCCAGGGAGCGGATCGATGCTGTAAATCGCCAGCATACTGGCGGTGAAGCGCGGCAGACCGACTACCTGCTTATCGTCAGCATCGGCGCTCGAAGTGTTGTGCAAACGCGGGTCGAGCCAGCTGCCGCCGCCGAACAGGCGCAGGTTCGGGGTGACGTGACCATCGGCCATCAGCTCCAGCCCGCGGTTTTTCTGCGTTCCGTCCTGGGCAAAATCACCGCTGGCATTGGTATAGGCGAACGGGCGTTCAGCCTGGAACAACGCCGCGGTAAGCAGCAGATCCTTATGCGGGGCGTATTTCGCGCCGACCTCCACCTGATGGCTGCGGTAGGGGTCAAGGACCTCGCCGGCGTTATTGGCTCCGGCAGGCGCGGTATCTCCCTGCTGCATACTATTGGCCCAGGTCGTATAGAGCGTCACATTCTCCACCGGCTTGTACATCAGGCTGGCGGAACCGCTGGCCCCCCGATCGTCATGATTGCTGCTACGACTGCCGGTTTTGCTGTAGTTGTCTACGGTAAACAGATTTTCGCTACCGGAGAGCAGCAGGCTCCACCGGGGATTAAAGGTCAGCGTATCGCTCAGCAGAAAGACGTGCTGCGTGGTGGTGGCGGAATGGTAACGGTCGGTAAAATCCGGATAGGCGGGGCGGGCGTAATCCGGGCTCTCCTCCAGCGAAGAACTGCCCAGCGTTTGCGTACCGCCATCGCGTGGGTTGTTGTTTTTCCACACGAAACCGCGCATGCCAACCGCCAGGTCATGCTGTAACCAGCCGCTATCAACGCTGCCGGTGAGGTTAACCAGGTAGCTGTTGATGGTAAATCGGCTGGCGGCGGAGTTGGCGGTCGTGGTGGCGTAATGACCTTGATTATCGGTCAGCGTATTGGTGACGGTGGTCGATTCACGGTCGGCTATCTGGCGCAGCACGCCGACGTCCAGCAGCCAGTTACCGTCAAAATCATGCTTAATATGCAGGCTGCCGGTGGTGGTGGTGTCGTCGTTGCCGGCGTAGTACTGACCATATTGGCTTTTAGTGGGATCCAGCGGCGACGGGAAATGGGTCCCTTTTGCCAGAGCGAACGAGCCGGGCAGCCCTTTTTGATAGAAGTGGTAGTAGCTGAAGTTGCTCTCCAGCACCGTCTGGTCGGTCAGTTGGAAGTCGAGCGCCAGACCGGCATACTGGTTGCGCTGACGGCTACCGTGGGTATAGCTGCTGCCGTCCTGATCCAGCAGATTGAGGCGATATTTTACTCTGTCGGCCGCGTCAAGCGGGCCGCTGAGGTCCAGTGCGGCATTCGCGCCTGACGCCGTCCCGCCGCCAACGGTCACCCTGCGTAGCGGCACATCGGTAGGCCGTTTCGAGACCAGGTTAAACATGCCCGCCGGGTTTGCCGGGCCATATAGCGCGCCGGCCATACCGTTCAGTACCTCAATGCGTTGAAACTGTTCAGCGGGATACTCGGTGGTCGACACCACGTTCAGGCCATCAATCATGCTGTTCTGCACCACGCTGCCCTGCATACCGCGGGTTTGCGGACGAACGCCGTCGCCCTGGACGGAGGGCAGATAGCGGTAGACATCTTTGACGCTGCTGGCCTGTACCTGGCGGGTCAGAGAGTCGGAGAGCGTCTGCACGGACCACGGAACGTTAATCAACTTCTGCTTGCCGAGGTTGCCTGGCGTAGCCTGCTGTTCCGCAGCAGGCGTGACATCATCAAGGGATTGGGTATGCGGTTCTGCGGTGACAACCATGGTTTCTGCTGCATATACAGGCATCGCCGGTAGAATGGGAGAACAGGGAATCATCCCGGTTAATAAAACGAGTTTATATGAGCGCATTAATTTTTAGTTCAGACGGATGAAAGTGGAATGAGGCGGGGAAAATCTCGTCTCTGTCTGAAGGGTACGGTTTTTATTTGTATGACAAAAAGATAAAAAACATCGCTGTATATGTCAATATATAACGATGTTTTTTGTACGTCGGCACCGTCAACCTGGTACGGAATCAACCACACTATCCATCTGTTTTTGCTGGTTATAATGTGTTGGTATACCCCGGAAGAGAACAATGGTTTTTTTTCAGGTCCGGGGGAGGAATACAGCCTTTGTGCTGCAGATAAGCTTGTTATTGTCGTTCAGTGAAGGTGTAATTGGTGAGAATTCCTCATCTTTTTTCCGGGGCAGCTGCGCCGGTGACACCACGAAGAGCGAAAATGACGCAAGGAATGACCGAATTTAGTTTTGCCTCGTTTATGGCACAGCGGGCCGAGGCGCTGGCGTTGACCCTCGATGCGGACCAGCAGACGCTGATTACTCAACTGGACGCGCTGGGGCACGGGCTGGCCGCAGGCAAGGCCACGCGTGGTAAAGGGCTGTACGTCTGGGGGCGTACCGGGCGCGGCAAAAGTTTTATTATCGATCATTTCTTTGCCAGCCTGCCGCTGGCGGAAAAGCGCCGGGTGCATTTCCACTATTTCTTTCGCGAACTGCATCAGCGGCTGAACGCGCAGCCAACGCCAACCCTGCCCGAGGTGCTGGTACAGATGACCGACGGCTGCCGGCTATTGTGTTTTGATGAGTTTCATCTCCACGATCCGGGCGACGCCATGTTGGTGAAAGCGCTGCTTACGCTGCTGTTTCAACGCGGTATCATTCTGTTGGCTACCTCCAACTACCCCCCGGATCAATTACTGGCTAACCCGCTGTATCACGACCGTTTTGTGCCGTCGATTGCGCTGATAAAACAGCACATGACGGTAGCGGCGCTCAATGGTGAAGAGGATTACCGGGCGCGCCATGCGCCGGCGGAAAATCCATTCTGCCGCGGGAGGTTTCTGGTGCAACCCTCTGCCCAAACCCGTCAGCGACTAGAACTGCCGGATCCCTGCGCCACTGCGCAGCCGCTGCAGGTGGGCTATCGTACGCTACACGCCGCCTCCGCGCCGACGCATTTGTTGCATTTCACCTTTAGCCAGCTGTGCATGGCGGCAACGTCGGTAATGGATTATCTGGCGCTCTGTGAACAGCATGAGCGCTGGCTGCTGGATGCGGTTCCGCCTTTGCGTCAGGCAGGCCCGGCGGCTCAGCAGCGCTTTATTAATCTGGTGGATGTGCTGTATGAAAAGCAGTGTCAGCTGATCGTGGTGGCCGCCTGCGGACTGGGCGAACTGGTGGCGGATGTCGAACAGGAAGATATTCAGCCTACCTACAGCCGGTTATTACAGCTGCGACAAACATGAGAGGGGAAGGGGAAAAGCCCCGGCGGACATAGCGCCCGCCGGGGAGGGAGATTACAGATCGTAACGGTCGAGGTTCATCACCTTGGTCCAGGCCGCGACAAAGTCTTTAACCAGTTTCTCCTGAGCATCCTGGCAGGCGTACACTTCCGCCAGCGCCCGCAGTACTGAGTTCGAACCGAAGACCAGGTCGGCGCGGGTGGCGGTGTACTTGCTCTCACCGCTCTGACGATCGCGGCCTTCGAACAGTTCGCCCTGCTCGTCGGTGGCGTTCCAGACGGTGGCCATGCTGAGTAAGTTGACGAAGAAGTCATTGCTCAGGACGCCGACGTGGTCGGTGAAGACCCCGTGCTGGCTGCCATCATAGTTGGCGCCCAGCACCCGCAGGCCGCCCACCAGCACGGTCATTTCCGGCGCGGTCAGCGTCAGCTGCTGAGCTTTATCCAGCAGCAGCGTTTCTGTCGAGACGCCACCTTCGATCCGGCGATAGTTACGGAAACCATCCGCCAGCGGTTCCAGCAGATCGAAAGACTCGATATCCGTCTGATCCTGACGGGCATCCACCCGGCCCGGCGCGAACGGTACGCTGACCTGCACACCGGCAGCCGCAGCGGCCTGTTCGACACCCACGACGCCCGCCAGCACGATGATATCGGCCAGCGATGCTTTACCCGAGGCTTTCTGAATGGCCTGCAGCGTCGGCAGCACTTTTGCAGCCACGGCGTTCACCGGCCACGATTTCTGCGGCTCCAGCGCCAGACGCGCGCCGTTAGCTCCGCCGCGTTTGTCTCCGCCGCGGAAGGTGGAGGCAGAAGCCCAGGCCACCGACACCAGTTCGCTGACCGACAGTCCGGCATCGGCGATAGCGGTCTTCAGGGTCGCAATATCCGCCGGCGTTGGGTTGTGGATGGCGGCCGGTAACGGATCTTGCCAGATCAGGTCTTCTTTCGGCACTTCCGGCCCGAGGTAGCGTGATTTTGGCCCCATATCACGGTGGATCAGTTTGAACCAGGCGCGGGCAAAGGCTTCATTAAAGGCCTGCGGATCGTTGAGGAAGCGACGGGAAATCTTGCCGAATTCCGGGTCGAAGCGCAGCGTCAGGTCGGTTACCAGCATGGTCGGCTTGCGTTTTTTCTCCGGATCGAACGGATCGGGGATCAGGTCCGGGGCATCTTTGGCTTCAAACTGAATGGCGCCAGCCGGGCTGCGGGTCTGGACCCATTCGTATTTGAACAGGTTCTCGAAGAAGTAGTTGCTCCACTGGGTCGGGGTCTGTGTCCAGACCACTTCCAGACCTGAGGTGATCGCATCGGGACCGGCTCCGCTGCCGTAGCTGTTCGCCCAGCCGAGGCCCTGCGCTTCAATCGGTGCGGCTTCAGGTTCTGCGCCGACGTGAGTGGTTACCGCTGCGCCGTGCGTTTTACCGAGGGTATGGCCGCCGGCGATCAGCGCGACGATCTCTTCATCGTTCATGGCCATGTTGCCGAAGGTGGCACGAATGGCAGCGGCAGCGGAGAGCGGGTCGCCGCTGGCGTTCGGGCCTTCCGGGTTAACGTAGATCAGACCCATTTCGGTGGCACCCAGCGGCTGTTGCGCCAGGCTTTCCGGGTGACGATGTTCGAGCCAGGCTTTTTCATGGCCCCAGTCAACGTCCAGATCCGGTTCCCAGACATCTTCACGACCGGCGCCGAAGCCGAAGGTGCGGAAGCCGGCGTTTTCCAGCGCGACGTTACCGGCCAGCATATAGAGGTCAGCCCAGGAGATTTTCTGGCCGTATTTTTGTTTTATCGGCCACAGCAGGCGACGGGCTTTATCGAGGCTGACGTTATCCGGCCAGGAGTTCAGCGGCGCAAAGCGCTGCTGTCCACGGCCTGCGCCACCGCGACCGTCAACGGTACGATAGGTGCCTGCACCGTGCCAGGCCATACGAATAAACAGCCCGATGTAGCTGCCCCAGTCTGCCGGCCACCACTCTTGTGAATCGGTCAGCAGCGCTCTCAGGTCTGCCTTCAGCGCGGCATAGTCGAGTTTTTTGAACTCTTCGCGGTAGTTAAAGTCTTCGCCGAGGGGATTTGAGCGGTTGGAATGCTGGTTCAGCAGATCCACGCGAAGTTGATTAGGCCACCAGTCGCGGTTGGCGGTGCCGCCACCGGCACTTTGGACGGGCTTCCCTGCGTGAAAAGGGCACTTCCCGGCGGATGCGTTGTTAGATGAATCGTTAGACGTGCTCATATCAGGCTCCGTTTGCTTTTGTGAATGCCATTACGATATACACTGCAACCAATAAGTGATACTTGAAAGAATCTACGGAATTAATAGTTATATCCTTTTAACAACAAGCGATAAAGAAATCCATGAAATAAATGTGGATTAAAGCCAAAATACGTAAAGCCGCTTACGTACGTTGCCGTTTGCTAATCAGTATAGGACACTGTAGCGAGGCCTCTGGCGATAAAATAAGCGGTTGCAAAAAAAGCTAAGCAGGTGAATTCTGGTCATTTACTGGCTACCGTCGCGACGACGATAAATAAGATTATCGCGGTTAAGATCCTCCGTTTATATAACCCGGCGGTGCTCGCAGAATGTGCCAGGCGTCTGTTTTCGCGCCGAGTGCGCTTTATTACGTGTGGGCAGGTTGTCTGCACCAAATTTATGCATTGCCCCAAAACCACTCCCCATTGTGGTGTGACGTCCCGTGACCACTATCTATCTTACTGAATTAAAAAGAACAATTTTCTGGCATGCCCTTTGCAAACAATAAACCAGAAGGCAGCGCAACAGACAATCAAGATGATCCAATAGCTGGCTAGGGTTCCGGTTCACGCAGGTGAATGTCTGGTCCGAGAGCTGGCGACCTCTGCGAGGTTACACGGCGGGACAAAAGCCCGGGAGACAGCAGCACCGTCAGGTGTCGCGCTGCTCCTGTTTTTGTGCCAACCAGAGGTTCATAATGAAGACATCCCGTGTCATCCGCTCACTCATGCTGTCGCTGGCGCTACTGGCCAGTTTCCCTTCCTTTGCCGCCGTAAAAAAAGAGTTCAACGTCTGCTGGACGATCTATGCCGGCTGGATGCCCTGGGGCGCCATCAGCAACGAAAAAATCATTGATAAATGGGCCGCGAAATACGGCATCAAAATCAATATCGTCCAGCTCAACGACTATATCGAGTCGATTAATCAGTACACCGCGGGTCAGTTTGATGGCTGCACCATGACCAACATGGACGCGCTGACGATCCCCGCCGCGGGCGGGGTCGATACCACTGCGCTGATTACCGGCAGCTATTCCGACGGCAACGACGGCGTGGTGCTCAAAGGCAGCGCTAAAACGTTGGCCGATCTGAAAGGCATGTCGGTCTATCTCCCTGAGCTGTCGGTTTCGCACTATCTGCTGGTCCGTGGCCTGGAGAAGGCCGGTCTGCAGGAGAAAGATGTCAAAGTGGTGAATACCTCCGATGCCGATATCGTTTCCGCTTTTGGCACCAGCAGCGTCCGCGCCGCCGTAGCATGGAACCCGCAGCTGTCGGCGATTAAAAAGACCCCGCAGACCAGCGAAGTCTTTAGCTCAGCGCAGGTTCCCGGCGAGCTTATCGACATGATGGTGGTCAACACGCAAACCCTGAAAGATAACCCCGCGCTGGGGAAAGCCCTGACCGGCGCATGGTTTGAAATGATGGCCAAAATGCAGGCCGGAGACGCCCAGGCGCTGAGCGCCATGGCGGCAGATTCCGGCACCGACCTTGCGGGCTACCAGGCGCAGCTGAAAACGACCCACCTGTTCTGGACCGCCGCCGAGACGCTGACGTTCATCTCCAGCCCGGAGCTGGCAAAAACCATGCAGCGCGTGGCGCAGTTTTCGTTTGATAAAGGGCTGTTAGGTGAAGGCGCGCAAAGCGCCGACTTCATTGGCATGCGCTTCCCCGGCAACGTCACAGTGGGTGATAACGCAAATACCCGACTGCGCTTTGACGATAGCTTCCTGAAAATGGCCGCCGCCGGCCAGCTGTAATCATTGATGACGGGAGTGAACGCCATGCGCCAAATTAACCGCCATCCCCAGCAGGGCATGCGGCTGATGCTATTACTGCTGCCCTTTTTGTTGCTGATCGCCGCCTGGTTTATCGGCTCCGCTATTCGCCTTGAAGCGAATCCCCAGGACAAGCTGTTGCCCGGCCTGTCGCAGATGGCGGCGGCCATCGAACGGATGGCGTTTACGCCGGACAAACGCAGCGGCGAATACCTGCTGTGGGGCGATACGCTGATCAGCCTGACGCGCCTGCTCATCGGGCTGGCGGTGTCCGCGCTGATTGGCCTGAGCATCGGGATCGTGGCCGGCGTATTTCCGGTTTATCGCGCGGCGCTGTCGCCGTTGATGACCGTGGTCTCGATGGTGCCGCCGCTGGCGATCCTGCCGGTGCTGTTTATCGTCTTCGGTCTCGATGAACTCTCTAAGGTGATGCTGATCGTGATTGGCATCACGCCGATGCTGGCGCGCGACCTTGAACAGCGGGCGCGGGAAATCCCGGCGGAACTGTTTATCAAAGCGCAAACCCTCGGCGCCAACAGCTGGACGGTGGTCCTGCGGGTGGTCCTGCCTCAGCTGCTGTCCCGCCTGCTTACCTCGCTGCGTTTGCTGCTGGGATCGGCGTGGCTGTTTCTGATTTCGGCGGAGGCTATTTCCGCCACCGCCGGGCTGGGCTACCGCATTTTCCTCGTCCGGCGCTACATGGCGATGGATGTGATAATCCCCTATGTCATCTGGATAACCCTGCTGGCCTGGCTGATGGATCTGGGGCTGCGTCAGCTGCATAAAGTCTGCTTCCCGTGGGCCGAAGGAGGCCGGACATGAGTTTTATCCGCATCAACAATATCTGGCAGGAGTACGGCGACCATGTGGTGCTGGAGCGCATTAACTTAGCGGTCAAAGAAGGGGAGTTTTGTTCCATGGTCGGGGCCTCCGGCTGCGGGAAATCCACCTTCTTGCGCCTGCTGCTGGGGCAGGAGAAACCGACCCGGGGCACGATTACGCTCGACGGTCAGCCGCTGGCTCCCGAGCCGGACCGCAGCCGCGGCGTGGTGTTCCAACGTTATTCGGTCTTCCCGCACCTGAGCGTGCTGGATAACGTGACCGTCGGTCTGGAGCTGCCGTCTTCGCCGTGCTTTGGCCGTCTGTTCGGTGCCCGCAAGCGTGCTGCCCGCGAACAGGCGGCACAGATGCTGGACAAAGTGGGGCTCGCCCACGCCCTTGACCGCTATCCGGCACAACTGTCCGGCGGGATGCAGCAGCGGCTGGCGATCGCCCAGGCCTTTGTGATGCAGCCACGGGTTCTGCTGCTCGACGAGCCTTTCGGCGCGCTCGACCCCGGTATCCGCAAAGATATGCACGCCCTGCTGCTTCAGCTATGGAGCGAAACGCGAATGACGGTCTTTATGGTCACCCACGATTTGGCCGAAGGATTCAATCTCGGCACCCGTCTGCTGGTCTTCGATAAGGTACGCCACGACCCGCAGGCCCCCAACGCCTATGGCGCGCGCATTACCTACGATATTCCGCTTAATGAGACCCGGATGTCGCAGATGCTCGGCGCCGGCACCGATAACAATGTCTATGCCTTAAGGAGATAGCCCGATGACAGCGCTTTTTCATACCTCACCAGCTCTGCGCGAAGAATTTTTGCCGGGCGGGGGCCATACCTCGTTCATTTTACGCCGTGGGCAGATCCTGCGTCTGACCGATATCGACGGCGGTGCAAACGTCAGCATGATGATGCTCAACCCGCATGAGAAAAGCGAGCGCCTGAACCTGCCGGATACCCTCAAGGGACAGCACACCGCGCGGCTGACGGCCGGACACTGTTTCTATTCCGATATGGGGCGGGTGCTGGCTGGCATCATCGCCGATAACTGCGGCTGGCACGATCCGTTCGGCGGTGTGCTCAATGCGCAAGAGACGGAAGAAAAATATGGCGCGGGCCGCTACCAGGAGCTGCGCAACACCTTCCATCGCAATGGCGCCGATAATCTGCTGGTCGAAATGGGGAAATGGGATCTTGGCCTCGAGGATCTGCTGATGGTGGTCAACTTCTTCAGCAAAGTCACCGTCGACAGCGCAGGGCGCTTTCAGTTTTGTGCGGGCCATTCCACCCCGGGTAACTACGTCGAACTGTTTGCGCCGATGGACGTACTGATGGTCCTGACCGCGCTGCCGCATCCGATGAACCCGTCGGGCGACTATGCCCCCCGTCCGGTCCAGCTGAGCTGGTATCAGGCCGACGATGAGCAGGCGGCGGTCGAATCGCTGTTTACCCGCGATGAAAACCAGCGCGCCTTCACCAACACCCACCTGTTCGCCCTTTGAGGAGCCCGAGATGAGCCTTGTGACCAGTACCCGTAACCCCGCCGATGCCGTCTATCGCCACGTGATTCCTGCGGGCGAACCCTGGCTGTTCGAAATCAAAACGGGGCAGACCCTGCGCCTGCTCGATCTTGAAGGCAACCAGGCTGTCGACACCCTGTTTTATTGTGCTGACAACCCGCGCGAACGCTACGATCCGCAGCGTACGCTGCGCCGTCAGGGCAATGCCTACCTGACGACCGGCAGCGTGCTGTACTCCAACCTCGGAAATCCGCTGTTGACCATCGTGGCCGATACCTGTGGACGCCATGATACCCTCGGCGGGGCCTGCGCGCAGGAGAGCAACACCGTGCGCTATGCGCTGGATAAACGCTACATGCACAGCTGTCGGGACAATTTTCTCTGCGCCTGTCTGCATGACGGTCGGCTGCATAAGCGCGATATTGGCGCCAATATCAACTTTTTTATGAACGTCCCGGTGACCGAAGCCGGCGGCCTGACCTTTGAAGACGGGATCTCTGGCGCCGGGAAGTACGTCGAGCTGCGCGCGGAGCGCAACGTTATCGTCCTGATCTCCAACTGCCCACAGCTGAATAACCCCTGCAACGGCTGGAATCCGACACCGGCGGAGGTACTGGTATGGAACTGACCCGTTGGCAGCGCTGGCGCCTGCTGGCCTGGCGTCTGTTTGCCGTTCGCGCCGACCGCCTGTTAAGCACACCATCGCGTAAGCCCTGAACGCCTGCGCGCCTCGGGGACGGCCCCGGGGACGTCGAATTTTTTTGCGGGACGACCCGCCACGACGTGAGTCCCTTGTATGTTCAAAACCTTACTGATTGCTAACCGCGGCGCCATCGCCTGTCGAATTCTGCGCACCCTGCGCGCGATGCAGGTGAAGGGCGTGGCGGTCTATTCCGACGCGGATCTCAGCAGCCTGCATATTCGCGAAGCCGATGAGGCAATCGGCCTCGGCGACGGCCCGGCGGCGCAAACTTACCTGGTGACGGAAAAAATCATCGCCGCTGCCTTAAAAAGCGGGGCCGAAGCTATTCATCCCGGCTACGGTTTCTTATCGGAAAACGCTGCCTTCGCCGAGGCTTGTGAAGCTGCCGGGCTGGCGTTTGTCGGCCCGACTCCCGCTCAGCTACGCACGTTTGGCCTGAAGCACACCGCCCGGGCGCTGGCCAAAGCGCAGGGCGTGCCGCTGCTGGAGGGGACCGGTCTGCTGGCCGACAGCGGCGAAGCGTGTCGGGCGGCGGACACCATCGGCTACCCGGTGATGTTAAAAAGCACCGCCGGGGGCGGCGGTATCGGGATGCGCGTCTGTCGCGACGCCCGCGAGCTGTCGGACGCCTTTGAGACCGTACAGCGGCTGGGGCAGAATAACTTTAGCGATGCGGGCGTGTTTATCGAAAAATACATTGAACGCGCGCGCCATCTGGAAGTGCAGATATTCGGCGACGGGCAGGGCGAGGTCATCGCCCTTGGGGTGCGCGACTGCTCAATACAGCGTCGGAACCAGAAAGTGCTGGAAGAAACCCCGGCGCCGAACCTACCGGCGGGGATGGCGGATGCGCTGTGCGCGGCGGCGGTCGCGCTGGGCAAAGCGGTCAGCTATCGCAGCGCCGGGACGGTCGAATTTGTCTATGACAGCGCGGCGCAGCGCTTCTATTTTCTCGAGGTCAATACCCGTCTGCAGGTTGAGCATGGCGTCACCGAGCAGGTGTGGGGCGTCGACCTGGTACGCTGGATGGTGGCGCTGGCGGCCGGGGATTTACCGCCGCTCACTGCGCTGCTGGCCGACCTGACACCACGGGGCCACGCTATCCAGGCGCGTATTTATGCCGAAGATCCGGGCCGTCAGTTTCAGCCTTCGCCAGGTTTGCTGACCGAGGTGGTTTTTCCGCCGGCGGACGGCGACACGCTTCGTATCGACCGTTGGGTGGAGGCCGGTTGCGACGTGCCGCCCTTTTTTGACCCGATGCTGGCTAAAATGATCGCCTGGCGGCCAACCCGCGACGAGGCGATCGCTGAACTGACCCAGGCGCTGGCGAACACCCGCCTGTATGGCGTGGAAACTAACCGCATCTACCTCCAGCAGATTCTGGCCTTTGAACCCTTTGTACAGGGTGAGCCCTGGACCCGTTGCCTGGAACAGCTGAGCTATCGGGCCGCAACCGTCGAGGTGCTCAGTGCCGGGACGCAGACCAGCGTCCAGGATTATCCCGGACGGCTGGGCTACTGGGCGGTGGGCGTCCCGCCGTCGGGGCCGATGGACGATCGGGCGCTGCGCCTCGGCAACCGGCTGCTGGATAACCCGCCGGGAGAAGCGGCGCTGGAAATCACCCTCAGCGGGCCAGTGCTGAAGTTTCATTGTGCAGCCCTGGCGGTGGTGAGCGGCGCCGGCGTTCCGGTTACCCTTGACGGTATCGCGCAAGAGATGAACCGTGTATTCCGTATCCCGGCCGGGGCGACGCTGAAAATCGGCGCCATCGAAGGGGCGGGGGTCAGGAGCTACCTCTGTCTGCGCGGCGGCATTCAGGTGCCGGATTATCTGGGCAGCAAAAGTACCTTTACGCTTGGACAGTTTGGCGGCCATGGCGGACGCGCGTTGCGCAGCGGGGATGTTCTGCATCTGGCGCCAGACGGCAGGGGGGACACCGGCGCCGCGCTGCCTGCTGTGCTGGTACCGCCGCTGGCGGCCGTACGTACCCTGCGGGTGATTTACGGCCCGCACGGCGCGCCGGAATTTTTTGCCGCGGACTACATTGATACGTTTTTTGCCACCGACTGGGAGGTGCATTTCAACTCCAGCCGTACCGGCGTGCGGCTGATAGGTCCTAAACCGCTGTGGGCCCGCGAGAGCGGCGGCGACGCGGGGCTGCATCCGTCGAATATTCACGATAACCCTTATGCCGTCGGCGCGGTTGATTTTACCGGCGATATGCCGGTTATTCTTGGCCCGGACGGCCCGAGCCTCGGCGGTTTCGTCTGCCCGGTGACGGTGATTGAAGCCGATCTCTGGCAACTGGGGCAACTGAAAGCCGGCGACAAGGTGCGTTTTGTTGCCGTGGATCTGTCTACGGCCCGTCGACTGGCGGCAGGCTACCGGGATGAGCTGGCGACGCTTGAGGCGATGCCTGTTGCGTGGCAGCCCGCGCCGTTAACTTCCCCCGTGGTGATGAGCTGCGCAGAAGCAGATAAGCGTCTGGTGGCCCGTCTTTCCGGCGATACCCATCTGCTGCTGGAAGCGGGAGAGGCGGAGCTCGATCTGGTGCTGCGTTTTCGCATTCATGCTCTGATGCAGGCGCTGGAGAGCCGCTCCCGACCGGGGGTAATTGACCTGACGCCGGGTATTCGTTCTTTGCAAATTCATTTCCAGCCGGAAACCCTGACGCTTGACGCGCTGTTGAGTTGGGTGAGCGTGGAGTGGGCGGCGGTGTGCGTCAGCGACGATCTGCAGGTTCCGACCCGGGTGGTACATCTACCGCTGTCGTGGGACGACCCGGCCTGCCGCACGGCTATCGATAAATACATGACGACCGTGCGGCGCGACGCGCCATGGTGCCCGAGCAACCTCGAATTTATCCGCCGGATTAACGACTTACCTGACGAACAGGCGGTATGGCAGACGGTGTTCGACGCCAGCTATCTGGTGATGGGGCTGGGCGATGTCTATCTTGGCGCGCCGGTGGCGACGCCGCTCGATCCGCGTCATCGACTGGTGACCACCAAATACAATCCGGCGCGTACCTGGACGGCGGAAAACTCGGTGGGGATCGGCGGAGCCTATCTGTGCGTCTATGGTATGGAAGGTCCCGGGGGCTACCAGTTTGTCGGCCGTACGTTGCAGATGTGGAATCGCTATCACGAGGTCGCCGACTTCTCCGGTAAACCCTGGCTGCTGCGCGTCTTCGACCAGCTGCGTTTCTACCCGGTTTCTGCCGATGAACTGCAACAGAACCGCCGCGATTTCCCGCTTGGCCGCTATCCGCTGCGCATTGAGCACAGTACCCTGCGGCTGGCGGAGTACCAGCAGTTTCTGCAGCGGGAAGCGGTAAGTATCGACGCTTTTCGCCAGCATCAGCAGCGCGCCTTCAATGAGGAACGCGAGCGCTGGATAGCCAGCGGCCAGGCGCATTTCGATAGCCAGGAGGTAGCGGCTGACGCGGGTGACGAGGCGCCGCTGCAGCGCGGACAGCAGGGCGTGGAGAGTCCGATCTCCGGCAATCTGTGGCAAGTGCAGGCCGCCGCGGGGAGTCATGTTCGCGCCGGCGACGTTCTGGTGGTGCTGGAGTCAATGAAAATGGAGATCCCGCTGTTGGCGCCGTGCGACGGCGTGGTGCAACAGATGAATGTTCAGCCGGGGGCGTCGGTACGCGCCGGGCAACGTGTGGCGGTGATCCTGGAGGAGAACGTATGAGTCAGCCAACCTTTGATTTACGCCTTGCGACCCTCGCAGAGGCTTACCGCCGCGGCGAATTGACCCCGCGGGCGCTGCTGGCCGATCTCCGCCAGAAGGCGCTTGCGCTGAATCCGGAGTATCAGCTGTTTATTCATATACTGACGGCGGAGGAGCAGGAGCCCTGGCTGGCGGCGCTGGATACGGTTGCGCCGGAGACGCTACCGCTGTACGGCGTGCCGTTCGCCATCAAAGATAATATCGATCTTGCGGGCATTGCCACCACCGCTGCCTGTCCGGCCTTTGCCCGCACCGCGACTGAGGATGCCACTGTCGTGGCCCAGCTGATTGCCCTCGGCGCTATTCCGGTCGGCAAAACCAATCTCGATCAGTTTGCCACCGGCCTGAACGGAACGCGTTCGCCCTACGGCCGCTGTCGTAACGCTTATCATGCGGATTATCCCTCCGGCGGATCCAGCGCCGGTTCAGCGCTGGCTGTGGCGCTCGGGGTGGCCAGCTTCGCCCTCGGAACGGACACCGCCGGCAGCGGACGAGTCCCGGCTTCACTGAATAACCTGATGGGGCTGAAGGCCAGCAAGGGGCTGATCTCTACCGCCGGGGTGGTGCCGGCCTGTCGGACCCTCGACTGTACGACATTCTTTACTGCCACCGCCGACGAGGCCAGTCGGCTGCTGGCCCTGACCGCACGGCCGGATCCGCGAGACGCCTACAGTCGCCGCAACCCGCAGTGGAACAGCCGTCAGGCCTTCGGCGTCCCGACGCCGGGATTTCGCTTCGGCGTGCCGCAGACGCTGAATTTCCTTGGCTGTGCGCAGAGCGAGGCGCTGTTTATGCAGGCCAAAGCGCGGCTCATTGCCCTTGGCGGCGTACCGGTCAACCTCGATATGACGCCGTTTCTTGCCGCCGCGCGCCTGCTGTACGACGGCCCGTGGGTGGCGGAACGGTATGCGGTGGTGGGCGCGCTAATCGAGCAGCAGCCGGAGGCGGTATTGCCGGTGATTCGCGACGTGCTGGCGAAAGCGCCGGGTACCGACGCGGTGGCGACCTTCAGGGCAATGTACCAGCTGCAGGCGTATAAGGCGCAGTGTGACGCGATCCTTGAAACGCTGGATTGCGTCCTGACCCCGACCTGTCCGCGTCCGGTAACGCTGGCTGAACTGGAGGCCGAGCCGGTGCAGCGCAATGCCGATCTCGGCTACTACACCAACTTTATGAACCTGCTGGATTATGCGGCGGTGAATGTGCCGGTCGGTTTTCTGGCAAACGGTTTGCCCTCCGGCGTCACCCTGTTCGGCCGGGCCTTCACCGACCAGTACCTTCTCGGAGTGGCCGACGCTTTCCAGCGCGTGCAGCCACTACCGCTGGTCGGCGGGAGCCAGCTGGACGCTGCCTTGCCTGCGGCCACCGGCAGCCACGATCGCATGCCGCTGGTGGTCTGCGGCGCCCATCTTGACGGCCTGGCGTTGAACGGGCAACTGCGGGAGCGGGGCGGGCGTCTGCTGACGGCCATGCACAGCGCCCCGCGCTATCGGCTGTATGCGCTGGCCGACGGGCGCCGTCCGGGGATGGTGCGTGACGACAACGACGGCGCGGCCATCGCCGTGGAGGTCTGGGAGCTGCCTTCGTCTGAGCTGGGCTCACTGCTGGCGGCCATTCCCGCACCGCTGGGGCTAGGCAAAGTCGAACTGTCCGACGGACGCTGGTTGAGCGGTTTTATCTGCGAAGGATACGGTCTGCAGGGGGCCACCGACATTACCGCCTACGGAGGCTGGCGGGCCTGGCTAACCCGCGGCTGACCCCAGGGCCTCTGTCTTCAGCGGACAGAGGCCATTTTGTGACAATGTCACACCCATTTCATCCCCTGGTGGGGGCTAGCGCCTGTCCGGGCATCTAACATGCTGAAACATTTCTGCTAAATCATTAGCAACCTTTCTGTAGGGCTGGCGCCTCGATAACGCTATTCTGCTGCGCTTTTTCTTTTTTTCGCCCTTTATTCAAACTCAAGTGAATTGCCGCTAATGACCCTATTGAGAGATGAAATTCGCGATCACTCAGCGGAAGAGATGCTGTTTATTCGTCGTGCCGCGATCGCGTTTCTACTGGTGGTGGTCTGCTTTGGCGTGCTGATTTTTAACCTCTACCGTTTACAGGTTAAGCAGCACGATTTCTATCAGACCCGATCGAATCAGAATGACATTAAAATGCTGCCTATCGCGCCAGACCGTGGGCTTATTTTCGATCGCAACGGTATCCCGCTGGTACAGAACATCACCCTCTACCGCCTGCAGGTGATCCCGAGCAAAATTTCCGATATGACCGCGTTGCTGAACGCATTGACCCCGATAGTGGATTTGACCCCCGATGATATCGCCAGTTTCCGCGATGATATGCACCACAACGGTCGCTACAAGCAGGTGACCCTGAAGTCGGCCCTGAGCGATGTTGAAGTGGCACGCTTTGCGGTGAACGAGTTTCGTTTTCCAGGCGTAACGGTGGAGAGCTACCAGCAGCGCGACTACCCCTACGGTGCCCAGCTGGCGCACGTGGTCGGCTATGTATCGAAAATCAACGACAGCGACCTGCAACGGCTGGCCAAAAACGGCGAGGCGGAGAACTATGCCGCCGACCATAATATCGGCAAGCAGGGTATTGAAGGCTATTACGAAAAAGAGCTCCACGGCACCACCGGCTATCAGGAGGTGGAAGTCGATAACCATGGTCGCGTGGTGCGTTTGCTGAAAGAGGTGCCGCCGGTGGCCGGGAAGGATATCTACCTGACGCTGGATCTGCACCTGCAGCAGTACATTGAAGGGGTGCTGAAGGGGCAGCGTGCGGCGGTGGTGGCGGTCGATCCGCGCGACGGCGGGGTGCTGGCGATGGTCTCCAGTCCCAGCTATGACCCGAATCCGTTTGTGAAAGGGATTGGCTATAAGGCCTACCGTTCTCTGCTCGATAACCCGGACCGCCCGCTGATTAACCGCGTGACCCAGGGGCTCTATCCGCCGGCATCGACGGTGAAACCCTATATGGCGCTGTCGGCACTTTCCGCTGGCGTGATTACCCCTACCACGACCTTTTTCGGTGCGCCGACCTGGACGCTACCCGGTACCCAGCGCCGCTATCGCGACTGGCTGAAAACCGGGCATGGGATGCTGAACGTGACCAAGGCGATTGAGGAGTCGGCGGACACCTTCTTCTATCAGGTGGCCTTTGAAATGGGCATTGACCGCATTCACAGCTGGCTGAGCAAGTTTGGCTACGGGCAGTTGACCGGGATTGATTTGAATGAAGAGTATGCCGGGGTGTTGCCGAGCCGCGAGTGGAAGCAGAAGGTGCATAAAAAGCCGTGGTATCAGGGGGACACCATTTCGGTCGGGATCGGCCAGGGCTACTGGATCGCTACGCCTGTCCAGATGGTGAAGGCGCTGACGACGCTGCTCAACAACGGCAAGGTAAAAAATCCCCATCTGCTCTATTCCATGAAGCGCGGCAATAAGGTTGAGCGCTATCAGCCGCCGAACAATACGCCGCAGGTGGGCGATCCGAAATCGCCGTACTGGGGCATCGTGCGCAACGGGATGTACGGCATGGCTAACTTGCCTAACGGCACCGGTTATAAACTGTTTCATACCGCGCCGTATCAGATTGCCGCGAAGTCCGGTACTTCGCAGGTCTTCAGTCTGAAGGAGAATCAGACCTACAATGCGAAGATGATCCCGGTCAGATTACGCGATCATATCTTCTATACCTTGTTTGCTCCGTATCAGCATCCAAAGGTGGCGATGGCGCTGATTCTGGAAAACGGCGGCGGCGACGGCGTTGTCGCCGGGCCAACGGCGCGCGCTATCCTTGACCACATCTTTGATCCGGCCAACGCGCCTGATATTGCGCAAGGGGCTGAAGCCAGCGTTCCGCAGATAGACAGCGCCGACGCGCAGTAGAGCAGGAGAGTATCGCCCGGCGTTGTGCTGGCCGGGCGAGGTTTACTTTTGCTCTTCTTTGCTCTGCAGCGCTTATTCCCGCAGGGTGTCACTCATAGAGATTGGTTATTTGTCGAAACAGCCGCCTTTCTCCATAGTGAAAGGACTGTAGAAAGCATCGAAGGGTAACGGGCTATGGCGTTGAGAAACAAACTTCTTATTGTGCAGACCGGCGCGCCGCCGGCGGAAATTGAGGCCGAACATGGCGATCTTCCGCTGTGGTTTGGTCGGCTGCTTGCGCCCTGGCGTCAGCAGATCGCCACCGTGCGTGTCTATGCGGGGGAAACGCTGCCCGCTCCGGATAGCCAGACCGTGGCGGTGATGACCGGCTCGTGGGCGATGGTCACCGATCGGCTGGCGTGGAGCGAGAAAACCGCCGCGTGGATCCGTTCGGCTATGGCGGTGGAGATGCCGTTATTTGGTATCTGCTACGGTCATCAGCTGATGGCCGACGCGCTCGGCGGCGAGGTGGCGTATCATCCGGCAGGACGCGAAACGGGATGCAAGGCGATTACGCTTTCCGCTGCCGGACGAACGGACCCGCTGTTAAGCGACCGGCCGGCCCATTTCCCTGCGCACCTCAGCCATCTGCAAACGGTCGTCAGGCTGCCGCCGAATGCGACGGTGCTGGCCGCATCAGCGCACGATCCCCACCAGATAGTGCGCTATACCCGCCATGCGCTGTCCACGCAGTTCCATCCGGAATTTACCCCTGAAATTGCGCGTTCATTGATCCACTATCGTGATGAGGTACTACGGAGAGAGGGAATCGATCCCCGGCAACTGCTGGATCAAGTGGAGGCATGTCCGGTCGCGGCGGGAATATTAACCCGCTTCGTGGCCAACTATCTGGAGCCGGACGTTCCCCACGCCTATGAGGCCGCTGAGGGCTTAACGTAGGCGTTAGCCCGCACAGTGGTCCTTCCGTCTGTATCCCAATGTATCTGCAGGGGGAGCAATACATTGCGATACAAAACCCCGCCTTTCTGCGCATATGCCATATACAAAACGCTGGTTAACTGTCTGCGTCCTCTCTTCTCTTTCAGTTAACAGGTGGCTTTATGAACAGATTATCTCGGGTCCGTAACGGTAGCGCGCTGATGCTGGCGCTGTCAGCTCTGTGGTCAGCCGGCGTTTGCGCGGCGGACGATGCCAGTGCATTCGATCATGTTCAACAGATTCAGGCCGGCGACCTGAATATCGGCTATGTCGATATCGGTCCGCGTGACGGTCAGCCGGTTATCCTGCTGCACGGCTGGCCATATGACATTCATAGCTATGCGGCGGTCGCGCCAGCGTTAGCAAAGCAAGGATTCCGCGTCATCGTGCCGTATCTGCGTGGCTATGGTACCACCCGTTTTCTCTCTGCAAATACGCCGCGCAACGGACAGCCCTCGGCCATGGCGGCAGATATTCTTCACCTGATGGACGCCTTGCAGATAAAACGGGCCGATGTGGCCGGGTTTGACTGGGGGGCGCGTACGGCCGATATCATGGCGGCGCTGTGGCCGGAGCGGGTTAAATCACTGGTTTCGGTGAGCGGGTATCTGATTGGCAGCCAGCACATCGGCGCCAAACCGCTGCCGCCGCAGGCGGAACTCTCCTCAGTATTGGCCTGCTGATGCAAAGTGCAAGCTACGCTACACCGCTTTTGGCGAAGGGGACTATGTGCAGCAGGAGAAAATGATCCAGCAGCTGTTACAAGAGGCGAGAGCCTGAGTGGGGTAAAAGTCGCGCTGGCGCTGCGTTGCAGCGGTCAGAGGATGGCCTGACAGCTCATCAGTAGCCCGGTCAGTAATTTAATCGTGACAGTGTCACTTATTTCTGGTCCGCAGAGCGAGATAAAAAAGCCGATAAGGTCAGTTATCGGCTTTTTTCAGCAAGTTTCGCCACAAAGAGTGTTGAGCGGGGCGGCAGTCAACTACCGTCCCGCTCAAGGATGTTACTTCGCCAGCAATTCCTGCGCGGTGCGCTCCACCAGATTCAGCAGTACCTTCACGTCCTCAAGCGTCACGATCGGGTTCAGCAGCGTCAGCTTCAGGCAGGTCATGCCGTTGTGCTCGGTCACCCCGACGTTTGCCCGACCGGAATCGAGCAGCGCATCCCCGACGCGTTGGTTGAGCAGGGCGATAGCGGCATCATCGCTGCCGGCCATCTGCGCCGGACGAGAGCGGAACAGCACGCTCGCCAGCTGCGGCTGCATGACCAGCTCCAGCGTCGGCTGAGATGTAACGTATTGCGCGACGTTTTTCGCCATGGTCACGCCATGATCGATGATCTCCGCGTACTGTTTCTGGCCCAGCGCTTCCAGACCCATCCACAGCTTCAGGGCATCGAAGCGGCGGGTGGTCTGCAGCGATTTGGAGACCAGATTCGGCACGCCGTGTTCTTCATCGAACTCGGAGTTCAGATAGGCCGCCTGGTAGCGCATCAGCTCGTAGTGGCGCGCGTCTTTTAACAGGAACGCGCCGCAGCTGATGGTCTGGAAGAACTGTTTGTGGAAGTCCAGGGTAATGGAGTCCACGCACTCAATGCCGTCCAGATAGTCGCGGTACTGCTCAGAGAGCAGCAGCGCGCCGCCCCATGCCGCATCCACGTGCAGCCAGATCTGATGTTCCGCCGCCACGCCGGCGATAGCACGCAGTGGGTCGATAGCGCCCGCGTCGGTAGTGCCGGCGGTGGCGACGATCGCCATGATCTGCTCGCCGTTAGCCTGCGCTTCGGCGATTTTCGCTTTCAGGTCAGCGACGTCCATCCGCGCAAATTCGTCGGTTTTCACCAGCGTCACTGCGCGGTAGCCGAGGCCCATCAGCGCCATGTTCTTCTGCACTGAGAAGTGGGCATTTTCAGAGCACAGTACTTTATACTGACGCACGTCACCCGGCAGACCGTCCTGCTGGATGGAGTGCCCCTGACGAGCGAAGAAGGCATCGCGCGCCAGCATCAGCCCCATCAGGTTGCTTTGGGTGCCGCCGCTGGTGAAGACGCCGGCGTCGCCGGCCGGGTAACCGACCTGAGCACGCAGCCATTCGATCAGCTTCATCTCAATGATGGTCGCCGACGGGCTTTGGTCCCAGGAGTCCATGCTCTGGTTGGTGGCGTTAATCAGCACTTCCGCCGCCTGGCTAACCACCAGGCTCGGACAGTGCAGATGCGCCACGCACTGCGGGTGATGTACCGACAGGCTGTCTTTCAGGAAGTACTCGATCGCACGTTCAATCGCCGCCTGGTTACCCAGACCCTGCTCGGTGAACTCAAGGGTAATGCGCTCGCGCAGTTCGGCGACGCTTTTACCTTGATACATCTCAGGCTGCTGCAACCATTGCGCGACGGCCTGGCTGGTCTGGGCGATCGCCTGCTGATAAGCCTCAATACTTTGCGGCGAAGCAGCAAGAATCGGATTCAATTTGGACATTGCGGTCACTCGCTCCACTCAGACCGGTTTGACACCGGCGGCCAGCATGGCCTGTTCAAATTTGTCGAGGAAAATTTCCAGCTCGGCGTTGCTGATCAGCAGCGACGGCAGCAGACGCAGGACGCAGCCGCCGCGGCCACCGCGTTCGAGGATCAGGCCCGCTTCGAAACATTTCTTCTGCAGCAGGGCGGACAGCGCGCCGTCAGCCGGGTAGCAGCCCATATGATCCTGCTCGCCGTTCGGGTTGACGATCTCAATCCCGATCATCAGACCCAGACCGCGAATGTGACCCATGACCGGGAAACGCTTCTGCATATCGGCCAGTTTGCCTTTCAGCCATTCGCCCTGCGCGGCCACTTTGCCAGCAATATCGTTATCTTTCAGGTGACGCAGGGTGGTCAAGCCGGTGGCCATCGCCAGCTGGTTGCCGCGGAAGGTGCCGGTATGGTGGCCCGGTTCCCAGGCATCAAACTGCTTCTTGATACCCAGAACGGCCAGCGGCAGACCGCCGCCGACGGCTTTCGACATCACGATAATGTCCGGCTCAATGCCGGCGTGTTCGAAGGCAAACAGCTTACCGGTACGGGCAAAGCCAGCCTGAACTTCGTCGATGATCAGCAGAATGCCGTGTTCCTGAGTCACTTTGCGGATGCGCTGCAACCACTCAACCGGAGCCGGGTTCACGCCGCCTTCGCCCTGAACGGCTTCGAGGATCACCGCCGCCGGTTTACGCACGCCGCTTTCCACGTCATTGATCAGGTTTTCGAAGTAGTAGGTCAGCGCTTTCACGCCCGCTTCGCCGCCGATACCCAGCGGGCAGCGGTACTGATGCGGATAGGGCATAAACTGCACTTCGGGCATCATGCCATTGACCGCTTCTTTCGGTGACAGGTTGCCGGTTACCGACAGCGCGCCGTGGGTCATACCGTGGTAGCCACCGGAGAAGCTAATAACCGAAGAACGGCCGGTGTATTTTTTCGCCAGCTTCAGCGCCGCTTCTACGGCGTCAGCGCCGGACGGGCCGGTGAACTGCAGGCAATATTCTTTACCTTCTCCCGGCAGTAATGAGAGCAGGTATTCGGAGAAGCGATCTTTTAACGGGGTAGTCAGATCGAGGGTATGTAACGGCAAGCCGCTGGTAATGACACTTTGGATGCTTTGCAGCACATCAGGGTGGTTGTGACCAAGAGCGAGGGTACCCGCGCCGGCAAGGCAATCCAGGTACTGTTTGTTATCCGCATCGGTTAACCACACGCCTTCCGCTTTTGCGATAGCCAGAGGCAGCTTGCGCGGGTAACTCCTGACGTTCGATTCGAATTCAGCCTGACGGGCCAAAAAGGTTTCGTTGTTCGCGTCCAATAAATCTGCACTTAAAGTATCAATACGGACTTTATCCGTCATCATATCACTCCCACAACCAGCGTTACGGTTGAACACTGGTTGAATAATTGGTTTTAGAAAATGAATCGCCATTCATAAAGCGCGCACAATATATGGCTTTTTAAATCGTCATTCAATGTTTTATTTATTGAGGTATTTTTACGTTATTTTTACACAACGCAAACCAATGGTAATGCATTGATTTATATGATTTATTTAAAGTGTTATAAAACCATTAAAAGTGTAATTCTTAGTGAGGGAAACCGCCGGGTTTTATTACCGCTTCGCTAAAGTAGCTGACGGAAATTCTTCCGTCAGCAGTATGGTTACTCAATGCAGTTCGACCGCATAATGAGTTAAAGGTGTGATTTTTTTAACCAACTTGTTGTTATATAAAAACTGTTCATAAGCCTCGTAGCGGGCCTTATCCAGCGCCGCGGGATTGCCGGCAAACAGGGGGGCCGTCTGCTGCCAGGCCTGCTGGTTCAGTTCGGTATTCAGCTCCGGATGAGCGGCGGCAAAAGCCTGCCAGGTTTCCTGCGGATGCGCTCGCAGATAGGTCACTCCCTCCTGCAGCGCGACGAGGAACTTTTTGATTTTGGCCGCGTGAATTTCATCGCGATTGGCGACAATCACCAGCTCGTCGTAGGCCGGAACGCCGAAATCTTCGACATTCATCACCTGCGGGTCTTTACCCTGCAGCTTGAGCTCCAGCGCTTCAATATTACGATAGCCGCCAATCACCGCGTCAACCTGGCCGGCCAACAGGGCGCTGGTCAACTGGAAATTGACGTTAATCAGTTTGATGCTTTGCGGATCGATATGGGCATGTTGCGCCATCGTCGCCAGCGTAGCCTGCTCGATACCGCTGACCGAATAGCCGACTTTTTTGCCTTTCAGGTCAGCAGGGGTTTTGATGCTTTTATCCAGGGCGATGACCGTGTTCAACGGCGAGTTAATCAAGGTACCGACCCGCACCAGCGGCAGCCCCTCATCGGCGAAAAAGTGCACCTGCGGCTGATAGGTGATAGCCAGATCCGCCTGACCGGCGGCCACCAGACGCGGCGGCAGGGCCGGGTCAGACGGCGGGACGATCTTAACGTCCAGTCCTTGCGCTTTAAAGGCGCCAATCTGTTCCGCCACCATAATCGGCGCATGGTCCGGGTTAATGTACCAGTCCAGCACCAGGGTCAGCTTCTCGTTGGCCATCGCCTGTCCGCTGATAAGCGCGGTTAATGTGATGGCGGTGAAAACGGGTTTACGCATGATTATTCCTTATTCCGGTGTCCAGTTGATCAGCCGGTGTAATAGAGCATCCACTGCCAGCCATAGCAGAATGGTCAGCAGTACTAAAATAAACAGCGCCGCAAAGCAGACATCGGTTTGCATGCGCGCGTTCGCATTGAGCATCACATAGCCCAGTCCTTCGGCGGAACCGACCCATTCGCCGATGATCGCGCCGATTGGCGCCACGGCAGCGGCCATGCGCAGGCCGGAACCCAGCGCCGGCAGGGCGGCCATCAGGCGAACATGTCGGAGCTGCGCTCCTGACGAGGCGCCCATCGTACGGGCCAGATCGAGGTAGTCGTGATTGACCCGCCGCAGGCCGTCAAAAAATGCCGACGTCACGGGGAAGAAAATCACCAGAACCGCCATCATCACTTTGGCGCTCATCCCGAAGCCAAACCACAGCACCAGCAGCGGGGCGAGGGCGAAAACCGGAATCGCCTGGCTGGTCAGCACCAGCGGCATCAGCCAGCGCTGTAGGCGCGGCGAGATCATCATGCACAGGGCCAACACCACGCCGAGCAGCACCCCGAGCGTCAGGCCACTGAGGATCTCGCTCAAGGTAACCAGCGTGTGCCAGCCCAGCCAGCTGCGGTTGTTCCACAGGGCGGCAGCCACCGCCGATGGCGACGGCAGCAGGAATGCAGGGATACCGCTGCGACTGAGCAGCCACCAAAATATCAGCAGGCCGCAGAACACGACGCCGCCGCGGAAAAGTTTCCCTCTCATCCGTTGGCCCTCATCAGCTGTTGCAGTAGCGCGGCTTGTCCCTTCAGCAGCGCCGGATCGTCCGGCGCCCGCGGCGGTATCCCCGCCAGATGATGGGCGTCATCAATGCCGCCTGGCGGCGGCGAGAGCACCAGCAGGCGATGACTGAGCCGGCAGGCTTCCATCGGGTCGTGGGTAATCAGCACCACCGTACGCTGAGTCAACAGTTCCGCTGCCAGGGTCTGGATACGCGTGCGGGTGAGGGTGTCCAGCGCAGAAAAAGGCTCATCCATTAACACGATCGGCCGATCTTCATACAGCGTGCGCGCCAGCGCCGCACGCTGACGCATGCCGCCGGAGAGCGACGCCGGACGATCGTCGGCGCAGTGGCTGAGACCCACCTGCTCTAATAGCGTCGCAACCCGCTGCCGATCGACGCGCTCTCCACGCAGGCGGGCGCCAAGCGCCACGTTGTCGCGCACGCTTAGCCACGGATAGAGCAGATCCTTTTGCCCCATCCAGGCCAGACGAGGGGCCAGCGGGAGACCGTCGCTGGCCTGAACCTGACCGTGGGTGGGGGCGGCCAGTCCGGCGATAATTCGCAGCAGGCTGGTTTTTCCGGCACCGCTGGCCCCCAGCAGCGAAATCCACTCGCCAGCGGGAATATCAAACGACAACTTGTCAAAAATGACCCGCGAGCCGAAGCGCAGGCTTAATTCCCGCACCGCAATAGTCGGAGCCGTCACTGAGCGACCGCCGCGGCATTCAGTCCCATCTGCCAGAAGTTGGCTTCCAGACGGGTGGCCGTGGTGAAGATGGCGCTCAGCTCTGCGACGCGCGATTCGGCGCCGCGCTGCTGCCAGACGCGCTCCAGCAGATCGATTGCCGCCGTGACGCCGTCAAGATAGCCCGCATCGCCGTAGTTACGGATCCAGGAGGCATAGGGGTTGTCGGTGAGTCGGGTGGCCGGATTGTCGAGCAATCCGAGGCCGATTTCCGCATAGCCTGCCACGCAGGGCATCAGCGCCACCAGCAGATCGAGCGCATCGCCGGAGTGACCGATATCCAGCACGTAGCGGGTATAGTTCACCGTCTCCGGCGCTTCGCTTTCGGCGGCCATTGTCGCTTCGTCCAGCCCCCAGCCCGCGCAATAGCCGACGTGCAGCGGCAGTTCGCCAAGAATCGCGTTCATTGAGGCGGCCGCGGCGCGCATCTCCGGGAGCGTGCGCAGTTTGCTGACCAACAGGGCATAGCTACGGGCAAAGTGGATCAGGAACAGGTAGTCCTGAGTCAGATAGCGGCGGAAGGCGCGTTCGGGCAGGGTACCCTCGGCAAGCTGGCGGAGAAAAGGATGGGCAACGTATTGTTCCCAGTCGCATCCCGCCTGCTGGCGCAGACGACCATAAATACCCTGGGTAAAGATCGGCAGAATCACAGGACCTCCTGATTGCGGGGGAGATCCGGGTGTGCGGAAGTATGAACAGGCAATGGCGGTAAACTGGCAAAATTGCCGACCCGTCCCTTCGCTGGCATGACCCAGATCAGGTTCAAAGGGTTCGGCTTACGCCATCTCAGCCCTCACGGGACACCCCTCGGTTGCGCCATGTTATACGGCATTCACTTTTTGATTACAATCCCGGCCGCGGGCGAATTCGCGCCAGGTTATGTGACACTGTCACTCATCCAGGTGGCTAAATACTCAGCGCCGGCATAATTTTGCTGCTGATAATTGGCTTTCTATGCCCTTTTCGCTGGCTAATTTGTCCAGAATTAAAAAAAACCGCCGACCGAAAATTGGTCGTTCATGGCACCATAGGATATATTTTTTATTACCATGAAACCCATTATTCTTCAGCTACATGGGCATTCAGAACCCATCACGACGCCGGAGAGTGCATGACGTTTTCGCTACCGACCATATTGCTGGCGCTCCTCGTGCCACTTTCCCTTCCCGCCGCTTGCGCCGAACTGTTCGATCCCGAAGATGGCATGCTGGATATGAGCCGCTATCTGCAGGATAACCCGTACGGATTCCTGCCGGTGCCGATGGCGATAACCGAGCCGGCGGTGGGCTATGGCGGGGGGCTGTTTGGTCTCTTTTTGCACGGTAAAGGGACGCGGGATGGCGATAATTTTATTCCGCCGCCGATCACCGCTTTTGGCGGCGGCGGAACGCAGAACGGGACCTGGTTCGTCGGCGGCGGCCACCGGCATACCTGGAATAATGACCGTATTCGCTATCTGGTGCTGCTGGGCTACGCCAATATTAAACTGGATATCTATTCCGACGGATTGAGCAGTTTTAATAAAAATACCGCTATCCACTCGCAGACCCGCGGCTATGGCGGTCTGCAAAAACTGCTGTTTCGCATCGGCGACACGCCGATATTTGTCGGCGCCTCTCAGGTGTATGCGAAAACCGAGGTTTCCGCCGATAACCCGGTCGTTAATCGGGTCTGGCAGCAGGTGCTGGGTCAGGAGAGCGCGTCATCGGCGCTGGGCGTGGTGGCGGAATATGACACTACGGATAATTTTTTCTACCCTAAGAAGGGGTTATCGGTACAAAGCGAGTATCGATTTTTCCGTTCATTGCTTGGTGGCGACTATCATTACGATCAGTTTTCTGTAGATGGGAAATACTACATCCCACTGAGTCGCACGCTGACGCTCGCCGTGGCTGGCAACTACCAGTCGTTGACCCACCATGATAAGCGCCTGACGCCAATGGCTCGCCCGTATATCGAATTACGCGGGATTTCTCGTTACCGCTATCAGGGCGATTATGTCAGTACGGCGCAGACTCAGCTTGCCTGGGAATTTCAGCCGCGCTGGATCCTGCAAGGGTTTGTCGGTATCGGCAGCGCCGCTGACGAAGCCCATTCTCTGTGGGAGCAAACCGACGTGGCGTGGGGGACCGGGTTTCGCTACCTGATAGCGCGCCAGTATGGATTACAGACGGGGATTGATATCGCCTTCAGCGAACATGAACAGGCGCTTTATTTTAATGTGGGTTCCGGACTTTAAGGTCAGATGAGAAAAAAATGAGATGGACTAAAATCGTACTTACGTTGTTGTTAACGTCGGGCACCGCCTGGGGGGCCAGCACGACCGACAGTTCCGGCAGCAGTAACGACAGCTATTTTCCGATTTGGGGTGATGAGGCAAGGGCGCGTGGATATTCGATCCCGCTGCCGTTCGGGGTTAATTTAAGCTATATGAATATTCGCCAGGATATCCTGGTCGACAGTATCTCTTTTTCCGGACTGAAGCTCGGAAATCATCCGATACCGGGCGATATGTTCGCCATCGATGCGGGACATACGCGACAGAAGAGCAAGACCGAGAACCTGCGTCTGGATATGTGGGTGTTTCCTTTTTTAAATATCTACGGCATCGCCGGGCATACCAGCGGATCGTCGCTATCAAAAGTGTCGGTTGACGCCGATCCCTCAAAATATACCGGGATCGACCGAATAATTGCCGGATCCGTACATCGACTTCATGAAAACGGACAGCTGCAGGATATTGATTTTGCGCTCGATTTTAAAGGCACCACCTGGGGAACCGGGTTTACCCTCGCCGGCGGCTATGGCAACTGGTTCGGCCTGATCGATACCAACTACACCCGTACCGACTTCGATATCCTTGACGGTAAAATCTCGGCCACCACCGTGTCGCCGCGCATTGGCTATCGCTTTAATTTACAAGGCATCGCCGGCCCGTCAAACTTAAGTATCTGGGTGGGCAGTATGTACCAGAACGTGCAGCAGGAGTTCAAAGGCAATCTCTCCGATCTGCATATGCCGCCGGAACTCCAGCCGCTCATTGCCGCGGTCAATAAAGACGATCAGGGCAAGTTTGACGTGAAGCAGCGGCTCTCTTCACCGTGGAACATGCTGGTGGGGGCGCAATATGAAATTACGCAGAACTTTAACGTGTTAACCGAGTTTGGTTTTAACGAACGTAATAGCTTCTTTGTCGCCGGAGAATACCGTTTTTAACCTCGCAAGATGCCGCCTGCGAGCGTCCGTTTATGTCCTGGAGACAATGTTGATGCGTCATGGCTTGTTATTTTTACTGGCGGCCGCGTTCTCGGTGTGCGCGAAGGATCCGCTCTTACCGGTCGTTCCCGCTCCCCGGGTCAAACCGGTGGTCAGCCATCTGGCGCCGCCGGAAGCGCTGCGTCCGTGCTGTGCGTTTGGCTATGACCTGCATGTCAGAGCGATTGGGGTGCCGATCCCGGTCTATCAAATTGGTAATGTCCTGACGCTCGATACGCTGGGTAAACATCGCTACAACGACAGCGCGCTGGGGGCGGTAAAAAACCTCGTCGGACTGAGTGAAGAAGAAAACGGGCTGATCTATACCCGTCGCGGCGGGTTTATCGATATCGCCCACGTGCGCGATACCGCGGATAATACTTTTTATCTCTTCTCCCGTATTTACCCGCATCTTGGACAAGCGGGGCGCATTTTCTACAGCGAGGAGCTGGGCATCAGACGGATCCAGCTCAATGCTTTTATGCCGCCGGCCGCTCTGTCCCGGCGCTATGAGATTGCCGCCTGGCTCGCAGGCCGTCTGGCCTATGAGCTTGCGCAATGGCATGAAATTGCGCAGTGGAATGGCTTCCAGTCAGTTCCGGGGTTTTCGGAGGAAATCTCCGCCTTTTCCCCGGAAGATCTCTACTCTAATCTGCTGGGCGCCCGGCTGGCCATCAGCGTCATTTTGCACGGCCATGCCGGTTCGGTTGACGACTATAACCAGGCAATGGAAGCCGCGCTGAAAAAGGTGCTGGTAAAACTGATGGTGGCTCCGCGCAGCGAAACGGAAAGCATGTTCCGCAAGCTGGATGGCGACTGGTGGAATAGCCAGCGGCGGGTTCCGGATAAATTTCTGGTGCTCAAACGCAATTACGATATGAGCGACGATCGGCTGCCGACGCCGGTCCCGTTCGAGAGGACGACGCCCTGGCGGTTAACCCTGCCGCAGACGGTGGACGGCTTTTCGCTCCCCGCGCTTGGACAGTTGCAAATTCATCCGGGGCAGGACATGCAGATGCTGCCGGTACCGGAGACCTTCTATACTCCCGGGCAGTTCCAGGGACTGGCCGATCGCGCCGAACGGGCGGATCAAACCCAGCTTGAGCGTATCGAGAAATAATTCAGCAACGGCGAGCGCCGGGGAGAATGCCTGGCTTCTGTCCGCGGCAGCGCCGTTTTGCTTTCCCGGTACACTTTCCATAATCAAAAAGGAACTATACTTCCGGCGTCTTGATCTCATGCCTGAACTTTCGACATCATTTCATTAGCTTACGCCGTTGGGCCAGATTGGCGATGAGAGCGTCGTTCAGAAGCGGGGTGCCTGTTCGCTGGAGGGCCGCATGTTATTAAAAGAGTTAATGATTTTTGATTTACTAAGCACCCCTGTCTGGGTGGTTCATCCTTTTAAAGAAGCCGTCGTCTACAGTAATCAGGCCTCCAGAACCCTGAGTGGAGCGATGTCGCTGGATGAAATGCGCAAAGGCACGCTCTCCAGCTGTCCGCAACGCAGCCTGCAGAATTATCTGTATTACTTCAAAAATATTGCTGAAGTATTTGAAGTGTGGACCATTCAAACCCCGGAAGGTCTGAGTCCGATTTATTGTAAAACCACGCTGATTAAATCCGCAGAATATGACACATTAATTCTGTTCGAAGCCGTAAAGATCCTGCAGCAAAATGACTCGTTTAAGGCGCTCCCCGCGCATACCTACAAACGGCGCAGCAATAGTTTCTTCTCGCGCTTTTTTATGACCAGTTCCGCCCCGATGCTGTTGATCGACCCTGAACAGGACGGGCGAATTATTGATGCGAATATCGCCGCGCTGCGGTTTTATAACTACACGGCCGATGAGATGCGCACTCGCCATACCTGGCAGATCAATACCCTGGGAAGGGACGTGCTTCCCGTTATGCGCAGCGTGGCAAGCTTACCCGGCGGCCACAAGCCGCTTAATTTTACCCATATTCTGTCCGATGGTTCTCTCCGCTATGTTCAGACCTATGCCGGGCCGGTGGTGCTGAACCATATACGGTTGATGCTGTGTATTATTCATGACATTACTGAAGAGGTGAATCTGAAGGAAGAACTTGAATTTGCGGCCACTCACGATCCTTTAACCGGATTACTTAACCGACGCGAGTTTTATCGTATTGTTGATTCCTCGTTATTTCATGCTGACGGTTTTTGCCTGCTGCTGGTTGATGTCGATAATTTTAAAGCGATTAATGATAGCTACGGACACCAAAAAGGCGATGAGGTGCTGCTGGCTATTTCCCGAATTCTTGAATCCGCCGCCAGAATTCAGGACCAGATCTATCGCTGGGGAGGAGAGGAATTTTTATTATTTCTCCCCGGTGCGACAATCGCGCCGGCACTGGCGATGGCGGAAGCGATTCGCCACGCGGTCAGCTGTTATCATATCCCCGAGCACGCCGGGACGGTGACGGTCAGTATCGGCGTCGCGGAACATCAGGAGGGTGAAGAGATCGATCAGCTGTTTAATCGCGTCGATAAAGCGCTGTATGCCGCGAAGAAAGAAGGGCGAAACCAGGTAAAGCTTCATCTGGTCGAAAAATATTAAAAACCTGGAGCCACAACCTATGCCATCCCCGGAACCTTCCCCCCTCGATAATCCGTGCGCTGAGAAGATCATCGATCTGTATGAGCGCCATGCCCGACGCTGGGCGGAACTGCGTTCAACCCACTTGTTTGAACAACCCTGGCTGGATACGTTTCTTGCGCGGGTGAGACCCGGCGGCCATATTCTCGATATTGGCTGCGGCAACGGAACGCCTGTCGCGGCCTACTTTATCCGCCGGGGGTATCGGCTGACCGGCATCGATTCCTCTCCGGCGATGATTGCCCGCTGCCGCCAGGATTTTGCGCATCAGCAGTGGACGGTGGCGGATATGCGCACCCTGGCGCTGGGTCAGCAGTTTGACGCGCTGCTGGCGTGGGACAGCTTCTTCCATCTGACCCGCGACGCCCAGCGCGCGATGTTTGCCCGCTTTGCGGCCCATGCCCGTGCGCACGCGCCGCTGATGTTTACCAGTGGTAACCACGATGGGGAAGCTATCGGGCAGTTTGAGGGGGAGGCGCTCTATCACGCCAGTCTGGCGCCGGAAGCGTATCGCCGGCAGCTGGAAACCCACGGTTTTGCACTACTGAAGCATGTTGTCAACGACCCGCACTGCGGTGGGCGCACGGTCTGGCTGGCGGAAAAAAGCGCCTGAACCGCTGTCCTGCAACGCGCGCCTGAGAGCGCGGGCGACTGATGGTCGGGCCAGAAAATGCGTCGATCCGCGCGTTGACGCGTCAGGATGGATATCAAACTATCACTATACTGAACTATCATACCGATCCGCTGTTTTCGTCAGGTCAGTATTTCATTATCAGCCCGGGCGTTTCGGGTAACCCTTTGATCTTCGGGTGAGGTTTCAAATAAGAAATGACGGTTTCTTTGCCATGTGCCTGCACTCTGTCTGCGACCTTATTGCTGGTCAGTCCGGCCTGTTTTGCCCTTGACGGTAGCCATTTAAAACAGCGCGCCGATGCCGTGCTGATGCTGATGAGCTACACCGTCGTCCCCGATGTCACCGCCAGCGACCTCAATATCGGTTCCGGCAGCAACGAGAAAAATCAGCTGTCGATTACCCAGTTCGGCGGCGGTGCGACCCTGAGTAAACGTTATCCGATCTATTTAGAAGGGACGCTGGGCTACAGTCGCTACGATCCGCAGTTTGTGCTGAGCAACGGCGATGACAGCCGCAATATTCCGGCGAAGTGGAACAGTCTGACCGGTACCGGCGGCATCGGCTGGGACTTCAATCTGTATACCGATAGGTGGGGCGGTACGCTGGTCCTGCGGCCCATTTTTAACTTTATGCTGGGGACCATGGCCAGCGACGTGCGGATCGGCAGCCGGCTGATTGAGCAGAAGCGGAATGCGGATTTTAAATTTCTTGACGGCGGACGGCTCAATGCCTACGGGCTCGGCGGTTCGCTGATGCTGGATTACGAACTGTTCTCCAAAGAGCAGGATATCGATGTTGAACTGCGCTATTCCGGCATGAGCCTGCAAACCTTTGGCAGCACGCCGGAAGCCGTCAGCGGACAGTCCAGTGCCGAAAACATTGGGCTGTATCTGCGCCGCCGCGCGCCCATTTCCGACTGGACGCTGTTGAAAAGCCCGGTGCGCTACGTGCTGGAAGGCGCGCATACCGAATATCTGGGCGATCAGCGCGGGCAGCTTGGGTTTAACGGTCTTAGTTCTCTGGGGGGCGGGCTGGAGCTCGACAGCAGCCAGTATCCCGTGTTCATCAGCCGCACGCGTCTCGTCGCCCGCTATATGTTCGGGGATAATACCCGGGGCTATGGCGTCGGTTTAGCAATGAGCTTTTAACCGCGTTTGCGCTGACTGCCATCGAACTGCGCAACATGCCGCTTTTTTTTTATTTTTTTAGCAATATTCCCGCCGCTCATTCGTCTACCTCGGCACAAGGTTACTTTTTACTACGTTAATGAGGTCACACAGATGAGAGATTTTGGAATGCACGGCTATGCGCGCGATCGCCGGTTCGGCCATCATCGAATGGCTAAACCGCTGATTATCGGCGTGGTGCTGATCGCGATTCTTGGGCTGCTGGTGATGTCGCTGTGGAATGCGCTGCTGCCGGCCATTCTTGGCGTCAAGAGTATCGGTTTCTGGCAGGCGTTAGGTATTCTGGCACTATCGCGTATTCTGTTTGGTGGCCTGGGTTTTCGCCCCGGCATGTTCGGGATGCGTCGCCGGATGCATGAACGCTGGATGAAGATGAGCCCGGAACAGCGCGAAGAGTTTATTCAGCGCTTCCACCATCGCGCGCCTCGCGACCCGCGTGGGCCTTGCGGCTGGCGCGAACGTCGGGAGGAGAACACCCCGCCGCAAAACGACGCGGTCAAAACGACGCCAGACGAGTGAGTCAGATGAAAACAGGGCCAGGCGGGGAGTCGCTGTTGCTATCGGCAATCAACGCCTGTCGCTCACGGCTGAGAGCGTTTATCCGCGGGCGGACACCGGTGCGCGACGATGCGGATGATATTCTGCAGGAAGTCACCTGTCAGCTGATGACCGTGGAACAGCCGGTAGAGAACGTGGCGGCCTGGCTGTTTCGTGCGGCACGTAACGAGATGACCGATCGGGCGCGAAAAAAGCGCGAGCTGCCCTTATCGGGCTACGTGAACCCGGACGACGATCTGCCGGAGGATGAGCTCTCAGAAACGCTGTTTGGCGTACCGCAAACGCCGGAAGAGGAGTATCTGAAAGCGCTGCTCTGGGATGCGCTGAATCAGGCGCTCTCCGAACTGCCGGCCGCCCAGCGCGAGGTCTTTGAGAAGACCGAACTGCAAGGCTATAGCTACAGGGCGCTGGCTGAAGAGTGCGGTGCCAGCGAACAGGCGCTGCTCTCGCGCAAACATAAAGCCGTTCTCTATCTTCGTTCGCGTCTGCGGACCTTCTACGATGAGCTGGTCGACGGCTGAGCCCGCCGTCCGGTACCGTGCTTTTCCCCCACGCTGCTCGTCTGATCAAAGCAAAACACAGCTGAAATATCCCCATCAGGGGATATTTTTATATTTATCCCTTGATGGGGATAACATGACGTTGCCGCTGAGTGACCGGGTTGACATTATCCCCGACAGGGTATAAATAGTGTTTTATCCGCAGAAGAGGATAAGGAGACATGATGAGCCCTTCACCAGGAATATACAGCCCGGTTCAGCTGGCAAACTATCTCAAGCTGGTGCGCCAGAAAAACCAGTGGACGCAGAGCGATCTGGCTCAGCGTATGGGGATTAAACAGGCTACCGTCTCTAACTTTGAAAATCATCCCGAGAAAACGACGTTAACCACGGTGTTTAAAATTTTACAGTCACTGGAACTGTCGATGGCGATTTGCGAAAAAAATGCGCCGGATACCAACGATAGCAGTGATAACCCACAGGATCTGGACTGGTAATGGCTACTCTCGTGACATGGATGAACAATGAGCGAGTCGGCGAACTTATCAAGCAGGCGAACGGCGCCCATCTCTTTCGCTATGAAGAGGCGTGGATGCGCAATCCTCGCGCCAGGCCGCTCTCTCTGTCGCTCCCGCTGCAGTACGGTAACATCACCGACGATGCGGTGTTTAACTATTTTGACAACCTGCTGCCGGACAGCCCGCGGGTGCGGGACCGCATTGTTAAGCGCTATCAGGCGCGTTCAAAGCAGCCTTTTGATCTGCTGGCCGAGATCGGACGCGACAGCGTCGGGGCGGTCACGTTACTCCCGCCAGGGGAAAACGCAACCCGGGGAGCTTTGAGCTGGGAGGCGCTGGATAGCCACGCCCTGGATGCGCTGCTGACGGCCTACCAGTCGGATATACCGCTCGGGATGGTCAACGAACACGATGATTTCAGGATCTCGGTGGCCGGGGCCCAGGAGAAAACCGCGCTGCTGAAAATCGGCGAGCAGTGGTGTATACCGACGGGGACCACGCCGACCACCCATATCATTAAACTGCCTATCGGCGAGATCAAACAGCCGGATGCGGTGCTGGATCTCAGCGAAAGCGTAGATAACGAATATTTGTGTCTGGCGCTGGCCCGGGCGTTGGGTTTTGCCGTTCCGCGCGCCAGCATTATCCAGACCGCCAGCATCAGGGCGCTGGCGGTTGAGCGTTTCGACCGTCGTTGGGCGCAGGAGAAGACGGTGCTGCTGCGTTTACCGCAGGAAGATCTGTGTCAGGCCTTCGGTATTCCGTCATCGATTAAGTATGAGTCCGACGGCGGGCCGGGCATTCGGGCGATTATGGCTTTTCTGGTTGGATCCAGCGAGGCGCTCGAGGATCGCTATAACTTTATGAAGTTTATGGTGTTCCAGTGGCTGATTGGCGCAACCGATGGCCACGCGAAAAACTTCTCGATCTTCCTCCAGCCGGGCGGCAGCTATCGTTTAACCCCATTCTACGACATTATCTCCGCGTTTCCGCTGCTTGGCGGGAAGGGGCTGCACCTGAGCGATCTCCGGCTGTCAATGAGCCTGAAGGCCAGTAAAGGGCGCAAAACGGAGATCCAGACGCTCTATCCGCGTCACTTCCTCGCCACGGCGAAAGAGGTGGGGTTTGCCGAGGAGCAGATGCTGGAGATTCTGCGCTATTTTGTCGATAACGTTCCCCACGCGGTTGCTGCGGTAAAGGAAACTTTACCGCATGACTTTTCACCACCGGTGTATGAGGCGATCACCGATCGCTTACTGTGGGTCCATTCACGCTTGCAGAACGCAATGGCGGCGTTACCGTCGGGCTGAGCGAAGGCCCGGCGCGACTTCCCCAGCGGCTTTTCAGGTAGTTCACCGCCTGCTGAGTTTGCGGCTGGTTGAGATAGTTCTCCCGGAACAGAATCGTCCCCTGGATTTGCGGCATCGATTCGTTCAAATCCAGCTGCTTCTTCAGTTCCGGAACGCCGCCGTTGACCATCCAGTCGGGCTCATTTTTCGACGGCTCGCCAATTTTATACAGCGCCACGCCGATATACAGCCGGGTACCGGTCGGTTTCACCACGTCGGCCCACCATTTAGCGAGCACATCATAGCGGGCCGCATCACGGGCAAAGGGCCAGTACAGCTGGGGGGCGATGTAGTCAAGCAGGCCCTGTTGAACCCAACTGCGGGTGTCGGCGTAAGACTCATCATACGCCGCCGCGCCGCGGGTATCGGAACCTGCCGGATCGTGTGATCGGTTACGCCAGACGCCCGCAGGACTGACGCCAAACTCAATATCGGGATTGAGCTGTTTGATGGTGCGTGACACCTGGGCAATCAGCTGCTGGGTATTGTGTCGCCGCCAGTCCGCTTTGGAGGCGTATCCCTGGCCATATCTCCGGTAGGTCTGGGTGTCGTTCAGCGCTGAACCCGGCGATTCGGTGTAGAAATAATCATCAAACTGCACGCCGTCAACCGGGTAGTGTTCCACCACTTCGGCAACGATGCTGGTTATCCAGTCGCGCACTTCCGGAATCCCCGGGTCGAGGACAAAGCGGTCGCCGGCGGTACGAATCCAGTCACGATGCAGCACGAAAACGCTGGCGGGGATCTGCGAGAGAGTCCCGTTGAGTTCGCTGACGGTTTTTGGCCGGGTGTTCACAGAAACGCGATAGGGGTTAAACCAGGCATGGACCCGCATACCGCGTTTATGGGCCTCATCGAGCATAAACTGGAGCGGGTCGTAGCCCGGATCCTGGCCGATATGGCCGGTCAGCATATCGGACCAGGGCAAAATTTTTGACGGCCACAGCGCGGTGCCATCCGGTTTGACCTGGAAGAAGACGGTATTGATGCCGAGGCTTTGCAGCTTATCCAGTTTATCGGTCAACGCTTGCTGCTGCTGGCGGATACGAACTGCTGGGTCGCCAATCGTCACCGAGGCGACAGGCGGCCAGTCAAGACGAGACACCGTTGTCAGCCAGACGCCGCGTACCGGCTCATGGGTTTTGGGTAAATGGGGCTGTTTCAGCGCCGGGGGAAGCGGGGTCACCAGAGAGGCGGGCGGTTTGCCGGAACAGCTAACCAACAGCAGCGCGGCGGCCACCGCCGCGGCGGACAGGGTCGCTTTAAAGAAAACAGGGACGCTACGAGAGCAGAAAATCATATTCGTCATCGTTATAGGCCGTTGCGTGAAGATGCATTCTCCTACGATTCGAATTCAAGTCAATCAGTGTGTGTATTCCCCGCGTCTGACCTGCTGTTATGTTGGCAGGGCGGCCCCTGGCGGTTAACTACGCCGCGACAGCGTCGGGTCGTTATCGCCTCCTTTTCCCGGAAGTGAGCTCCGCCTGCACGATGGAAATCATAAGAGTGGGCTATGAGTCCATAGCGCGGAATCCCCGTTAACGCGCCGCTTCTCGCACGTCTTGTTATATTGTTCACAATACCGCAACAAAATTATTCACTCTCATGATCATTTTCGCACTTTTGCACCAGGGCAGTGCGCAACGAGTGCAAAGAGCAACTATGTTTAGCTCGCTGGTCGATATGGACGCCGCAGTTCCCGACTCGCCACGTGATGGCAACAGACCTCCTGACTCGTACAGAAATGCACGTCAGCCGGAGGCGGTAACGTTGTTATCACGCGTTATTGCCATCCATCACTAAGCGATCTGACGCGCCATTTCTCCCTGGCGGGATTTTTGCTTCTTCCACCCCGGCCGTGACGGCACAGTGTCAGCCTTCGGCAAACCAAACAGTAATTGATATTTTCCGCGCCATTACAGGGCGCAAGGCTATAAATCGCTGAGGAATATCGAATGTCTCTGAAACTTAAAAAGTTGACTCTTCATTTTGCGATTGCGGGTTGTATGAGCATGGCATTTTACGCACAGGCGGATGTGAAGATTGGTGTTGCCGGACCGTTTACCGGGCCGAATGCGACTTATGGCGCCCAGTACTGGAAAGGGGCCTCGCAAGCGGCGGCGGATATTAATGCGGCGGGAGGAATTAAAGGCGAAAAAATTGTGCTGGTTCAGGGGGACGATGCCTGTGAACCCAAACAGGCGGTCGCCGTGGCGAACCGTCTGGTCGATGAGTCCGGCGTCTCCGCCGTGGTGGGGCATTTCTGTTCGTCATCCACCATGCCTGCCTCAGAGGTCTATGACGAGGCCGGTATTCTGACGATCACCCCGGGCTCGACGAACCCGCAAATCACCGAACGCGGGATGAAAGATATGTTCCGCATGTGCGGTCGCGACGACCAGCAGGGAGCTATTGCGGCGAACTATATGCTGGATGTGCTAAAGGCGAAGAAAATCGCCGTGATCCACGATAAAGATACCTATGGCCAGGGGCTGGCGGATGCCACCCGCGCCGCGCTGGCGAAACGCGGGACGAAAGAGGTGCTGTACGAGGGGCTATCCCGAGGCGAGAAGGACTTCAACGCGCTGGTGACCAAAATTGGCGCGCTGAAGCCTGACGTGGTCTATTTCGGCGGCTGCCATCCGGAAGCCGGCCCGCTGGTTCGTCAGATGAGGGAACAGGGGGTACAGGCGAAATTCTTCTCCGGCGATTGTATCGTGACGGAAGAGCTGGTGACCGCTGCCGGCGGCCCGCAGTTCACTGACGGCGTGCTGATGACCTTCGGTCAGGATCCGCGCACCATTGCGGAAGGGAAAGCCGTCATTGAAAAATTCCGCGCCAGCGGTTTCGAACCGGAAGGCTATACCCTGTATGCCTACGCGTCGATCCAGGCGATCGCCGCAGCCTATAATGCCATCGGAGCCGATAACACCAAAGCCAGCGAATGGCTGAAAAACCACAGCGTCGATACCGTGATGGGCAAAAAAGCCTGGGATGGCAAGGGCGATCTGAAGGTATCGGATTACGTGGTTTATAAGTGGGATGATAAAGGCAAATATCACCAGCTCTAACCGCCAGAACTTCCCGCCCCTTCACAAGGGGCTATTCGCGAAAAGGCAGCGGCGGTGCGCCAGGCTGTTCGCTGCCCGTTTACCGGCAGGATGGTGTCTATGGAAGCGTTCTTTCTACAACAATTGATCAATGGGCTGACGCTAGGCGCCGTATATGGATTAATCGCCATCGGCTATACCATGGTGTACGGCATCATCGGCATGATTAACTTCGCTCACGGCGAGGTGTACATGATTTCGGCCTATCTGTGCGCTATCGGGCTGGCGTTGCTCTCCGGATTTGGGATTCACTCCTTTCCTTTGCTGATCTTCGGCACGCTGGTCTTCACCATTGTGGTGACCGGGGTCTACGGCTGGACTATCGAACGTATCGCCTACCGGCCGTTGCGCAACTCAACCCGCCTGGCACCGCTGATTTCGGCTATCGGTATGTCGCTTATTCTGCAGAACTACGTACAAATCAGCCAGGGTCCCAATCAACAGGGGATCCCGACGCTGCTCTCCGGCGTACTGCGTTTTGAGGTTGGCGACGGCATCGTGCAAATCACCTGGACCAAAATCTTTATCCTCGTCGCGGCGCTGGTAGGCATGATCGTCCTGACCTGGATAATCCAGCATACCCGGCTCGGTCGTATCTGCCGGGCGACGCAGCAGGATCGACGAATGGCCGCCATCCTTGGGATTAATACCGATCGGGTGATCTCGCTGGTTTTTGTCATTGGCGCGACGATGGCCGGTCTGGCTGGGGTGCTGGTGACCATGAACTACGGCACTTTTGATTTCTATATCGGTTTTATCATCGGCATCAAAGCCTTTACTGCCGCCGTGCTGGGGGGGATCGGCTCGCTACCCGGCGCGATGCTCGGCGGTTTACTGCTGGGAGTAGCCGAAGCGCAGTTCGCCGGGCTGGTGAACTCGGATTATAAAGATGTTTTTTCCTTCGCGCTGCTGGTGGCGATCCTTATTTTCCGCCCGCAAGGGCTGCTGGGTCGCCCGATGGTTGCCAAGGTTTAAGGGGTCAAACATGGCTGAAGTGTCCCGTAAGCCAGGAGTGGATATCAGGCGCTGCCTGATCGACAGCATCCTGGCCGGATTGTGTGCGCTGATCGTATTTGGCCCGATCGTGGGCATTGTGCTGAAAGGTTACAGTTACAATCTGTCAACCCAGCGGGTGTTGATACTGGTTGGCATCGTGATGATCGGGCGACTGCTGCTCAGTCTGATGCTGCAAAGTCGCAGCGGTCGCCAGTTCCTCGCCCGCTTTGAAGGAACGAATGATGGTGTATACGTGAGACCCGCCGGTTATCGATCGCGGCTGCGCTGGGTCATTCCGCTGCTGGCGCTCCTCGCCATCCTGTTCCCGATCATCGCCACGAAATATCTGCTGACGGTCGCGATTCTTGGGCTGATTTATGTCCTGCTGGGACTGGGGCTGAATATTGTGGTCGGGCTGGCGGGCCTGCTCGATCTGGGCTATGTGGCCTTTTATGCCATTGGCGCCTACGGGCTGGCGTTGGGTTATCAGTATCTGGGGCTGGGATTCTGGGCAATGCTGCCGACAGGCGCCATTATGGCGGCGCTGGCCGGTGCGCTGCTGGGATTTCCGGTGCTGCGAATGCATGGCGATTATCTGGCGATTGTCACCCTCGGCTTTGGTGAAATTATCCGTCTGGTGCTGAATAACTGGGTCAGTTTTACCGGCGGACCGAATGGGGTATCCGTCCCGGCGCCGACGCTGTTCGGCCTCGAGTTTGGCCGGCGGGCAAAAGACGGCGGGGTGCCGATCCACGAGTTTCTGCACATCAGCTATAACCCCAACCTCAAATTTATCTTTATCTACGCCGTGCTTTGCCTGGTGGTCCTGCTGGTGCTGTTTATTAAGCACCGGCTGACGCGAATGCCTATCGGCCGCGCATGGGAGGCGCTGCGTGAAGATGAGATAGCCTGTCGGGCTATGGGGCTGAACCATGTGCTGGTGAAGCTCTCGGCGTTTATGCTGGGAGCCTCTACGGCAGGAATTGCCGGGGTCTTTTTTGCCACCTATCAGGGGTTTGTTAACCCGACCTCGTTTACCTTTTTTGAGTCGGCGCTGATTCTGGCCATCGTGGTATTGGGGGGAATGGGCTCGACGCTGGGGGTGGTGCTGGCAGCGTTTGTCCTGACGGTGGCCCCGGAATTGCTCAGGGGGTTCGACGAATATCGGGTGCTGCTGTTTGGCGTACTGATGGTGCTGATGATGATCTGGCGGCCGCGTGGGCTGGTGCGTACCAGTCGTACGGGGGTGGCGGTACGGAAGGGAGTGGCGCCATGAATGACAATATTTTGCAGGTTGAGCATCTGATGATGCATTTTGGCGGCATTAAAGCGCTCAATGATGTCAATCTTGAGGTCAAAAGAGGGTCGATTACCGCGCTGATTGGCCCTAATGGCGCGGGGAAAACCACGGTGTTTAACTGTCTGACCGGGTTTTATCGGGCAACCGGCGGGGCGATCAGGCTGCATGCCCGTTCGCGGATCACCGACGTGATTCAGGTACTGGGACAAAAGCTTCATCCGACGGATTTTCTCCATCCAGCCGCGCTGGGATCGCGGCTGTATTACAAAATGTTCGGTGGGACGCATCTGGTTAACCGGGCGGGGCTGGCACGAACCTTTCAGAATATCCGGCTGTTTCGTGAGATGTCGGTGATTGAAAATCTGCTGGTGGCCCAGCATATGCAGGTAAATCGTAATTTACTCGCCGGGATCATAAATACCCGCGGGTATCGAAACGCCGAAAACCGGGCGCTGGATCGGGCCTTCTACTGGCTGGAGGTGGTCGGTATGGCGGATTGCGCTAACCTGCTGGCGGGAACGCTCTCCTACGGGCAGCAGCGGCGGCTGGAGATTGCCCGCGCGATGTGTACCGGGCCAGAGATGATCTGTCTGGATGAACCGGCGGCGGGACTTAACCCCGTTGAGACCCAGGCGCTGAGCAAGATTATCCGCTTCCTGCGCCAGTATCACGGCGTGACGGTATTGTTGATTGAACATGACATGGGGATGGTGATGGAGATTTCCGATCACGTGATCGTGCTCGATCATGGCGATGTGATCGCCCGCGGCAAACCGAAGGAGATTCAGTCAAATACCAGCGTGATCGCGGCCTATCTGGGGACGGATGAAGAGGAGCTTGCCGAATGAGCCAACCGTTGCTTGAATTTCGTCAGGTGGATGTGTTCTATGGCCAGATCCAGGCGTTGAAACAGGTCTCCTTAACGGTGAATGAAGGGGAGACGGTGGCGCTGATCGGCGCCAACGGCGCCGGGAAGTCCACGCTGTTAATGTCTATTTTTGGCCAGCCACGCATCGCCGCAGGAGAGATTCGCTATCGCGGCGAGGATATCAGCCGACGGTCTACCCATTTTATTGCCAGTAACGGTATTGCCCAGGCGCCGGAAGGGCGACGGATTTTTGCCGATATGACGGTGGAAGAAAACCTGCTGATGGGGACCATTCCCGTGGGCAGCCGCTTTCAGAATGAGGACAAAGCGCGAATGTATCAGCTTTTTCCTCGTCTTGAAGAGCGACGGGCGCAACGCGCCATGACGTTATCGGGGGGCGAGCAGCAGATGCTGGCCATTGCCCGCGCCTTGATGAGCCGGCCAAAACTGTTACTGCTGGATGAGCCCAGTCTTGGACTGGCGCCGCTGGTGGTCAAACAGATATTCCAGATCCTGCGAGAGCTGACGCAGCAGGGTATGACGCTGTTTCTGGTGGAACAAAATGCGCATCATGCGCTGAAGTTGTCTGACCGCGCCTACGTCATGGTGAATGGCCAGATTCAATTAAGCGGAACGGGCAGGGAGCTGCTGAACAACCCGGAGGTGAGAAATGCCTATCTCGGCGTGGTCTGATAAGTGACAGCGTCACTGTTTAACCATTAAAAGCAACCCGTTCCCATCCGCCGGCCATTTCCCGCCGGCGTTTGTTTTTCTCGCCAGGGCAAGCCACTGATTTCTGCAGGATAAAGACGATAAACGTGCTGGCCTTTATTCCGCCGATACGGGCATACTGAATGCACTTTACCCGGTTAGCGCGCTACCGACGTCACCTGGACGGACGGTTCGCCGCCCGGGACGCTATGCAGGTGCGAAATTAACGCGGGAGAAATGGAATGAACTTACCGGTTGTTGCCGTTATTGGGCTCGGTGCTATGGGGCATGCTTTTGCCAGCAATCTGTTAAAAAAAGGCTTCACCGTTCACGGCTGGAACCGTACCCCTGAGCGGGGTGAGGATTTGATAGCCAGCGGATTAATCCGTCACGCGACCCCTCAACAGGCCGCGGCGTCGGCGGAGGTGATTCTGTCGGTACTGACCGATGGTGAAGCAACCCGGAATGCGATCCGCGAAATGGCTCCGGTTTGCCAGCCAGACGCCGTTTTTTGCCAGATGGGGACGATTGGCGTCGAAGAAACACGGGAGGCCGTTGACCTGCTGGCATCGCTTCGCCCATCGATGGTCTACCTTGATGCGCCGGTGTCGGGAACCAAAAAACCGGCGGAGAATGCGCAAATTCTGGTGCTTGCCAGCGGGGATCGTCAGCGAGGCGTGAAGGCCGAGAGCGTCTTTGCCGCGATTGCGCGCGGCACACAATGGTTTGGCGACGCCGGCAACAGTCAGAAAATGAAGCTGGTACTGAACGCCTGGCTGATCACCATGATGGAAGGGGTGGCAGAAAGTACGTTACTGGCGGCGAAATTAGGTTTTACTCCAGAAGCATTCTGGGGCGCGCTTGACGGTGGCCCGCTGGCGGCACCTTATGTGAAAGCCAAGCTGGAGATGATCGCGGCGAATGATTTTACTCCGCAGATGCAGCTCAGCCATGCGCTGAAAGATGCCCGGCTGGCGCTCGACGCGGCGGAAGATACGCCGTTGCCGATCCTGGCCACTATCGCCGACTGCTGGGATGAAGCCGCCGATGAGGGGTATGCCGATCGTGACCTGGCATCGGTGTATGCCTGGCTGGCGGGACAGCCGACAAGCGGGTACTAAGCGCGAAGTGCAGAGGTCGATGTGAAGGTGGCGTGATACTGCCGCGCTCTTAACGTAGGCCCAGTGGAGGGATGTTCAGGGAAGGGCATCTTCATCCAGTGTAATAATCTGGATCCCGGCGGTCTGATACGCTTGCGCATCGTCAGGGAGACGGTCAATTACCAGAGTATCGATACGTTCCGCCGGGGCGAACTGCGCCAGCGAGGTATTATTGAGCTTGCTGGAGTCACACACCACAATCACCTGACTGGCATGTTCCACCATGCCGCGTTTCGTTTCCGCCAGCATAATATCGGCCACACAGGCGCCGTGCTTGACGGAGAGCGAGTTGGCCCCCATAAAGGCCTTATCCACATTAAGCGTATCGAGAATAGAACGTCCGTTGATGGACACCACGCAGTGGTAGCCTTTTTTGACGATCCCCCCCAGCAGGATGATCTGAATAGTGGGGCTGGCCTCCAGTTCACGGGCAATCTGATAATCATTCGTCACCACGGTGACATTCTGCCGATCGCGGATATGACGGGCGATATGCAGCGTGGTGGTGCCGGTATCCAGCACGATGATATCGCCATCTTCTACCAGCGCCGCGGCGCGTTGGCCAATACGCTCTTTCGCGGTCAGATTGACGACTTCCCGCATATCGGAGGCTTGCTCAAAACTGGCCCGGGTGCGCAGCACGGCGCCGCCGTGGGTGCGGGTCAGCATCCCGGCCTCTTCCAACTGACGGAGATCGGCACGAATGGTTGCGCCAGACACATTGAACACTTCACACATCTCGGAAACCGCAACCTTGCGTTTTTCCCGGAGAATACTGAGTAACTTTTCCTGTCGTTCTTCTGCAAACATTGTGCCTCTCTTACGGACGATGTCACCTTCAGCGAGAAAATTCCGGCCGCGGCCGCAAGGCTCACCTTCAGGTTGGCCCGCGACTTAACGCATCCAGGCGATCGTATAATGGCGCGGATTGTTGGTAAAGCGTATCAAAAAGTTCGCTACAGGACTGATAATATTCCTGCAGACGCCGGTCAGGCATCACCGGTTCGTCGAACTGCACCGTATGCCGAACGCCATCGGCAAAATCCGCATACATCCCGATGCCAACGCCGGCAATAATAGCGCATCCGGTGACGCCATTCTCCGGATTGCGCGTCGATATAATGGGAAGATTGTACGCAGCCGCTTTGATTTCCAGCCACAGCCGACTGCGTGCGCCACCCCCTGAGGCGATCATCTGCTCGGGATGCTGCCCGCACTGGCGTAACTGGCGAAGATTACGCGCCGAAGCGAACGCGACCCCTTCCAGAACCGCCCGCAATAAATGTCCGCGGCCATGCTTACGCTGCAGGCCGAAGAACTGCGCGCGCGAATTGGTGTGATCCGCCATGCGTTCACCGGTTAAGTAGGGCAAAAACAATAATCCTTCCGCACCGGCGGGGACTTCGGCCGCCAGCTGCAGCAGTTCCGGGTGTGTAATGTGGTTTTCTGCCAGAGCCTGGCGCGCCCAGCGTACCGCATCGCCGCCGGCATCGAGGAGGGTAAACCCGCCCCAGACCTGGTTTGCCAGATGCAGGTTATTGACTCGTGAATGCAACAACGGTTGCGGCGATACCACCGTGATCAGCGTGGAGGTTCCCGTAGAATCGGATGCCGTTCCTGGCTGATATACGCCGGAACCCAGCAGGGTGGCCGCCATATCTGACGTCCCGGCGACCACCGGGATCCCTGCGGGCAGGCCGGTCAGCGTCGAAGCCTCACGGGTAACCTCGCCGATCACCTCGCTGGACAGTTTCAGATCCGGTAACTGCTCCCGTCTCAGGCCAAACAATTCCAGCGCCTGTGGCGACCAGCTGCGGCTTTCGCTGTCCATCAGAAAGTAGCAGGAAGCCTCGCTGTAATCGGTGGCGATGGCGCCGGTCAGCATGAAGTTAATGAAATCCTTCGGCATTAATATCTTCGCGATGCGAGCCGCGCTCTGAGGATAATGTTCCCGCCACCACGCCAGCTTAAAGGCAGGCCAGGCGGCTGCCGGGGGATTATTCAGATGGCGCAGCCAACGTTCCGCATCTTCGCGAACAATAAAAGCGTCGACCTGCGGCTGGCTCCGTTTGTCATTCCACAACAGCGCTTTGTCTTCGACGAGTTGACCCGCGCTATCCAGCAGTACGGTGCCATGCATTTGTCCGCAGGCGCCTATCGCGGCGATCTGCGAGCGGACATCGGGGAAACGATACAGAACTTCGCGGATACAGTCGCAGACAGATTGCCACCACAAAGAAGGTGCCTGTTCCGACCAGCCTGCACGAGGGGTCGTTTGCTCATATTCCCGCTGCGCAAACCCCACGAGAGAACCATCGGCCCTCAGGATGGCGGCGCGGGTACTCCCGGTGCCGACATCAATGGTTAATATTTTATTTTTCATCACTGACTCCGGTGACATCATAAGGCGGGCCCTCAGGGCCCGCAGGCGCAGGTTTTAACAGGCGTTCAGTTCAGGGAAGAGGTCCGGATTTTGTTCCAGTTGGGCCAGCACGGTGGTCACCGCCCCCAGACTCATACCGAAGCGGCGGACGCCAAGCCGGTAGAGCTCGCGCACGGTATCCAGATCGCGAATTCCCCCCGCGCCTTTGATGTCGATGCAACCTTTCAGCTGTCCGGCGATGATGCTGACCTTTTCCGGGGTCGCACCGGTAGGGGCCCAGCCGGTGGACGTTTTCACCCACTTCATCCCCACCTCAACGGCAATATCGCAAACCCGACAGATCTGTTCCTCATTGAGATAGTGGGTTTCGAGGATCACTTTTGCCGGTACCGGCGCCGCGGCTTCAACAACCCGCCGCAAATCCTGGCGCACATAGTCATAATCCCCGGACAATACTTTGCCGATATTCACCACCATATCCACTTCCCGGGCACCGTCAGCAATAAGCTGGCGGACTTCCTGGACCTTAATATCGGTTGTGTGGCCACCGCCAGGGAAGCCAACCGGGCCGCCAATCATGATATCGCCCCGTCCCTGTTGCGGCAGTAACGTACTGAGAAAGCGTGTCCAGCAGGGCAGCACATGCACCGAAATGATGTTGTAGCGGGTAGCCAGTTCCGCACAGGCACGAATATCTGCTTCCGTACTGGTCGCCTGGACGGCGCTGAGGTCAATTAAGCGGGCAAAACGGCGAGTGGTCTCATTCATAGTCTGATCCTGTTATCTGTTTTCAGTTGTTTTCATTTAACGATTTATACTCACGTTTTTACATTAGAAAACGCATTAAATGAAAATAATGTGATCAAATAAGCATTTTTTTATTTTCATTTGCTTTTAATTAACAGGGCGGTACAGGAAGACACGATGATCACACAGTCACAAACGGTCATAAACGGGCACAAAAGCAAAGGGGGATGGGTTTTTGTTTGCTTTTGTTTGTGACCGGATGGCGGTCAAAAGAGGGAAAAAACGTCGCTGGAAGGGGGAGAAATGTGATTTTCATCACATGAAGTGACGAGGGCACCGCCATCTTTGCTGGACGTTTTCACGGTCGCAGCACCCCATCGACGGGCAAGGTAATCTTATCAGGCACTGCAGGAGAGAGAGTTATGTTACCGCTGGAACGTCATCGCTTAATTGTCGAGTTGTTAGGCCAACATGGTGTCATGCGGGTCGATGAGATTGCGCAAGCAACCCGGGTTTCTCGTGAAACGGTACGTCGGGATCTCAGTGAACTGGAGCGAAAAGGTATTTTAAACCGCAGTCACGGCGGGGCGCTGTTGGTCGAAAACCCACCGCCCACTCCCAGGGGGCTCCCGTCTGGTCTACCGATCCAGGATGGGCAAGGGAGCTTTCAGCAACGTACATTGCGGCATAGCGAAGCCAAAATGCGTCTTGGCCGCAAAGCGCTGCAGCTGCTACAGCCTGGGGACACCATTCTCCTGGACAGCAGCAGTACCAGCTGGTTTATGGCACGCCAGATACCCGAGATGGCGTTAACGGTTATCACGCCGTCTGTCGCTATTCTGCAGGCGCTGATGAGCCGTCGCTCCTTACACCTGATTGGTCTAGGCGGTGATTTTTCACCGACCGAGGAGGCTTTCTTCGGCGAAATGACGGGACGCATGCTGCGCGAATATGCCATCGATACGTTTTTCTTCTCGTGTCAGGGGCTGGAGCGCGACAGCGGTCTGTATGCCGGAACGGACGCTCATGCCGCCCAGGTAAAGCAAATGATGATGGCAGCCCGTCGGGTCGTGGCGCTGATCGACAGCAGCAAGCTGGGACGGCTGGGGGTGGCAAGGATCGGCGGTCTGGGAGAACTGGATTGCTTGATAACCGAAGCATTTGATGATCCGCTGCTCGAAAAAGAGATGACCTGGCATAACGTCAGCACACAAATTGCCTGAGTGTACCGTCACGTCGTGACGGTGAATCTATGCATTGTCGACACACCGCACCGTGCGGTGGGGCCAGACTTTGCCTGAAATCAGCGAATGACCGGAATTAATACCGAAACAGAGAGGCATTATGCGTTATTACATTTCCCCCTCACTCATGTGTATGGACATGATGCAGCTGAGCGACCAGCTGAACTTTTTGAACAGCAAAGCGGACAGATTGCATGTTGATGTGATGGATGGCCACTATGTCAAAAACCTGGCGCTCTCAACCAGCTTCGTGGCACAAATTCGCCCCTGGACCACTTTACCTGTCGATGTTCATCTGATGGTCGAAGAGCCGATGGCGTTTATCCCGGCCTTGTTGGACGCCGGAGCGGACGCCATTTCCGTTCACCCTGAAACCATCAGTCGTGAAGCCTTCCGCGTGATCAATACCGTACGCCAGGCCGGCAAACAGGTCGGTATGGTGCTGAATCCCGCCACGCCGCTGGAAACGCTCAGCCACTACCTACACCTGCTCGATAAAGTCACCATCATGACCGTGGATCCCGGCTATGCCGGTCAGCCTTTTATTCCTGAAATGGTCGAAAAAATCGCCCGGCTTCAGCAGCTCAAGCAACAGCGTGGACTCAGCTTTCTTATCGAGGTTGATGGCTCATGTAACCGCCAGACCTACCGGAAATTGCTTGAGGCAGGCGCCCAGGTGCTGATTTTGGGAAGCAGCGGTTTATTCCGCCCGGATGTATCACTTGCTCAGGCCTGGGACACGCTGATCCAGGATCTTGACGAGGCGAGTCATTCCCCGGCCCACGCATAAAGGAGAGAGCAATGTCAGGCAAAGTCTGTGTATTTGGTTCATTTAACTGCGATATGGTTGCCCGGGTTGAACGCTTTCCGGTTCCTGGCGAATCCCTGGTCGCTTCCGGGAGTATGACCAGCGCCGGTGGCAAAGGCGCAAATCAGGCGACGGCGGCGCTGAAGGCCGGTGCCAATGTCCACTATATCGGCAAGATTGGTGAAGATACTTTTGGCCACTTCGCGCGCCGGCATCTCAAGACCGTGGGATTTAATGCCGTCACCTTACTGGTGACCGATGAGGTCCCCACCGGTAACGCGCTTATCTATGTCGCAGGCGATGATGCTGAAAACATGATTGCCGTCGATCCTGGCGCCAACATGACGGTGACCGATGATGAAATTGCCGGTTGCATTCCGGCGATCGGCTGCGCCGATGTGGTGCTGGTTCAGCTGGAGAATAATCTCTCTGCTATTGAACAGGTGGTTGCCGCAGGCAGGGCCTCCGGCGCCTTCGTGGTACTCAATCCCGCCCCCTGGCAACCGGTCGACGATGTCTTTCTCAGCAACGTGGATTTACTGACCCCCAATGCCACGGAAGCCTGGCTGATGACCGGATGTCGGGTAGACGATCTGCCTGGCGCCGAACAGGCGGCCGAGGTGTTGCACTCGCGCGGAGCGAAAAACGTCATCATCACCCTCGGGGCGAACGGCGCTTTACTGAGTGAACAGGGCGTGAAAACCCATATCCCGTGTTTCCCCTCTCAGCCCTGTGATACCACAGGAGCAGGCGATGCCTTCAATGGGGCACTTGCTGCCCGCCTTGCCTGCGGCGATGCGCTCCATGAGGCCACCCGGTTTGCGGCGGCCTATGCCGCGGTCAGCGTCGAAAGGCGCGGCGCCTCATCTTTGCCCGATTATGAAGAAGCTCTGGAACGTCTTGTCCATGCCACTTCTGATGTTGAAGTGGCCTGAAACCCTACTGTAAAAAAACGATAACGAGGATAGACCATGAGTACGCTGATTACTGACAAAGTGGAGAAAGATGCGGTTCACCACGAAAAGCTGGATACCAGCGCCTATCTGGCGCATACCCCCTGGCTACAGTTTTTACTGGTATGCTGCCTGTTTGCCCTCTGGGGTATGGCAGGTAACCTGAATGACATTCTGATTGCCCAGTTTAAAAAGGGCTTCGATCTGACCGATACCCAAACGGCATTGGTACAGTCGATTTTTTTCCTTGGCTACTTCTTTGTGGCGCTGCCCGCCGCCGCGCTGATCAAACGCTACTCCTATAAAGTGGCGATCGTGATTGGCTTATGCCTGTACGCGCTGGGCTGCTTTCTGTTTGTGCCCGCGGCTCAAATTATGACGTATGGCGCTTTCCTTGCCTGCCTGGGTGTGATTGCCTGCGGCCTCTCTTTTCTTGAAACATCCGCCAATACCTATTCCAGTCTGCTGGGACCGATACAGTCTTCAACGCAGCGCATTAACTTCTCGCAGATTTTTAACTCTCTGGGGGTAATTTCCGGCGTCCTTATCGGTCAGATGATGGTCTTCGGCGAACACGATCCGAGTCACGAACAACTGCTGGCCATGCCCGCTGAGATGGCAGAAGCGGCGCGGCATCAGATGGTGAGTCAGGTCGTCGGACCTTATCTGATTATTGGTTCGGTGCTGGTTGTGCTGGCGCTGGTTTTTGTCTTTATTAAGTTCCCGTCCTGCAAGGGGGAACAATCTCAGCAGCAGCAGACGCCAGGCGAGAGTATGGGGCCGACGCTGAAACGTCTCTTTGCGCTGCCGCGTTTTCGGCTGGGTGTCCTGTCGCAGTTTCTCTACGTCGGGGCGCAGGTTGGCGTCTGGAGTTTCACTATTCGTTTCGTACAGCTTGTTCAGCATGGGACCAGCGAGCACTCCGCCACCTACTGGCTGCTGGCCTCACTGGTTATCTATGCCATCGGTAAAGGTATCGCCACCTGGCTGATGAATCGTCTGAATCCCGCGGCGCTGCTGGGAGCGTTTGCATCAGTGGCGACGGTGCTGCTGCTGGTTGCGGTCTTCAGCCACTCGATGTTAGCGGTCTATGCGCTGATACTGGTGAGCTTCTGCATGGCTCCGTGCTGGCCAACCAACTTTGGTCTGGTGATTAAAGGGATGGGCAAAGATACGCAAACCGCCGGTTCCATTGTGGTGATGTCGATCATCGGCGGGGCGGTGATTCCGTTAGCGATGGGAATTATCTCCGATCTCAACGGCGGCAATATGCAAATCGCCTTTATGGTGCCGTTGTTATGCTTTGTGTATGTCGCTTTCTATGGCTTTTGGTGCGTGCGTAAAGGAGTATAAAATGCGTGACCTGATACGTAATTTAGCTCATATCGGCTACCAGGTGCAGGATATCGTGCGCTCGTTGGCCTTTTATCAGTCCCTCGGCTTTGTGCTGCAGCGCCGTTTTAGCAAACCCTCGGCGAGCGGGAATATTGAAGTCGCGTTTATCGAAATGGGTGGGGTGGTACTGGAGCTGTACCAGCTACCCAATGGCCTCGCCTTCGATCGCGCTCGCTGCGGGATAGACCATATCGCGCTGGAAGTCAGCGATCTTGCTGCGGTCATGACGATGCTCACGACGTTAGGTTATCCGCTGGATGAAGGGCCGGTCGAGGAAGAGAAGGTCCGGTTCCTGCTGATTCGTGGCCCGGATGGCGAACGTCTCGAGTTTGACCAGTCTCTGGCGTAATACTCACTTCGCGCACGCCTTTGATAACAATAGGGTTAAAGGGCCGTCTACCGGTTGGTGGGCAGGGCGCACCGATGACCTGGGTCGGCAAGTCAGTCTGCTGGCGCCTTAGCAAAGCATTCAGGCAGGTTAAATAACCTGCCTGATTTATTTTCCACCCGCCGAAATGTCACAACCTACGGGACGCATCCGGTGAGACGGGTAAAAAAAAGCTCCGGCGGATAGCGCCGGAGCAGGTATTCATTTACGCCAGACTGAGACTTATTTATTGTCCAGCGCGTAGGCAATCACGTAATCCCCACGATCCGGAGACTGGCGGGCGCCGCCTGCCGAGATCAGAATGTACTGTTTACCGGTTGTCGGTGAGACATAGCTCATCGGCGTACCGCCGCTGCCTACCGGCAGACGGGCTTTCCACACTTCTTTGCCGCTCGAGGTATCGAAGGCGCGCAGGTAATAGTCCTGAGTCCCGGCAATAAACACCAGTCCGCCCTGAGTCGCCAGCGTACCGCCCAGCGTAGGCATGCCAACCGGCATCTGAACACGCATTTTGATACCAAACGGTCCGGTATCCTGTACCGTACCGGCCGGAACCTGCCAGACGATTTTCTGGGTCTTCAGATCGATAGCCGACAGCGTACCGAAAGGCGGTTTCTGGCATGGGATCCCCAGCGGAGACATGAAGCGGTCTTTATTTACGCCATATGGCGTGCCTTTCAGCGGTACGGCACCCATCCCGGTGTTGACCGACTCGCCGCCGTTACTGGCTGCCGCCCGGTTGTTGTCCTGCTTGATCATCTGCACCCACAGGCCAAGACGCATGTCGTTGACGAACAGGTACTGATTATTGGGGTCAATAGACATACTGCCCCAGTTCATGCCACCCAATGAACCCGGGAAGCTCAGGGACTTATCGGTATCCGGCGCGGTGAACAGACCATCATAACGCATCGATTTAAAGCTGATACGGCACATCAGCTGGTCGAACGGCGTTGCGCCCCACATATCCGATTCGCTCAGCTTTTCATTGCCAATCGATGGCATGCCGACGGAGAACGGCTGCGTTTTAGAATACTGTTCGTTCGGAATCGTGCGGGTTTTGACCGGCAGTTCTTTGACTTCGGTCAGCGGCTTACCGGTCAGACGGTCGAGCACAAAGATCTGTCCGGTTTTCGCGCCAATTACCACCGCCGGTTTGGTGGTGCCATCCTTCATCGGGAAGTCGATCAGGCTGGGCTGCATCGGCAGGTCGAAGTCCCACAGGTCGTTATGAACCGTCTGGTAAACCCACTTCTCTTTACCGGTAGTCGCATCGACGGCCAGCACGGACGCGCCGTATTTGTGGTTGAGCGCAGTACGGTTGGCCCCCCACAGGTCAACGGATGAGCTACCCATCGGCATGAACACGGTATTCATCGCCGGATCGTAAGACATCGGGGCCCATGAGTTAGGCGTACTGCGGACGTAGGTCTGGCCTTCCTGCAGTTTGGCCGTAGGATCCTGGTTGCCCGGGTCGAAAGCCCAACGCATCTGACCGGTGATGACGTCGAAGCCACGAATAACGCCGCCAGGCATATCGGTTTGCACGTTATCGGCGACACGGCCGCCCACCACAACGGTGGTTCCGGCGAGGGTCGGGGCAGAGGTCAGCTGATATTTCGGATCGCTGGCGTCACCCAGACCGGCTTTCAGGTCAACGATGCCGTTATTACCAAAGGCGGAGCAAAACTCACCGTTATCCGCGTTAATAGCGACCAGGCGGGCATCGATGGTGTTCATCAGGATACGACGCTGACAGGTGTCACCGGCGGCCAAAGTCGGCAGGGGTACCGGGGTGGAACCCGGCACGTCAGGCTGAACGATAGGTTTGGTGGCATCGAAATAAGCCAGACCGCGGCAGCGGTTCCATACCTGAGATTGGGCGTTGATTTCACGTTTCCAGATCTGCTTACCGCTGTTTGCATCAACGGCAATCACGTTGTTATGCGGAGTACAAAGGAAAACTTTATCACCCACCTGCAGCGGCGTTTGCTGATCTTCCGCGCCGTTCCCGCCAGGGCTGATCGGAATATCGCCGGTATGGAAAGTCCAGGCGACCTTCAGGTCTTTGACGTTGTTACGGTTAATCTGATCGAGTGCGACGAAGCGGTCACCGCCGGGGGTATTACCGTAGTTTTCCCAGTTTTTTTGCGCTTTATTTGGCTCAACCGGGATCAGCGGCAGCTCTTCCCCTTTGAAGGCGACGGTCGGGTGCGGCTGGAACATTTGTACGAAGGCGCCCAGCATGCCGGCGGCTAATACGACCGCGAGGGCATAAGACGGTTTGCTGAAGCTGCTCTTGCCTTCGCACTGACGCAGCGCGGGCCAGGTGGCAAAGCCAAACAGCATAAAGCCGGTGGGGACCATCAGACGGGAGACCAGCGGCCAGAAATCCCAGCCGGCATCAAACAACGCCCAAATCAGCGTCCCCAGAAAAACCAGAATGAACCACACCACAGCAGAGGATTTACTGCGGAAATACTGGACGGCAGAGAAGAGCATCACTATGCCGGCAATAAGAAAATACCAGCTACCGCCGAGAGAAATCAGTTTTCCCCCTTCAATGGCAAAGAACAGGCCGCTAAGACTTAGCGCCACCCCTAATATACAGCACCATATCCTGAGCACAGGGCTCGGCCGGTCGTGTAATTCAGACATGCAGGAACTCTCCGAAAAAAGCGTGATAGTTGTTACAGGGTCATGCGGGCAGATCTCTTCTGTAGAAAGAAGTACAACGACCTCAGCATAATCATTCAGCAGGCAATTGTACCACCTGGTTCAGATCAATGTTAACTACTCATGCTTTTTAAACCATTTTTTTAACAAATTTGTACAATCGTCGTTAAAAAGCTTTTTTCAAACCATCGGATCGCTGGGAAAAAACCTGAAACCAGCTTCAGTTAACCGAATGGTCCACATATGATGTCGGCGGGATCTCAGAGGCCAGAAGATACAACGGTTGAGAGGGGAGATGACGCCTGTTCGTTTGCGCCGGTGTTTATACAAAAGTTAAGCGGACTTGTCCCCGGCGCGGGATATGCTTTAATTACCGTGGTTGCGGTAATCGCATCGTATTGAACAGAAATGGAGTTCATTGAATGAAGAACAATCTGATTATCTCGTTACTGTCCGTCATGGCTTTTTCCGCCTGCGCCGGGAGTGAATTAACGGTCAGCGATCTGGCGAAAAATACGCAGACTCAGGCCCTGTTTGCGCAGATGACGCAACACCACTCGCTACCAGAGTGGGTTACCCAGGGGGGAACCTCATCGCAGGCGCAGAACGTGACCATTGGCGGCGTCCGCTATGTCGTTCTCCAGTCCTGCAAACCGCATGACTGTGCGTCACAAAGTATTGCGGTGCTCTATTCTCAGGAGGCAAAAAAAATGACCGGCGTCTTTTCCGTGAGCGCTGAGGACGGCGCCGAGCAGAAACTCAGCTGGCTGAATGTTCCCGATGAGCTATCGATAGACGGTAAAACGGTGCTGTTTGCCGCGCTGAGCGGCAGTCTGGATAACCATCCGGAAAGTTTTCACTTTAAATAATCCGCTGGCTTAAAGGGCAATCTGCGACGGGGCTGTTGTCGTCGCTGGCTGAGCAGGCGCCTGCCACCGGTTTTTCGCGGGCGGCCGGTGCCTCAGCGACAGGCAAGGTCGCCTCGTCATGCTTCAACGGCGATGCGTAACTTTTTCATCGCATTTTGCTCCAGCGGACGCACCCGTTCCGCCGATATCCCGTAGCGTTCCGCCAGTTCGTGCAGCGTGGCTTTATTGTCCTCATCCAGCCAGCGCGCGCGGATAATCTCCTGGACATCTTTCGCTGAGACACCCAGCTCTCGGGCGACCATCTCTATTTCATCATGATTGAACCTGCCAGGGCGCTGCCTGGCTTTTCTCAGATTAAAGAAAAGTTTGCGCTGGGCTTTAGTCGTCGCCACTTTGACGATGCGCCAGTTACGCAGCATGTACTCGTGGATCTCGGCCTTGATCCCGTGTACGGCGAACGACACCAGCCTGACCCCGACGTCCGGGTCGAAGCGGCGTACGGCTTTCATCAGCCCGATGTTGCCTTCCGTTTGCCATCTGCGATGGTCGCGGAGACGGGCCGGTTTCGCCGGGCGGGGCCTTGCGCTAAAATCACGCCACTAGCAAAATATATAGTCGGAAATAAGCAGAAAATTATGATGTACTATTTTAGGGATAATGATTTATACCAGCATTTGCACGACATGGTATTGAATAGCGATATACCGGTGCTGCGGGTAATTGCCATCTTTATTCTTTTACACTGCGTGGCCCACTACCTGGTTTTGCCATATCTCGATCGCAAAGTCGCGAAGAAAAAAACATCAAAACTGACGATCGTTACCCATCATCACTTCTTTCATCGTATGGTATTAACCCTGCAAGGGGCAGTGCTGGCCGCCCAGCTGTCATTCATTGCCAACCCACACCATGAAATACTGGCGTGGATCCTGACCGGCGCGCGGATCTGGACCCTGACATTTGCGCTGCTCGCATTTTATGCCTTTATTGATGTTATCTGCGATTTACTCAAAACAAACCTTCAGTTTAAGGGCTTGCCTTATCACGGCCTTCAGCAAAGCCTCAAGCTGGCGGGGGCGGTGATTTATAGTATTTTACTTATTTCGTTGCTGGTTGATAAATCACCGCTCATTCTGTTCAGTGGCTTAAGCGCCATTGCGGCAGTGCTGTTATTGGTCTTTAAAGACCCGCTCCTGGGGCTGGTCGCCGGGATACAGCTTGCCGCGAATGATATGCTGCAGCCGGGGGACTGGATTGAACTGGATTCCCTCGGCGCCAATGGCTCCGTCCAGGATATCGGGCTGACGACGGTCAAGGTGCTTAATTTTGACAATACCATCACCACTATTCCGACCTATACCCTGGTTTCCGGCTCGTTTAAAAACTGGCGCTATATGGTGGAGCATGGCGCCAGGCGCATCCAGCGTACGATTAATGTCGATATCGCCACGGTACGCATCCTGACCCCTGAGGGGAAACAGGCAATCGTTAATCATGACGCATTAGCGTCGCTGATGGCCGCTGACTCAGCGGCGAAAACCAATATCGAATTGTTTCAGGAATACGCTAAAGCCTGGCTGGCGCAGCATCCAGCTATCAGAACGGACATGACGCTGATGGTCAGACAGCTACCGTCCACCACCTACGGTTTGCCGGTCGAGTTCTATGCCTTTGCCAGCCAAACCGAGTGGGTCGCCTATGAGCAACTACAGAGTGAGATCTTTTCTCACCTGATGGGCATCATCTCGTTGTTTGATCTGAAGATCCATCAGCTTTCATGAGCGCATAGCATCCCGTTATTACTCCTTCTGCTACGCTTAAAGCTGATTTCACCTGCGGCAAGTCAGGAGGGTGAAATGCCCGCTTGCCGGGGGCGCAAAACAGGCCCGGCGCACCGGTCATCGGGTCAGTAATATAAAAAGAAGTCTTGTTTAAGGACGTTAAAAAATTTTGGCATCGATCCTAACGACCTGCCGCTCAACGTTATCAGCAACGCCATCGAACGTAATTTTTTGCATATGACCCGACAGAAACCTTTACCACCGATACATATCAACCCGATCGTTATTTTAATCTGACATAACCACGCTCTTCGGCCCCTCATTCCGAGGCGGCCAGCGGATAGGGAGAGCCAATCATGGAGATACATTATGCTAAATTTTGACCGTCGTACTCCTCAACTTCTGAGTGAAGAGATCCTCAAAAAACAGCGCGGGGTTTTGCTGGTCGTTGCCTTCCTGTTACTGGTTGGCGGACTGATGTGCCTGATCAATCCATTTGCCACCGGGACCGTACTGAGCATTTTCGTCGGCGTCCTGCTAATGCTGAGCGGCGCGGGATTAGTTGTTGGTATGTTTGCCAACCGTGCGCAAAACACCTGGCCCACGATCGGCGGTATTCTGCTCGGTATCGCCTATCTACTCTTTGGCTATGTTTTTATCACCAGCCCGCTGGCGGGGATTCTGGCGCTGGCCGTTTATCTGGCGGTGCTGTTTGCTTTTGGCGGTATCGCGCGCCTGGTCGCGGGGTATGTACATCGCGGGCTACCGGGAAACTGGCTGCAGTTTGTCATCGGTATTCTCGATCTGGTCATCGCCTGGACGCTGATCGGTTCAGGGCCGGAAGCTTCGGTGACGCTGGTTACCGCAATTGTGGGGATTGAGATGCTGGTGAGTTCTTTCGGCTTGTTCCAGGCCGCCCGCCTGTTTAAACGCGGTTAAGCGCGGCGGGTAAAAAGACCGGGCCAGCTGGGTAGCCCGGTCTGTTCTTACCGGCGGCGGCCATCAGCAGCTTACAGCATCGCCACTACTCCTGGCGCCAGCACGCTGGCCGCCCTGATAATGACCATCCACATCCGCTTTTTCCAGAACAGACGAGGCGTCTCGTTTTTGCTGTTCATAGCCGTGTTCTCCGTTAATGTATGCCTCAATGGTAGCCTCATCAGGTTTGATTTTGCCGCGGAGAGGCGGCCAGCCAGACAGAGATCGACGGCGGAGTCATATTTGGCCAGATGCTAATCCCGAGGTCGGTAAAACCAGGGAAAATCAACCCGAGGGTCAGCATAAAGGGACCATCGCTTGCCCGGCGGTTATAGGCGCTGCGGACGGGTGAAGAATATTTTTCCGCAAAACGGCTTAGGCGGTGGGCTGACCCATGATCAGGCCGTCACGCAGGATATCCGTTATCTCGCTAATCTCTGACATTGCCGACATTTTGACCATTGCCGGAAAGAAAATATCAGGGGAAGGGGCCAGTGGAATGACGAAACACTTTTCCAGACGTCGGGCATCCACCTCGGAAGCGGGTAACAGCGAGACCGCTTCCAGACCCGATTCCAGACAATCAATGATCGCTTTAGGCTGGGTGATATGCATGATAATGTTAGGATATTTCCCGTTTTCCGAAAACAGGTCGACAAATTTCTCGTATATTCCTGTCCCCTCGTAGCGCCTTAGCAGAACCAGCGGCATTGACGCCAGCTGCGATATCGCCAGCGGTTCGTGCGGCGCAACCGGTAATATTTTTTTATTAATCACCGCCACCGTTGCTACCGGAGGAAATTCATGGCACTGAAAAGCGTCATCCGGGTGCGGCCGCTGCATAAAAGCGATATCAATGAGACCATCATGAAGAAAAGATTCTAAATTACTGGAGTCCGAAACGGTAATACGTAATTCAATATCTGGATTGCGGCGATATAACTCCAGAATAAGCGGCTGGAAATAAGATTGAAATAAATGAGTCAGTCCTATACGGATAAAAGCATTTTCCCGCTGGGCTATTTTTACCGTCTCCCGAACGGTATCTTCAAGCTGATTGAGGATCTGGCATGCGCGGTGATAAAAGTAATTACCGGCAGTGGTTATTTCCACGCCGTTTCTGCTGCGGACCAGCAGCTGCGCGCCAAGCTCGTCCTCCAGCTCCTGAATGCGCTTACTGAGCGGCGGCTGGGCCATATTCAACTGGCGCGCAGCCTCGCTGATCGAGCCGTGCTCGATGACTTTGCAGAAATACTTTATGCGTTTTAAGTCCATCTGATACTTACCTTGATAGTCACTGCTTTGCGAGTTATAGGAGGGTTAGGGCGGGATGTCAATAAACTTAAGTCGCACAGGGATATAATTACAGAGCGTATGCCATTGTCTTTTTTGTTAAACAAATATCCATTTAATGTTAATTAAAATAATGCATACCATTTTAGTGTGGCCGTTATGACATAAATGGTATTTGTCCATCATATTATTAATGTTTTATATTTTTTGCACCGCAACATTTATTATGCATAAGAGGTTTTACTGATGGAAAATATCCCTCCAGAAAAAGAAAACACCATCCATGATTTGCGCTCCGCGCTGGAACTGCTGCAGCGTACGCCAGGTGAATATGTCGAAACCAGCGTCGAAGTCGATCCGCAGGCGGAGTTGTCCGGGGTTTATCGCTATGTGGGCGCGGGCGGCACCTGCGAGCGTCCGACGCGTAAAAACGGCCCGGTGATGATGTTCAATACCATTAAAGGTTTTCCACAGACCCGGGTGGCTATCGGTATCAACGGCTCACGTAAACGCGTCGGCCAATTTCTGAACTGCGCGCCGGAAAAACTGGGCCAGCTGCTGAAAAACTCGGTACAGACGCCAATCGATCCGATTCTGGTCGAGGGGAACGCCATCTGTCAGGAAGTGGTGCACTATGCTGACCAACCTGACTTTGACCTTCGTACGCTGCTTCCCGCGCCGACCAATACCGAAGAGGATGCCGGCCCGTATATTACCATGGGGTTATGTTACGCCTCCGATCCACAAACCGGTGAGTCGGATATTACCATTCACCGCCTGTGTATTCAGAGCCGGGATGAGCTATCCATGTGGCTGACGCCGGGACGCCATATAGACGCGTTCCGCATGAAAGCGGAAGCCGCAGGCAAGCCATTGCCGATCTCTATCAGCATCGGCGTTGACCCGGCAATTGAAGTAGCCGCCTGTTTTGAACCGCCTACCACGCCGCTGGGTTTTGATGAACTGAGTATCGCAGGCTCCCTGCGCGGTCATGCGGTGGAAATGGTGAAGTGTAAAACCATCAATGAACGCGCTATCGCCCATGCGGAAATTGTTATTGAAGGTGAACTATTGCCCCATGTTCGGGTACGTGAAGATCAGAATACCAACACCGGTAAAGCCATGCCGGAATTCCCGGGCTATACCGGCGAAGCCAAAGCGGCGCTGCCTGTTATCAAGGTCAAAGCCGTCACTCATCGCCGCAATCCAATCTGGCGGACGACAGTGGGTCCCGGCGAAGAGCACGTCAACATGGCCGGTATCCCGACCGAAGCGAGCATTCTGGAAATGGTTGAGCGCGCAATGCCGGGCAAACTGCTGAACGTTTTCGCCCACTCGGCAGGCGGCGGTAAGCTGCTGGCGATCATGCAGTTTAAAAAATCAGCGCCTACTGACGAAGGGCGCCAGCGCCAGGCTGCGCTACTTGCTTTCTCCGCTTTCCCGGAGCTCAAGCATGTGATTCTGGTCGACGAGGATGTGGACATTTTTGACAGCGATGACGTGATGTGGGCAATGCAGACCCGGTATCAGGGGGATGTGGATACTCTCTTTATTCCTGGCGTACGTTGTCATCCGCTCGACCCGTCCCAGGCGGCAGGTTACAGCCCGTCAATTACCCAGGACGGTATGTCATGCAAAACGATTTTCGACTGTACCGTGCCGTTCCATCTGAAAGCGCATTTTGAACGTTCTCATTTTAAAGAAGTGGACGTGAAACGTTTTCTGCCGGATTTCGAATAAAGGAGTAAAGCATGGCCACACAACGCATTATCGTCGGCATCAGCGGCGCGTCGGGTTTTCAGTATGGCGTCAGGGCGCTGGAGTTACTTCAGGGCCGCGGGCTTGAAGTGCATCTTGTCATGTCGAAAGGCGCGGAAAAAACCTGCGAACTGGAAACGGACTATCGGCTTGCGGATGTCACGGCGATGGCGGATGTGGTCCATTCTCCTGGTAATCTGGGCGCCGCGATCTCCAGCGGCTCGTTTAAGACGCTTGGCATGCTCGTAGCTCCTTGTTCCATGCGCTCGCTTGGCTGTATTGCCCACAGTATGACGGACAATCTGCTTACGCGCGCGGCAGATGTGGTCCTCAAGGAGCGCCGCCGACTGGTGCTGATGGCGCGTGAGACGCCGCTCAACCTGAGCCACATACGTAATATGCAGCTGGTGACGGAGATGGGAGGGATCATCTTTCCACCGGTGCCCGCGCTCTATCAACGCCCGCAGACCCCGGATGAGATTATCACTCATAGCGTGGCGCGCGCGCTGGATCTGTTCGGCCTGGATGTCCGCGCCATTCCTCGTTGGGGGGAAGAGGGGCTACCCGCACAGCCGGAGAGCGTCGTTCCTGTCACGCTCTGAGGAAATAATATGTTAATTGGACCCTATGTTAACGGTGGCGCTGTCATCGTGGGCGGCCTGCTCGGCGCCCTTGCCAGCAGTGCTATTTCGGAGAGGGTAAAAACCTCGCTACCGCTTATTTTTGGGCTATGTTCGGTTGGCCTTGGGATCAATCTGGTCATTAAAGTGACGTTTATGCCTGCCGTCGTACTGGCGATGATCATCGGCACCGCTATTGGTGAAATCCTTTATGTCGAAAGAGGCATCGGCAAGGTGGCCGGTTCCACCCGTTCAGTTATCAACGCTTTTTTACCGCCGGTGAAGGGATTAACCCAGGAGGCGTTCACCGAGAAGTTTGTGGCGATCCTTGTACTGTTTTGCGCCAGCGGTACGGGTATTTTCGGCGCTATGCATGAAGGCATGACCGGCGACCCGTCGATTCTCTATATCAAGACGGTCCTCGATCTCTTCACCGCCGGGATTTTCGCCACCATGCTGGGGTTTGCGGTGATGACTATCGGTTTACCGCTGATAGTTATCCAGGTGGCGCTCGCGATGCTGGCCACGATGATCCTGCCGCTGCTCTCGGCGGATATGATGGCGGATTTCTCCTGTGCCGGCGGCCTGTTAATGGTTGCGACCGGTTTACGTATCTGCAATATCAAGATGTTCCCGGTCGCCAACATGCTACCCGCGCTGGTGTTGGTGATGCCATTCTCCTGGCTATGGGCCCATCTCATTGGTTAGCGCCTGCCGTTGCCCGGCGTATGCCGGGCATTGTGCTGCTTGAGGTGAAACAATGACATTACGCTCTGCTTATGAACATGTTGTATTGCTGGACGAGGAACAGAACCCTGTCGGCACGTTACAGAAACGGGTCGCTCATCATGAGCACACCCCGCGGCATCTCGCGTTCTCAACATGGCTATTCAACTCCGACGGCGACTGCCTGCTGACGCGACGTTCGCTTGATAAGAAAGCCTGGCCTGGCGTATGGACCAACTCAGTCTGCGGCCACCCGCAGTGGCAGGAGTCATTCGAGAGCGCAATTCGCCGACGCTGCCGCTATGAAGTTGGGGTAGAGGTGGAGGGGATTACGCTCGTTGACGAGACCTTCGGTTACTGTGCGACCGATCCGTCAGGCATTGTTGAAAATGAATATTGTCCGGTCTATGCCGCCCGGGTCACCACATCGCTTACGCTTCGTCAGAGCGAAGTTATGGATGCTCGTTGGGTGCCGCTTGCGGCACTTAGCGCGGCCGTGGACAGCCTCCCTGAACTGTTTAGTCCATGGCTGGTGATGCAACTGTGTGCGCCTGGGAATATTGACCGGTTCAGGCAATATGCTTCGCAGCTGTCCGCTTACTCGCCGGTGCTAACGGCATAAGGAAAAGCCATGGAGATATTCTCTCGCATCAGCGAGTGGCTGAAGGTTCAGCATGTCGTGGCGTACTGCGTTAGCGACGGCGTATCGCTGTGGTGCGCCAACGCTTTCTATGTCTTTGACCCCGGCGCAGTCGCTTTTTACCTTTTAACCAGTCCCGCGTCACGACATGGTCGGATGGCGGGTAAACGGACTCTGGTCGCGGGTACCGTCAGCGACCAGTCGCAGACGGTTATCCACATTCGCGGCCTGCAATTTCGTGGCGAACTTCGCCTGTTGCAAAGTCAGGAGGGCGAGGACGCCCGTAAACGCTATTACCAACGCTTTCCGGCAGCACGCGTCATGTCCGCCCCGGTGTGGGCCATCGACATTGATGAGATGAAATTCACTGATAATAGGCTTGGCTTCGGCAAAAAACTGTCCTGGCGACGCGACGGCGATCCCTCTTCATCAGCAAATTAGAGAGGAGAGCGGATGACAACCTGTACGCACGAAAGGGTCTGGTCATGAAGTGATTGGGGCGGTGGGCGTCAACGGCGCTCATGGCGCGAATGATACGCTGATAGCAGCAGGCTGCTGTCGAAGCATTAACGAATGAAAAGGAATAAACATGGCGGAATTGCAGAATAAACATTTGCTGATCGTTGGCGGAAGTTCTGGTATCGGCTTTGCGATAGCACAGCGCGCTGGCCTGGAAGGAGCCAGACTGACTCTGATGGGGCGTAGCCAACAACGGCTGGATGAGGCGCGCGCTATGCTGAAAGCGCAGAATATAAAGGTGTGTGAAACGCTAGCTTGCGATGCCCACGATCATGATGCATTGCAAGCCTGCTTCGCTAAGCTTGCGCCATTTGATCATCTGGTTTCGATGGTTGGAGACGCCATGGGCGGCGGTTTTCTGGCAGCAAGCATGGAGACTATCGAGCATGTCATTCACTCTAAATTTCTTACCAACGTAGTGATCGGGAAGCTGGCTGCCAAGAAGCTCCGTTCCGGTGGTTCGCTGATCTTTACATCCGGTACCGGTGGCCGGGCGCAGCATGCCTGTGCGAGCTATGTTGGTAATCTCGGTATCCAGGCACTGGTGCAGGGGCTGGCAGCGGAAATGGCGCCTGAGGGGAGGGTTAATGCGGTCGCGCCCACCTGGACCGTTACCCCTTTCTGGCGAGAACAGTCCAGAGAGCAAGTGGATAATACCCGCCAGCATTTCGCCAGCGTTATTCCACTGGGGCGTACGGCTGAAATTGACGAGCTGGCGTCTGCCTATTTGTTCCTGATGAAAAATGATTTTGTGACCGGACAGCAGCTAGCGGTGGATGGCGGGATCATGCTCGGTTAATTTTTCTGGCTAGTGTTAGAACGGGAGCCCTGGCGTTCCCTGAGCAATATCAGCGCATATCGCGTTCAAGTCCGGCGGTGTGACGCTGCCGGAAGCGGTTCTTTCCAGCGACGGCCGACGCGTTACTCAAGGATTAATCTTTGCCGAATAATTTGAAGCCGCCGTGAAAAAATAGCGGTGAGGGGGCCTTAACAGAATGACGCCAAATCAAGGCCTCGCCGGGAAGCATTGCAGATCTTACTGCTTCTCTAATGTCATTTTATTAACCAGAATATCTCCAATATTAAATTGTAGCCAATCCACGAGTTCTTTAATTTTACCCGCAGCCTCTTCGCCAAGTGGCGTGAGGGTATATTCAACGTGGGGCGGGACGGTGTTGAACGATTTTCGCAGCAACATTTTATTTTCTTCAAGCTGTTGTAGCGTTTGGGTCAACATTCGTTCGCTCACGCCTTGCACCTCCCGGCGAAGTTCGCCAAAGCGTTTCGTGCCATTTTTCAGCACTAACATTACAAGCAATCCCCATTTGCCCGTTATTTGGTGCAAAATTTCACGGGAAGGACATTGTGAAAGCAACACATTGCCCAGCATTCTGTCTTCTACAAAAAATTCTTCAGGAATTTTCTCGCGCAACGCAGTTTGATCCAGCCGATCGTGCATTTATAGAACCTATTTAACATAAACACTTACTAAAAGTAAGTTTAGTGAATTTAAGTCTCTCCTACAACCAAAAATGCAAAAAAATTGCCAGATCGGGCTGTTGATGATGCTATTTCTCCGCTTCATATAAAACAAACTCACTTTTATTTTATTTAAAAATCAATAAGTTAAAAAATAATGATAACTTAATCACATACTTACATTTTTGTACGTACTTCCTAAAAGTAAGTTTTAACCTATAATGAATCACATCAAGGCCGAACGATTCGGCAACCATGGTCGAAATTCAACATACTTTTCAAAGGAATACATAATGAAAACTATCGCAGTAACAGGTGCAACAGGTCAATTCGGCGCAATCGCTCTGGCAAAACTGCAAGAAAAAGGGGCAAATGCGATCGCCCTGGTACGTAACCCGGCAAAAATTTCAGGGGCGGAAGCGCGGGCATTTGATTATTCAAAAGTTGAAGGTCAAGTAGAGGCCCTGCAGGGTGTGGACACACTACTTTTAGTCTCAAGTAGCGAGGTAGGCCAGCGTGAAGTACAACATAAAAACGTGATCGAATCGGCGAAAAAAGCGGGTGTAAGGCATATTATCTACACCAGTTTGCTCGGTGCAACCAGTGGAAATACCGTTGGCTTATTAGCAGATGAACACATTGCTACCGAGCAGGCCTTAAAAGCATCAGGGTTAACCTATACTATTTTACGTAACGGCTGGTACACCGAAAACTATACCGCTTCTGTGCCAGCGGCATTAGCATTAAATGCATTTTACGGTTCGGCAAAAGATGGAAAAATTGCTTCAGCATTGCGTGCTGATTATGCGGAAGCCGCAGCAAATGTGGCATTCGGCGAAGGGCACGATAACCAAACTTACGAACTGGCAGGTGACAACGCTTACACCCTTACAGAATTAGCAGCAGAAATCAGCAAACAAGCGGGTAAAGAGATCCCTTACGTGGATATTCCCGCTGCAGATTACGAAAGCGCGTTGTTAAATGCAGGTTTGCCAGAAGGACTGGCACACTTACTTGCTCAGGCGGATGTTGATGCCTCAAAAGGGGCCTTATTCTCAACCGACAAAACACTTTCTCGTTTGCTCGGTCGCCCAACACAAGATTTAGCCGTAGCGGTAAAAGCAGCGCTTTAATTTTATTTTCAGGCGTGTTCTGCACGCCTTTTTTTATTGTTTGAATGTCACTGGTAATACACGACTCGAAGTCCGTATTTGGGCGCCTCCCTCTGACTTTTCCAAAAAAATTACCGGTTGCCAACAGCTGATTATCCTGATGACCAGCTCCAAATATAAAAAAGGAGGCAACATGGAACAACGATTACAGGTGGTAAAATTGAGAAACAATGCAATGAAAAAGTTAGCGACCTTGTTTACCGTTGGGATATTAGCGTTTGGGAGTATGAATGTTATGGCAAGAGAACAGTCTGCCAATATGGATTCATTGCGTGAAATGATGAGCAAAATGCCTCGGGTGAACACGCAGGGGGTTACTTATAAATGGCTTGATATACCTTATGCGACTCAGTCAAACGCACAAAAGTTAGATATTTACTTACCCAGTGAAGGCAAGGCGCCATATCCGGTTATCATCGCCATTCACGGCGGTGGTTTCATTTTCGGCGATAAAGGCACTAGCGAAGTAGATGCTCCGATGACAGGGCTAAAACGCGGCTACGCCGTCGTGTCAATCAACTATCGCCTGGCTGGCGAGGCGACTTTCCCTGCGGCAGTATACGATGTTAAGGCCGCGGTGCGTTTTATAAAAGCGAATGCGGAAAAATATGGCTTAGATCCTCATCGGGTGGTGGCGTGGGGCGATTCTGCAGGGGCCAATTTAGCCTCAATGCTTGGTACAACGGCAGGCATCCCTGTGCTGGAAGATTTAAGCCTGGGCAATGCAAAGCAAAGCAGCCGCGTGAATGCCGTAGTCAGTTTCTTTGGCCCGACCGACTTTAGTGCTATGGACGCCCAATTCAAGGAAAGTGGTAAAAAGTCGTTGCAAATTCACAATGCTGCGGATTCGGGCGAGTCACAATATATGGGGATGCAAATCAGTAAAATTCCTCATTTAGTTAGATTTGCTAATCCACAAAGCTATATTTCAAAGGATAGCGTGCCATTTTTCCTGATGAACGGTTCGGAAGATCCAATCGTGCCAACCCAACAAAGCGAAAATTTTGCGAAAGCGTTACAAGCCGTGATTGGTGAAGATAAAGTTACCTACGTTCAGCTCCAGGGAGCAGGACACGGTACAGCCGAATTTGAGGCGAAAGAGAATTTGGATCAAGTTTTCCAGTTTCTCGAGAAACATCTGAAGCGTTAACTCTCTTAACGGTTTTAAGCCAGGTACGTGAACACCGCGGCAAAGATTTCGTTTCAGGTGCCCGGCAGCAAAGCATGCTGGCGCCTGAGCTCCTGAAGATAATGGAAACCTGTGATAACTAATTGAAGGAAGGGGATGTATATGACCGAGGCAGGTCTACGTGTGGTGATGCACTCAGTGTCCTCCAGATACCATTTAACATAATATACATTATGCGCACCAACATGGATTAAGGCAGAATCCAGTGATTTGTGGGCATCCTTGTTCTCGCAGAATCTGGATGTGCTGAGTCTGGTTGGTTCGCCTAACGGTTGAAATGTCTTGCGGCCTCCACTGGGCTTGTTGAGTGTTCTGAATGTTCGCTTCAGGAACTGATTCAAATGAAACGATT
>NZ_JBWNLD010000039.1:0-576 GCF_056521145.1 Klebsiella sp. CSG-1 | reverse complement strand
AGACAATCTGTGTGGGCACTCAAAGTGACATGGATTCTTAACGTCCTCGGACGAAAAATGAATACCAAGTCTCTGAGTGAACACGTAATTCATTACGAAGTTTAATTCACGAGCATCAAACTTAAATTGAAGAGTTTGATCATGGCTCAGATTGAACGCTGGCGGCAGGCCTAACACATGCAAGTCGAGCGGTAGCACAGAGAGCTTGCTCTCGGGTGACGAGCGGCGGACGGGTGAGTAATGTCTGGGAAACTGCCTGATGGAGGGGGATAACTACTGGAAACGGTAGCTAATACCGCATAACGTCGCAAGACCAAAGTGGGGGACCTTCGGGCCTCATGCCATCAGATGTGCCCAGATGGGATTAGCTAGTAGGTGGGGTAATGGCTCACCTAGGCGACGATCCCTAGCTGGTCTGAGAGGATGACCAGCCACACTGGAACTGAGACACGGTCCAGACTCCTACGGGAGGCAGCAGTGGGGAATATTGCACAATGGGCGCAAGCCTGATGCAGCCATGCCGCGTGTATGAAGAAGGCCTTCGGGTTGTAAAGTACTTTCAGCGAGGAGGAAGGC
>NZ_JBWNLD010000038.1:0-637 GCF_056521145.1 Klebsiella sp. CSG-1 | reverse complement strand
TCATCTTCGGGGGTAGAGCACTGTTTCGGCTAGGGGGTCATCCCGACTTACCAACCCGATGCAAACTACGAATACCGAAGAATGTTATCACGGGAGACACACGGCGGGTGCTAACGTCCGTCGTGAAGAGGGAAACAACCCAGACCGCCAGCTAAGGTCCCAAAGTCATGGTTAAGTGGGAAACGATGTGGGAAGGCACAGACAGCCAGGATGTTGGCTTAGAAGCAGCCATCATTTAAAGAAAGCGTAATAGCTCACTGGTCGAGTCGGCCTGCGCGGAAGATGTAACGGGGCTAAACCATGCACCGAAGCTGCGGCAGCGACACTATGTGTTGTTGGGTAGGGGAGCGTTCTGTAAGCCGTTGAAGGTGGCCTGTGAGGGTTGCTGGAGGTATCAGAAGTGCGAATGCTGACATAAGTAACGATAAAGCGGGTGAAAAGCCCGCTCGCCGGAAGACCAAGGGTTCCTGTCCAACGTTAATCGGGGCAGGGTGAGTCGACCCCTAAGGCGAGGCCGAAAGGCGTAGTCGATGGGAAACAGGTTAATATTCCTGTACTCGGTGTTACTGCGAAGGGGGGACGGAGAAGGCTATGTTAGCCGGGCGACGGTTGTCCCGGTTTAAGCATGTAGGCGGAA
>NZ_JBWNLD010000036.1:0-702 GCF_056521145.1 Klebsiella sp. CSG-1 | reverse complement strand
TTCACGAGGCGCTACCTAAATAGCTTTCGGGGAGAACCAGCTATCTCCCGGTTTGATTGGCCTTTCACCCCCAGCCACAAGTCATCCGCTAATTTTTCAACATTAGTCGGTTCGGTCCTCCAGTTAGTGTTACCCAACCTTCAACCTGCCCATGGCTAGATCACCGGGTTTCGGGTCTATACCCTGCAACTTAACGCCCAGTTAAGACTCGGTTTCCCTGCGGCTCCCCTATACGGTTAACCTTGCTACAGAATATAAGTCGCTGACCCATTATACAAAAGGTACGCAGTCACCCCATAAAGAGGCTCCCACTGCTTGTACGTACACGGTTTCAGGTTCTTTTTCACTCCCCTCGCCGGGGTTCTTTTCGCCTTTCCCTCACGGTACTGGTTCACTATCGGTCAGTCAGGAGTATTTAGCCTTGGAGGATGGTCCCCCCATATTCAGACAGGATACCACGTGTCCCGCCCTACTCTTCGAGTTCACAACGTGTGCATTTTAGTGTACGGGGCTATCACCCTGTACCGCCGGACTTTCCAGACCGTTCCACTAACACACGCGCTGATTCAGACTCTGGGCTCCTCCCCGTTCGCTCGCCGCTACTGGGGGAATCTCGGTTGATTTCTTTTCCTCGGGGTACTTAGATGTTTCAGTTCCCCCGGTTCGCTTCGTTAAGCTATGTATTCACTTAACGATAGTGTG
>NZ_JBWNLD010000035.1:0-779 GCF_056521145.1 Klebsiella sp. CSG-1 | reverse complement strand
TGGAGCCAACCTTGAAATACCACCCTTTAATGTTTGATGTTCTAACGTAGACCCGTGATCCGGGTTGCGGACAGTGTCTGGTGGGTAGTTTGACTGGGGCGGTCTCCTCCCAAAGAGTAACGGAGGAGCACGAAGGTTAGCTAATCCTGGTCGGACATCAGGAGGTTAGTGCAATGGCATAAGCTAGCTTGACTGCGAGCGTGACGGCGCGAGCAGGTGCGAAAGCAGGTCATAGTGATCCGGTGGTTCTGAATGGAAGGGCCATCGCTCAACGGATAAAAGGTACTCCGGGGATAACAGGCTGATACCGCCCAAGAGTTCATATCGACGGCGGTGTTTGGCACCTCGATGTCGGCTCATCACATCCTGGGGCTGAAGTAGGTCCCAAGGGTATGGCTGTTCGCCATTTAAAGTGGTACGCGAGCTGGGTTTAGAACGTCGTGAGACAGTTCGGTCCCTATCTGCCGTGGGCGCTGGAGAATTGAGGGGGGCTGCTCCTAGTACGAGAGGACCGGAGTGGACGCATCACTGGTGTTCGGGTTGTCATGCCAATGGCATTGCCCGGTAGCTAAATGCGGAAAAGATAAGTGCTGAAAGCATCTAAGCACGAAACTTGCCCCGAGATGAGTTCTCCCTGACTCCTTGAGAGTCCTGAAGGAACGTTGAAGACGACGACGTTGATAGGTCGGGTGTGTAAGCGTAGCGATACGTTGAGCTAACCGATACTAATGAACCGTGAGGCTTAACCTTACAACGCCGAAGCTGTTTTGGCGAAGAGA
>NZ_JBWNLD010000034.1:0-1024 GCF_056521145.1 Klebsiella sp. CSG-1 | reverse complement strand
GAAAATCATAGCTCATGACAGCAATCAACCAAAGCTATGAACACTTAGAATTATCTAGACACGATTTGCAGAAGAAACAAGTTCAAAATCAAGACACAAAAATGAACACAACAAACTGCTTAGTATCCAACCATATGAGCATCGATCATCAGCCATTATTGAAAGATCCATCTTCGACTCGGATCGATTTGCGACGAGACGTATGGGATCAGCGCAACCTTAACGCAGACAAACAAACGATAAAACATTTGTCTGTCTAAGAGCGGAATTAGTAAGCCCCCCGATCCATGGCATCCCGGTTGGCATCTCCGAGCGCCGCATCCTTGAGATATTTGTCGGCAAGCTGCACCCTCTTCACGTTCTCCTGCTCCTGGACCAGCATGTGCCCGTATTCGAGCAACTTCGCTAGAGTCATCTTGGGTTGTTCGAATGTCGGAGGACCTTCCCTTGAGTTCACAAGCTTCTTCCCGATCGACTCCACTCCCACTCCACTAATCCATCCCCGAACTTCGTCGTCGTACACTCTCGCCCTCAAAGCACCGAAGAAATCGATGGATTGGCCGGGGAAGGTGTCGACAAGTACGACGATGTCGTCGTCGGCCACACCGTCGGTGCGGAAAATACCCTTGCAGACGCCGATACGGTCCTCGCGAGTGGGCGCCCAATAGAACTTCTCCATACGGCCGTCACGGATGAGGGGCGCGTACAAGGTGGAGAAGTCGTTTCCGGTGACGATGATGGGGACGCGGGGGTTGTCCTCCTTGTTGTACATGCCCGGCAGCTGCACGTTCGTCGGGTTGTCCGCGATGTTCATAAGGGTCGCGTTAACCATCTGGTTGTTCACCGTGTACTGCGTCGTCCCGCCCATCCGCCCGGCACCCGCGTCCAGATCGTTGATGAATAGGCAGCACATCTTCCCCTTCTTGATCCTGTCCGCCGCCTCACGGTACCGTTGCCGGATCAATTTCGCCGGCTCCCCCGCGTTCCCGCTCTCCAATTCTCCGGCGCTCATCATGATCGGGTT
>NZ_JBWNLD010000033.1:0-1136 GCF_056521145.1 Klebsiella sp. CSG-1 | reverse complement strand
AATACTTGCTGCGACTGTAATAAGTGCAAGCCTGCTGCCATTTACCTGTTCGGCAAATGCCGACTCACTGGGTATCAATAAAGACTGCGATAACCATCCTGTCAGCCAGTACGGCATGGACACCATTACCGCATTCAGTCAGTACAAGACGGAATCGAAAAAATTTAAAGATGCACTGACTGCGTTCTGCAATAAAGGCAAAACCATGGGCGACATGGGATTTGAAGCTGCCAATGCTCACTCTCTTGCTGAAGCAAGGAAATGGACTGACTCCAGTCTTCCCGGGGGAAATGAAGAGCAGAAAAAATTTTCAGCAGCCATGGGGAGCCTGCTTTACTATGCAATGCTGAATGGATTCTCTGGTTTTGACTATCCCAGACCGCCCGAGCAAAAAGAAAAACCAGTAAGCTCATTTAATCCAAATGAAATATGCGATGACATATCATCTAAAGCAGCCAAATATTCAACCTCGAATCTCCCCCCTCAAGTACAGATTTCATTAGCTGAGTGGAATCAAATCAAAGGCGAGTTTCAGATGGTGTGTTTTGCGGGAATTATGGCGGGTAACAATCGCCAGTCGGTTGACTCAAAAATATTGGCTGGAATGAATGATATTGGCAAAGAAGTGTATTTAAGTGCTTATCGTTCTGGTTCGGAATACCCAAAGCTTCGCAGCAAAAACAACACAGAAAAAAATGATGCTGCAACAAGGGAGAAAGCGGCCGCAAAGGAGAAAGCAGATGCAGCCGGAAAACAAAGTGCCACCAACAAAACAAAGCAGGCTGACGATTATAAATCCAGGAGTGTTCGCCTTGACTCCCCCGATTTTCAACGTTTTCAGTCTTCACTCAGAAATGAATTTATGCGGCGAATTGGTGATGCGACGCGTTTTTCAGGAAAAGAATGTTCAATAAATGTCTGGATGTCACAGAAAGGTGAGGTTCTGTCAGCCAGGAAGGAATCCGGAGATGAAGAGCTTTGCTCTGTGGTATTGCAGGCATCGAAGGGAATGAGGCTTAGCCCTATGAGTAATGAAGTTTACGGAGTGTTCCGTAATCCATCCCTCAACTTTAAATTCTAGTTCATGCCGGGTAAGAGTCTTCACTTTTGTGGGGATTCTTATTTTCTTTTTGTTG
>NZ_JBWNLD010000032.1:0-1138 GCF_056521145.1 Klebsiella sp. CSG-1 | reverse complement strand
TAAGAAAAGAAAAATAAGAATCTCCACAAAAGTGAAGACTCCTATCAGTAATAAAAATCAGAAACTTATCTTATGAGTAGTGTTTTTAAAAACTAAAATCAATAGGTGTATTTCTAAACACTTTGTACTGACTATCATTCATTGCACTGAGCTTGATTTTTTGGGTTCTCTTTAAAACATAAGAGCATGCATCATTATCACCGGACTCTACTTTTATTGACAACACATTACCACTTTGAGAGAACCATACTTTAATAGAGCACTTTTGTCCTGTTAAGTCAGGTGCGCCACTCCTGATTTGGCTAAATGCATTACGAATTTCCATGCTATAATTTTGTATTTCTTGCCTTTCCTCTATTTCCTTTTGTGATAAGGGTTTCGCTATTGCTTGCTTGTTTTCACTATTTATCTTGGGTGTTTGCTTTCCAACATTGCAACCCATGCGATATGCCTGAGAAATTTCAATATACTCAGCGCGTTCCATTCCATGCAATGTATCCGCCTGTTTATTGAATTGTCGTATTTTGCTTTCGCATGCTGAGTTTCGACCCTGCATCGATTCTTTAGCTCCATTCAGACACACTTCATAAACCACGCCTGGACTGGCAATTCTGGACATACTTGCGTAAGAATCACATGTAGCAGTCGCTCTCATCTGCATCTGTGATTGCGTAATCGCCAGTGACTGATTTGCAAATAACAAACCGGTCATTGATATCAATAAGGGAAGGGTGATTAATTTTTTCATTCAGCACCTACCTGTAAGATGCAATCAATTCCCATTACGTCAGTACCCCAAAGTTTGATATCCGGCTCGCCACCTGATGCACCCTGAGTGCTCATATCCAGAGCAAGGATATAGAAACTGTTTTTATCAACATCAAACTCGTAGTTAACAAGTGGAGCACCACTGGTCTGATACACCGATTGCTGAATGTCCTGAATGCGTTTTTGTGAAATGAGCTTGCCGTTATGCAATAACTTTATGACGCCAACATCTTTCATGTAGCTCATGAATCCACTACTGGCACTACCGGTAACGTGTCGCTCAATGCTCCAGCCGCCATGACAAACAATATTGTCTGCCATTGCAGCAACCGGAATGGTCATGCTTGCGGCAGAGGCAAGGATTGGAATC
>NZ_JBWNLD010000031.1:0-1177 GCF_056521145.1 Klebsiella sp. CSG-1 | reverse complement strand
CCTTGTATCTCAAAAGTGGATTACTATGATCTGGCTTAGATTTGGCAAGGCCTGTGTAGTCCGATTCCTCCCGGGGTTATTAAAGCCCGCAGCATAGCGATTGACGCACAGGCTGAGCCGTTCATCTGAAGCCCGAACAGTTGTCCGAACTTCAAATCGTATTTGCAAGGAGGGGTATAGATGAGCGTGTCAAATCAACGTTGTGCAGGCATAGATGTTTCAAAAGGTACTCTGGATATTGCAATCAGCAATATTGCCAGCCAGTTCACTGTACCAAATGGAACTGACGGTTTTACTCAAGTTCTCAGAGAGTTAAAGCGAAATGAAACAAGGTTGATCCTCATGGAGGCGACAGGGGGTCTGGAGTCATGTGTGGCTTGTTATCTTCAATCAGAAGGGTTTGACGTTGTCGTCATTAATCCCCGCCAGGCTCGAGATTTTGCTCGTGCAATGGGCTATCTGGCGAAGACTGATCGTATAGATGCCAGAGTATTGCTTCAGATGTCGGAAGTTATTAACCAGCACCCAGAACGGGAAAGATACATTCGTCCCTTACCTGATGCCCACAGGCAGATTCTGGCTGCGATGGTGGTCAGACGCAGACAGCTCACGATCATGCTTACAGCCGAACGAAACCGATTACATCCCTCGCATCCTCTGAGCCATGCAAGCATCAGATCAATTATTTCGGCCCTGAAGGGCGAGTTGGCGCGTATTGAAGGTGAAATGGCGATTCACATCAAGGAGCATTTCAGTGAATTATCCGAGCTTCTGAACGCAGTTAAAGGAGTTGGCTCTGCGACAGTCGCCGTACTACTGGCAGAAGTCCCAGAACTTGGCTCACTGTCACGACGAGAAATTAGTGCCCTTATTGGGGTTGCTCCAGTAAACAGGGATTCCGGTACGATGCGCGGTCGCCGAACTGTATTCGGAGGGCGAACTTCAGTCCGTACAGCTCTCTATATGTCAGCCCTGGTTGGGACGAGGCACAACCCTGTAATTAAAGAGTTCTATACACGCCTGGTTGCCGCAGGAAAACCTAAAAAAGTTGCACTGACGGCCTGCATCAGAAAATTGCTGACCATCCTGAATGCAATGCTGAAAAAGAATGAAGCATGGGATCCGATGTATCACCAGCATGCTTCGTAGCCGCGCTCGAAAGACAGTTGCTATGCTC
>NZ_JBWNLD010000030.1:0-1339 GCF_056521145.1 Klebsiella sp. CSG-1 | reverse complement strand
CGTTGATCTTGACCCTCCATCTCCGGACAGCTTTTGTATCTTAAGTTAACGATGTCCGCTGCCGCCGGTATTCCCTCGGGGAGTGATATCCCAGCGCGCTGTGCGGGTGGTTTTCATTGTAATGCGTGAACGCTACTGCAAGGTTTCGCAGTGCTGTTCTCACATCCGGTTTTGGCATGAACGCGATATAGTCTTCTTTCATCGTTTTCACGAACCGTTCGGCCATGCCATTACTCTGCGGGCTGCTCACCGCTGTTGTGCAGGGCTCCAGATTCAGCTCTCTCGCGAACCTCCGCGTTTCATACGCGGTATACGCTGAACCGTTATCCGTCAGCCACTGCACTGGTGTTTCCGGTAGCCTGTCGCCGAAGCGCTTTTCCACCGACCTCAGCATCACATCCTGCACGGTCGAACTGTCATAGCCTCCCGTGCTTGCTGCCCAGTCTATGGCCTCACGGTCGCAGCAGTCCAGCGCGAACGTTACCCGCAGTTTTTCGCCGTTGTCGCAGCCGAACTCGAAGCCATCTGAACACCAGCGCATATCGCTTTCTGCCACCGCTATCTTGCCCTTATGTTCACGCTTCGGTCGCTCTGGTTTGTCATGCAACAACAACAGGTTATGCTCGCTCATTATCCTGTAAAGCCGTTTGGCGTTCACAGGTGGCTGTCCCTCTGTGCGACGTTGCTTGCGCAGGATGCCCCACACGCGTCGATAACCATAACTCGGCATATCGCTGATGATGTCGAGGATAGCCGACAGTATTTCTTCGTCTGCTTCGTCATTACGCCGGTTACAGCGCCTGTCCTGCCAGTCGGCAGAACGGTTAATCCGCAGTGACAGCTGCGCACGCGACACGCCCATGGTGCGGCTGACCAGGGCTATTCCCCGTCCTTTGGCAACAAGGGCGCGTGCGCTATCCATTTTCGCGACTGGCCGTACTCCACGGCTTCTTTCAGGATCTCAACTTCCATCGTCTTCTTGCCCAGAAGGCGCTGAAGTTCCCGGACCTGCTTCAGAGCAGCAGTAAGCTCAGAAGCAGGAACGACTTCCTCTCCGGCCGCAACGGCGGTGAGGCTGCCTTCCTGATATTGCTTCTTCCACTTAAACAGCAGGCTGGGCTGGATACCATGCAGGCGGGCGACATGGGAGACATTCATGCCCGGCTCCATCGTCTGCTGGATAATGGCGATCTTCTCCTGAGGAGTTTTACGTTTACGGGCTTCTTGCCCTAACAGGATCCCGGTCATCTCAAAATTGGCGTTAGTGTTAGACATATATTCAAGCCTATCTCTTATCTGGAGATACAGCTACTGTCCGGTGTTTCAGGGGGCTACATCA